>JACKCO010000003.1:0-364260 GCA_020633995.1 Campylobacterota bacterium | reverse complement strand
TGCAGCGCTTTCAGCCGTTGAGTTTAAAGGACACGTGTGCGCAAAAATTATTGCCAACCAAATTCGACTACAAATCGATTCAAGGGTTTGCTCAAAAACATGAGGCTCTCAAGGATATTTTAGAGCTTCAAGAAACACTTGCTCAAGAACTTGTCTCTCAGTTTTACCCTCAACTACTCGGCGCCTACAAAAAAAAATTTGGAGACTTCACTATTAAGCATAGAAGTGGAGACCATCCAAAATTCAGTCCCGATGGTAAACACATGATAACCAGTGATCTCTTGCTTCCTGCACAAATTTGGAGGCATCAGGACAATAAATGGGTTCTTACCAAAACCATAGACTTACGCCTTCGATATTGTGCATGTGCGGATTTTAGCCCTGATAGTAAACATCTTATTATAATCAATGGCAACTTACACCAAATTTGGACATATCAAGAAGGCAAATGGGTCAATACAGGCAACATCGAATCAACGTTGCATCAAAGAGTGGGCCATCTGTTTAGCTCCAACTCTGACTATCTTATAACAACTAAAAATAGTCAGAGTTGTTCTGCACAACTCTGGAACTATCACAACAATTCATGGGAGCTCATTCAAACACCAGATAACTGCTATCCGCTAATGTTTGTAGATGATTTAGTAGCTTGCCTTGATGATAACAATAATCTAAATATTTGGACATGCAGCAACAAGGGCTTACAATACTTTTCACCATTCCCTAAACTTCAGGTCCTACCAGAGTTCTGGGAATCAATAATAGGTCACTCAGATAACCGCGAAATTCATGTAGGCAAAATAGACAATGTTATGAAAATTAGTAGTACCACAGAGTACATATCTACAAAGAGCGTATCCTTGGAAACTAATTATACTTCTCTGACTAATGATCAGGATAACATTCGCAAAGTAAAATTTAGTCCTAACAACTTACATTTTGTAACACTATCAGACGATGTTGCAAAAATTTGGACACAGGCCGACGGCACATGGCAACATACCCACACTATTGCCCATGAAAACTCAATAGATAGCATACAATTCAGTAACAATGGCCAACATCTTGCTGTAACATTTAAGGGCTCTTCACCACAATGTTGGACGTATGAAAACAAGACATGGCAAGCAACCGCAGTACCTAATATCCACAACAACAGAGTCAGTAAGATGACTTTCAGCCCTGCAGGTCACTATCTTGCCATAAATTTTGGCTTTCATAGCACTGTCTTGAGATACAAAAACAACCAGTGGCTGCCTGAGCAAACTATTACCGCAAATCCATCCTTAGAATCAATGTCATGCTCATTCAGCCCTGATGACAATTTTGTTCTTTTTAGCGTCACTCAGATAATGACTTTGAACGATACTACACATGTCTTGCCAACATCACGATACTTTGAAAGTCTCAGCCTGGAAGAGTTATCATCCTTTTTCCCTGAACCAACAATACTTGACGAGCTTGAGAAAAAACTAACCGATTTTATTAAAAAAATAATACATTGAGCACCAGCGGCAAAGCCGTCTCGTGACTGTTGATAACGATTTTTTTAGAAAACTTTTTTTGTTAGAGAGCCCGTTCGCTATCGGGCTCTCTTTTTTTTGTTATAAAACAAAATCAAGACAATTATCAGGCGTTATGACATGAAAAGTCTTATATGATTGGGTTTTTATATGCTGTTCTAAATCCTGATAATATCGCTTAAACATTTCCCTAACCTTCTAAATACATGAAAATATGGACTACCACTGCCAATATTTATATAAATTGATGGAGTATCCCATGAGAATTAATAAAAATGGCCAAAATCAAACCATTTCAATAGACAATACCACCTTCCAGTCGCCCCAAACAGCCATCTATACAATTTTCATAAATCCCTACCGCCCTAACCCACTTGCAATTTAATTTCTATCTGATAATATATACAGAGTAGCAAGTTAAAACTTTTGGACTGATAGACAACAAACAGTTGCCAGGCAACCCAATAATAACCTTTTTTTAAAATGGAGTTTATGATGAAAAATCGTAACCAATTCCTTACCCTAACACTGACCGCAGTACTCAGCTTTAACGCCGGACAGGCTATGGACGAAAAGCTCTTGGCTGAAAAAGAGCAACGTGAAATGACCCAACAAAATCCTACTCCGCGCTTTCAGCCAGAAAGCTTGAAAGACATATGCTGGAAAGTCATTATTGAGAATGCTGGAGAATGGGACTATCAAGATCTGAAAATGTTTGAAGATGCACAAAAAAACAACCCCGATTTCTTAAAAAAAGCAATTGTTTCCAAATTTTATCCAGAGCTCACTAAGGCATTTAGAGCTAATCTAGAAACAACAGACGCTACAATCACATGCCAGGCTGGGCATTCAATCATCTGCTGTCGGCTGAGCAATGATGGCAAATCTTTAGCAGTAGTCAGCAGAAATTGCGCACAACCATGGAAAAGCAGTACAGGCAACGATGGGTATGGATACCCAACAGAACATGACAATATTGCTGTACAAATCTGGAGATATGAAAATGATACCTGGAAGCATGACATCACACTCCTGCCTGAACTACCATATGGAGCCAAATTTCTCAATGCTCAATTCACCCAACCTCATGGAAAATTATTTATTACCCTTGCAACCCAGGGTGGCGAGAGAATAGCTTTCAAACGCTTAAAAAACGGTTCTAGTTGGTGTTGTGAAAACCCAAATTGGCAGGATAAAGAGGTCTTCCATCTTCCTGTCAGACTTACTATTGCCAACGATGCCGAGCACAATCAAACCCATATCTTTAATGGCCGGCGTAATGCGGTTGCCACTATCAACACGCAAGACACAATACATACAGCAGATCTGAGCCAAGATTGTAAACATCTTGTAACTACATCAAACAACAACTTTGCACAACTCTGGTCTTTGAAAGATGGATCATGGCACAATGCTGCTACAATAAAAAACGAATCCACCATTAAAGATGCCCTTTTCTTCAATCATAACAAAGGAACCGTTCTAATATTCACCGATAACTCCGTGCAAATAGTACCAATATCACCAAATTTTGAAAAACTTAGCCTACAAGAGCTGCTCGACTTACTCAAAGCCGAAAGACCGCTTTCTGAAAAAATAGAAGAAGCGATCAGCAACGTGGACAATAGCCTAGCTAATATGTCCATTACAGATAACAAGCCACGCGGCTAACACTAACCCTTTTTTTTAAAATGGAGTTTATGATGAAAAATCGTAACCAATTTCTTACCCTTGCACTTACTGCAACACTGTGCGTTCAAGTCGGACAGGCAATGGACGAAGAGCGCCTGGCTGAAAAAGAGCAACGAGAAATGGCCCAACAAAATCCTATTGCGCACTTTCAGCCAAAAAGTTTAAAAGAAATATGTTCTAACGTTGTTGCTTCAAAGTACTTTGAGCCACGCAGCCTAAAAGATATATGCTGTCAAACTATAATCAACAGCACGGAAAAATTAAACCATAAAGAACTTAAAAACCTTACAGAATACCCAAGTGACAATCACATGGTGCTCAAAAAAGAACTTGTTTCAAGATTTTATCCTGAACTACTCAAAGCACATGAAAATAAATTTGGCAAAATGACACTAAAGCACGACTCTACCGTTAATTGTTGCTGCCTTAGCCCAGACAATCAATATCTTGCAGTCGGATCTGATGAAGGAATTCTACATATCTGGAAATACGAAAATAATACCTGGAAACTAGATACTACTACTAACGGTGGGGATTTCATTAACCCCGTACAATTCGCCTCACATAATTGCCTACTCACAAAAAATAACGCTGAAATACGATTTTACAGCTACAAAGATGGTGCTTTAGAGCCTACTAATAATTTCCACAATCGTACAAGCTCAACTACCGGAAATGTCAATCCCTCCACAACCTGTTACGGACCTAACGGCATCTGGGTAGCAATATTTAAAGATGGCTTCATGGCTGTCTATAATAGACTCAATCTCGCAACCAATGTATTTTGTGGCGGTTTTGCTCACTCTATAGAATATTGCAATGGTAGCCAGATGGGGGATGTTCGTTGCATTATTGATAGCGAAAATAAAAACCAACTAGTAATACTAACATTCAAAAATGCTAACAATATCATGTTCTTAAGGTACCCTAATAAAGAAATCTGGAACAATGAAAGTTACTCTATGGAGAGGATCAATCTTCCAGGTAATTTTTCCGCTATTTCCCTAAGCCCAAATGTACAATTTCTCGTATCTAAAACACTTAACAATGTAACACAAATTTGGAAGTATCAGGACAAAACATTCAAACTTGATACCACCATCGGCAACAAAGACATAATTGACATGCCCTTTTTTAGCGATGATAACCAAACCCTTGCAGTTCCATTAACAGACAACACTGTACAACTTTGGCAGTATCAGGGCAGCACCTGGGCGCACACAACTACCCTCACTTGTACTAACCCAATCAACGCTCTTTGTTTTAGCCCAGATGGACAATATCTTATAAACACCTCATCTCAAGACAAAGTTGTTCAAATCTATCCAACTCCACAATACTTTGAAAATCTCAGCATGCAAGAATTGACAGACCTAACAAAAACCCTGCCTGATAAAATACAAGAAACTATCAACAACTTGATAGACAGTCTACGCAATGTGTTGACTACAAATAACGAGCCAGGCAACGAACAATAATTCTTTTAAAAAATGGAGCTTGTGATGAAAAATCGTAACCAATTTCTTACCCTTGCACTTGCTGCAATACTGTCCTTTCAAGCAGGACAGGCCATGGACCCGGATCGTCTAGCGCAAAAAGAAAACCAAGAGCAACAAAGCGTTGAACAAAACAGCCGGCAGAACGTCCCTTCTCTTAAAGACATTTGCCTAGAAACGCTTGTTAAAAAATATAGCCTTGCAGGATCTTCCTACCCAAAGTTACAAGAATTTTGCAACACGAACGGCCTACCAGCAGATCTACTACAAGATCTTGCTGCGCAAGCCATGACCTGGCAAGATTACCCTGCCTTGGTCAAAAAGTACCTTGCAGAGGACAACGCTTTCAAACCCATTAAACTAGCATGGGGAGAAAGGTTTTTTGCTCAGAGCAAAACCAGTGACTTTTTTGCTACCATCTCAGGCAATCGCAAGAAAGTACAATTTTTTGACTACGATGGTACATTGCTCAAAACATTCGACTATGACAATAACGCAGTGTTAACATCTCTAGACTTCAGCCCATGCGGCCAGTACATGCTCATAGCAAATCGAGATAAGATTGAAGTACGCGACATGGACAATAACCTTGTAAAGGACATTACACCAAGCACTCACATCACGCCAGAATATGCGGGTGGACGCTGGGGGTATAAAGCATTGTTTAGTCCTGCAGGCGCATCAATTTTTATTTACTTTAGCTCATCTCCAAACTGTAGTGGCTATCGTGGTGAATTGCGCCCTTTTGATCCACAAGATACAAACTCTCTAGATCAAATCACAAAAATAATAGGTCTTGGAAACAATGAAGGATCTTTCAAACCTGTCAAGTTTAGCCCCTGTGGAGAGTTTATAGCAGTCTGCTCCAGCAACTACATAATTAAACTTTTCAGCACTACAGACGATAACATCCAGCCATGCAAGGTATTTTATAATAACGGGGTTCCCTTTTCTATCGACTTTGCTCGCAACGGTAAACTACTTGCAACAACATCATACAGATGTCTGGCAGAACTCTTTGATACCACTGACCAAGCAAACCAAGACATCTCTTCTACCGACCCACAAATTACAAGTATGCTGCAAGCAAAACATACAAACAAAGATATTCTTTCTGTTGCATTTAGTCCGTGTGGGCAATACTTTGCCACAGCTGACTGGGGCTCGGACAACGACGATGAAGAAGGCGATGAAGAAGACAACGAATGCACAATAATCTATAACATTAATATATGGTCAAATACATGTAAGCTGCTTGCTCGCATTCCACTAGATAAGCAAGTTAAACACCTTGCATTCAGCCCATGTGGTAAGTTTATCTTTGCTCTTGACGATGACTGTAAGGTTAGAAGAATACCGACCCTCACATACTTTAAAACAACACCTATTAAACCAACAATAACTGATGAGATAAAAGAAACCATTGCTGAGCTTGTTTCAAGCTTACGCAACTTGGTGATACCAAACAACAAGACACAATCACGCGACTAGCAGTCTTTTTTATCACGCAACTTTGCAGGGGAGCTCCTAAACAGGGCTCCCTTTTTGCATTTTGGCGCCAAATCTAGTAACCTATTGACATGGTTTAGCGCATCTGTTCATGCTTTTGGATTAACAAGGGTGCTTAAGTTCTGGATCCCCGATCGGAGTCGGGGATGACGAGAGTTACATCGAGAATGACGAGAGTTGGCATCGAAAGCGACAGGGTTTTCTCAGGATCTGTAGATCGCAGACTCCAGGTCAACCTCCGTGTCAAACTAGAGGGCGTTACTTTAGGAGTGACGGGAGCAAAACAACAAGTTTGCACTGTTCAAGCTGCAAGGTTGCAAGCACACTAGATGCTTAAAAATAATAGAAAGGATTACCAATGGCGACAAATACTCTCTCTGCATGCTGGAAGGCATCACTCAGCTTTTTCAAGCCAAGTGAATTTAAAGTCTTGCTTTGGGCTACGGGGCGCAACCTAAACACAAGCATCAAGCTTATGCTCCGCTACTTTTGGTGGCTGCTGGCAGCGATTGTGATCATACCATTTTGCATTGTAAAACTTGGCGGCGACTGGCAAGCGTTGCAATCCATAGATCTTTACACAGAGCCAACAATACTCATGGTCTGTGGTGCGCTACTCCTTACACTTTCAACATTTTTGCTCACATTCTTTTACGTGCTGTGCGCACGACCATCAAACGAACTTAAAAACGCCAGCTACTTTATAACCTACACCCCCTACATGGGCCTTGTAGCACTACTCTGGGTTGTCATGGGCATTATGGGCCACATTCCACTCCTGCGCTTTGCAGCACAAATGGCATCACTCGCTGGTTTTTTAGGCACTATATTTTTTCTTGACGGGAAAAATACCCTCAAAGACTTTGGTACAGCCTTGCTCAATGGCCTACAAATGTTAATTTACTTTGCTCCATTTTTTGCACTTCTCAACATTGTTGGCATCTTGGTGGTTATGGCACTGCTTGGATTAGTGTTCATGCTCCTGTTTTGGCTGGAAATGTACCTGTTTGGTACCGGTACCATTAGTTTTTCAATTGTAGCCATGTTTCTCTTTTTATTTTATGCTGCGGCTATGTCATTTTACATGGTCATGTACACAAAAATTAAACATAGTTACCACACACTCTTTTTTCAGGATAAACAAACCGTATGATCTACCCACTTTTTCGTTCATGGCAACGCGCATTAACCATCGTCTTTCCAGCACAGCTTTTTTCATTGTTCAAACAAACAATTACACGATTATACTCAACGCTTAAAGTAACATTTTCACATTTTAGCGCACTTGCCATTGGCGAAGTGGTTCTTTTCTTGCTTGTTGGCGATATTTTGCTCAGCAAAGCACCCGAAACACTCAATGGCACCGCTTCAACACTGCTGCTACTTATGCTCAGCTGCATTGGTGCGGTCAGCTTTGTTTTGCAAACAAGTTTTTTATTGCTAGTACGGCGAGAGTCTGACGATATTATCCCATCAATGTTGTACCTCAAGGTAACCTTCATCCAATACATACAACTACTTTTCTCGCTCATGCTTTTTTCAATCTTTGTGTTGCTCCTGCTCTCAAGCTGGGGCATAACGCAATACCCAACGCCGCCTTCAGGTCTACTGGCAGCCATTGCCTACCTTAAGCTGGTCACACTCTTTTATTGGCTTGATGGAACACGTTCGTTCAGCAGTTTTTTTGCTGCGCTTGAAAAAGCTGTTAACTTTGTTGTGTACAATGCGCCGCTCTTTTTGTTTGCCTATGGCTTGTCATGGCTTTGTCAGTGGGTTATTCACCACACACTCCTTGCGGGTTACAGCACTGAGACAATTTTACACATCGTTGGCAGCACACAAGCGGCAAGTGCGGCAAACACATGGCCACCGTCTGCGGTAATCATCATTGCCGCACGCTACCTCATGCTTTTAGTGTATGGCTTTGAGATTGCGCTGGTTTTTACAATGTACCGCAAGTATGAAAAGAGCCTTGAGTTTAGTTCGTTGTTTGAGAGTAATGAGGTGAGATCCTGAAATAAATTCAGGATGACGTCAGCGTTGTGAAACTTGTCATCCCGGGCTCTGCCCTCTTGCTTGACAAGGGGATACGAGCCGGGAGCTACGTTAACACTCAGGTAAATTGAAAGTAAAAGAAATTAAGTACAAAAAAATCAGTAAAATATCATAAAAAAGAGATCCCCGAGGTTCACCGGGGATGACGCCCTTTTTAAACGTATGAAACAAATATTCAAAAAAACAAAAGACATATTCCAAACACTGATCAGTTATGCTTGCTGGATTATTGGCAGTATACTCATCGTCACCTGCTGCTGTCCCCTTGCATGCCTGCCAGCATCGATACGCTATGATAACCGTCTTTATTTTTTTGTTACCTGGATATTTTCAAAACTTATTGTCTGGGGCTCCGGTGCAACTATTTCAGTAAGCTATCAAAGCCCACTTCCATCATATCCAGACAGCCCAGCACTCTTTTTAATGAACCACACCTCATCACTTGATATTCCTCTTTTTGAAACAATCATTGGCACATATCCGCATGTATGGATCAGCAAAGCATCATACAAAAAAATTCCACTTCTTGGTTTTTTGATTGGACGCATGCACGTGAGTGTACAGCGAGACAACCCAGAAGATACAAAAAAAAGTCTATTCACAACAATACGCCTGCTCAAAGACAAACCACGCCATCTACTTATTTTTCCAGAAGGCACGCGTCATCAAGATGGCCAACTGCACCCATTCAACCCCGGATTTGCTATTCTGGCAGCAAAACTCAAGCGTCCTGTTATTCCAGTCATGGTTGATGGCCTGCACAAGATTTTCCCTAAAAAACGATTTCTACTTGATTCCTCTGTTCGTGAGGTTAAAATTGTAGTTGGCAGTCCACTCTGCATCCAGCAGTCAGAATCTATTAAAGATTTTTGTCAGCGCGTTCATACAACTTGCAACGACTTACTTGCAAGCATACGCTGACCAGTCACACGGAGGGGTAATAAAATAGTCCCTTGTTTAAACAACGTGAGGAGACCATGCTGTTACATTTTGCCTACGCATACACATTTGCCATAACCATACCTGTCCTGTTTGCCGCTTTTTTATATCACATGAAGTTTTACAAAGCGCCAGTCTACCAATATCCACTTGCAGACACAATTGCACGAGCCGGCTACGGCCAACGCACGTATCGACAAAAATTGCTTGCGGCTACTCGTTTTTTATTGCTGCTTCTGCTTGCATTGCTTATCGCTCGACCACAATATGTTGATCAACGATCAAAGATTAATGTTGAAGGGATTAGCATTGCGCTGGCAATCGACATTTCTGAAAGCATGCAAGTTTTTGACGATTTAAAAGACCGTCGCTCACGTATTGAAGTTGCAAAAAAAGAAGCTATTCGGTTTATTGAAAAACGGGACAACGACCCAATTGGCATTGTTATTTTTGGACGAGAAGCACTCTCGCGCTGCCCACTCACACTAGACAAAAGCATGCTCAAAGAACTTGTTGGAAACATAAAAATTGGCATGATTGAGTCTAACGGCACATGGCTGGGCACCGGCATGGCAACAGCCATCAACCGCCTGCGCAACGTCAAATCAAAAAGCAAAATACTTATTCTGCTTACCGACGGCGAACCAACACCACCAGAAAAAATTGACCCCGAAACGGCCACACAACTCGCTCAAGACCTGGGCATTAAAATTTATACCATCGGCATTGGCAGCGAAAAAGGTGGTTATATTTACCATCCATTTGGCGGCGTACAACCAATTCAAAACAGCCTGAACGTGCCACTTCTGCAAGACATTGCACAAAAAACTGGTGGTCAGTTTTTTAGGGCGCGCAACCCAGCTGACATGCGTGCAATTTACGACAAAATTGACAAGCTTGAAAAAACTGAACAAGAAACAAATGTTTTTAGCCGCTACTATGAGGCTTTTGCACTGTTTTTTTGGATGTTGTTATGCTTGTTGGGAGTGGAGTTATTTCTACGATTTTTCATGTGGCAGGGGTTATAGATCATGATAAATTTTTTAAACATCCATTTTGCTGGGGCTGAGCGAATCATCTGGGCGCCACTTTTTTTGATTGGCATTTTTTTAGTCGTACGCAATCTTGTTCGTATCAAAAAGATTGTCAGCATCTTGGTGTATCCAACGCATGAGAAAATGTTGCTCAAAAATTTTTCAAGAGCAAAGCTCGCTCTCAAAACATTTTTGTTCAGCGCAAGTCTTGTTTTGATCTTTTTTGCACTCCTGCAACCACAGTGGGGCAAAAAAGACCAAGTCATTCAACAGGAAGGTCGTGATCTAGTCATTATTTTAGACATCTCCCGCAGCATGCTGGCAAAAGACATTAAGCCAAGCAGGCTTGATTTTGCCAAGCACAAAATACGATCACTGCTTGAACGACTCACCTTCGAACGTGTTGCCTTAGTTCTTTTTTCTGGTTCTGCTTTTATTCAATGCCCGCTCACAGCTGATCATGCAGCGTTTTTAATGTTTCTTGATCACGTTGACGTTGAAACCATTTCATCTGGCACAACATCGATTGACAAAGCACTTTCAAAAACGGTAGAAATTTTTGAAAATACTGAAGGCAAAAAACACAAGCTTGCACTCCTGGTGACTGACGGAGAAGACTATTCAGTAAATCTTGACAGCAGCAAGTCACATGCAATTAAAGAAAACATAACGCTACTTGCCCTTGGTGTTGGCACACCAGATGGTGCACCAATTCCAATTATTGACCATGCAGGCAACCAGCGCGGCCATGAACTTGATGAGTTCGGCAAAGTCGCGCTGACCAAACTCAATGAGCCACTTCTTAAAGATATCTGCTCAAGCTTGCATGGCACTTACTTGACCTGCAGCTATGATGACAGTGATCTAAGTCAGCTAACTAAAAAAATACAGAGTTTTGAAAAAGAAAAATTTATGGATAAAAAGCTTTCCTTGTACGAAGACCAATATCCACTCTTTTTAGCTGCGGCATGGGTATTATTGGTGTTGGATTGGATTTTGTAGGAGGTGTTTATGATGATTTTTTTAAGGACTAGATCCCGGCTCGGGGGCCGGGATGACAAAAGCGTAAAAGACCAGCCCGGCAAACAGAGAATCGTCATTCCCGACGCTGATCGGGAATCTGGCCACAATGTGTTTAAGGCTAAATGGCTAGCACGTCGTGCATGCATAGCACTGCTGCTCGTTTTGGCCACAACACAAAACGTCCACTGCTTTGATTGGTCATGGCTTAACCCTTTCGGCAAACGGTACGAAAAACAGTCTGCGCAAGATGCAATCTCGCAGCTGCAAAAAGAACAAGTCAACAAACCACTTGATCCAAACATAAACTACAACCTAGGTGTTGCCTCCTACAAAGCAGGAAAATATGCTGACGCTATCGCAAACTTTGGTCGCTCACTGCAGCACAGCAACAATGAGGCACTTAAAATACAAAGTCTTTTCAACTTGGGTAACAGCCACTACAAAAATGCATTGTCAGCACTGCCCAAAAAGTGGGAAGATGCCAAAACAAATGTTGATCTGAAGATCCTTGACCAGGCAATTGAATCGGCTAAAAGCAGTATCGCTCGCTATGACGAACTGCTTGATTTGGACCTTGAAGACGACGAGATGACACACACCAATAAAAAAGCTGCCGAAACACTACTCAAAAAGCTTGAAGAAAAGAAGCAACAACAGCAACAAAAAAATGACCAAAAACAAAATAACAAAGATCAAAAAAACCAAGATAACGATCAGAATGATCAAGACCAAGACGACAATGACCAACAAAACCAGGATCAAGACAATCAGCAAGACAGCCAAGACAACGAGTCAGACAACGAGCAAAATGATCAAAAACAAAACAAGAAAAATAAACAAGATAAAAAGTCAAAAAAGAACAAGCAGGATCGCAACAACGACCGAAATCAAGATGATCAACAAGGTAGCGGGCAAGACGAACAAGACAACTCAAATCGCGACGAACAGGACAGGCAAGATCAGCAATCAGGCAATGAACCTGAAGCAGACGAGCAAGAAAGCAAAGACTCCGGCCATGACAAACAAGACGATCAGGGAGAACAAGAATCTGATCAGTCCAAAGATAAACAGAGCCGCGGGGATAACAACCCCACGGACCAACAAGAACGTAATAATGGCGGTCAAGACGAATTTTGCGATCAAAAACACGACAAACCTCAATCATTAGACGAAGATCAAACTACTGCTCCTAATTCTCATAGTAAAGAAAAAGAACAGGAAAAACAAGGAGAAAGTGGCTCTGATCAAGGCCTTTTCGCTGCTCAAGCCCAGCATGACGCTGAAGGTGAGAAAAGCAAAGAGGCTCATGGGGTGCTTGATTACCTGCAAGCCGACGAGTCAAAATTGCAAAAACAGGTCATGCAATATCACACACAAGGTAGACAAAATAACCTACGAATGGGACAAAAACCATGGTAAGATCGAGCATGAACACGGTAAAAATAACAGGTTTTATGCTTTACTTGCTCTGTATTGGGCAGGCTATAGCACTCAATGTCACTCTGGGCCTTGAAGATGCCACCCAGCAAGGCAATAGCTTTGTTGTCGGGGCTGGCCAAACTTTTACGCTTAAAGTAAATGTGCAAGGTGGAGACCGAAATACAAGCGATATTGACGTTGCCGGCCTTGACCAGTTTCAAATACATGGCACCAGCAGGTCAACCAACATTACCATGGTCAACAATCAACTCACTTCGGACACAACGCATTTTTATCATCTGACCGCACCACATGCAGGCAGCTTTACACTGGGGCCCGCAACTGTAACAACCATTGGAACGCGGGCACAGTCAAATGCGCTCCAGCTCAATGTACAAAACCACCCTGCAGCAGGCGGCAACATGCCCGGCAGGCAGCAGCAAGGCGCAAAGCCTGCTCAAACCCAACACGAGGTGTTTTGTAAGTTACATGTACCTAAAACGTCCATCGTCATGGGGGAACCGCTCACGCTAACCATCATGATTTATGCTTGCGGACCTATTTTAGGGGTAGGCATGGACAGCCCAACCTGCAATGGGTTTATTCGTAAAGAGATTACACAACCAACACAACGTCAAGAATATATCAACAATATTGCCTACCAAGTTACCGAAAAGAAATTTATTTTACTCCCAACACAGCAAGGCACCCGCACCATTGAACCAATAAAGATTATTTATAATGTTCAAATGCCGGCACGCCAACAACGTCGCTCACGTAGTCTTTTTGACGAAGCATTTCTTGATAACTTCTTCAGCAACCGTGTAGAACAAAAACAAACGTTATCAGATCCGCTGACCATCGAAGTCAAACCATTACCAGCACATACTCCTGCAGCAAACGGCATTGGCCAGTTTGACAACTTCACTGCACATCTTGAAAAACAGACCACAACAGCTCATGAGCCAGTGCTGCTGACGCTTGAAGTTGATGGCTATGGCAACGTGGAACATATCAACCACCCAGATCTTTCTTTGCCTGCTCACATCAAGTCATACCCGTCAAAATCTGACTTCTTACCGCGCTCAAACCCTGAAATCCCTGAAGGTAAAAAACGTTTTGAATACGTACTACAAGCAAGTAAACCAGGCACCTGGACAATCAAAGAACAAACGTTTACTTACTTTGACACACAAACAAATTCATACAAAACACTGACCACAAATCCATGCGTACTGCACGTGCAAAGCAACAGCGGACAGACACTTGTTGCCACCAACGATCGGGAAGAAGAGTTGGAAGACACAAGCCCTGAACCAACTCAAAACGAGCAAACACAACAAACAATTGACGATATTGCCTACATCGCACAAGACTACCAAAGACAAACATCAACACCATCGTTTTCGTTCACCTTCTTTTTGGCATTACTGTTGTTGCCGCTTGCATGGTACCGCAGAGATGCACTTCGCGCTTTCAGACCGCTTGCACGCCTGCCCTTCTTAAAAAAGCATTATGAGAAAAAGCAATACACGCAATTTGGTAAAACCTTTGAAAAATTAGAAAAAACCCAAGATACTTGCGCTCTTTACCAATTCTTTTTACAATTCTTATCACACAAATTTTCTATCCCCTCAAATGAGTTTGAGCAGGATTTATGCAAACAAGCACTCCTCAAAGAAGGTGTAGAGCAAGAAAAAGTCGAGGAGTTTTTAAACTACCTAAATGATTGCGCTCGTGTTTATTTTACACGCCAATCATATGAAAACGACAACTTGGCCGAGCTTTTCAAAAAAGGAAAGTACTGGCTTTTGTTTCTGAGCAAATAGTTAATCTTAAAACCGTAACCATTTTTGCCTTATGAAAAAATTATATCAGATACTTTTACTCATTTTATTTGCCACTGCCATTCAGCCCCTACAACCGCTACATGCTAAGCCAAATGCTAACGAAAAACTTTTTTCTCAAGCAAATGGACTCTACAAAAAAGGCGACTATGACAGCGCCTATCAACTGTACGCAAAAATCAGCCCCAAAAACGCCAAAGTTAACTACAACATGGGTAATTGCGAATACAAACGTGGTAACTATGGTGCAGCACTTGCTTTTTGGCGCAGGGCCGAAAAAGAGTGGGGTGTCTTCGGACGCGAGGAACTACTGCACAACATTGATTTTCTTAAAAAAGTTATAGCACACAACAAAAGCGACCTTGAGCATGAAACCTGCGACGGACAGGCACTACACGGCCATGATTCTTTCCTTGGTTCCATGACAAGCTCAGCTCGCTCGCTCTTACGCTCAATGCCTCTATTTTCGCTTCAGGTTGCATTTTTATTTTTCTGGCTCCTGTTTCTTGCCGCCCTACACTTTCTTCAACGACGTCGCAAATTTGTGCTCAGTACATGCTGTTTATTCTTGGCCGCAAGCGGTGCACTCGTCGGTTTGAAATATGGCATCGACTACAAGCAGCAAGGCATTGTTGTTATCAAGAAAGGCAACTTACTCTCTGGGCCGGGTGATAACTTTCACGTCATTGGCTCACTGTGTGAAGCACAGGAAGTTGTCATTGATGGCATCTCCGATGAATTCTATAAAGTCAAAATAAACAACCAAACTGGGTGGATCGCCCAAAAGAACGTTATTCTTATTTAGGTTGTTTAGCTTGGCTGCGGCAATTTTCGACTTTTAACAGACTATAAATATAATATTCGTCATCCCTGCCTCCGAGCTGGGATCTAAAGCAACACAAAAAACATAGACTCCGGACTTGATCCGGAGTGACGAATAAAAAGGGACTAACTCATGAACAAGCATATGCACATGACAGTATTTCTGGCTGCACTCACCGTCCTGCCAAACTGTGGCAAACACGAACAAGAGGGTCGCCTGGTTGGCGCTGCATCAGGCGCAGCCATCGGCTCAAGTGTTGCCGGCAAACATGACAAAGCAACAGGCACGCTGCTCGGTGGACTGATCGGTAGCATTGTTGGTGGTCAGGCCGGCCGCGATGCTGACGAACGAAGCCAACGCATACAACGACGCCTACAACAACAAGAAATGGCAACCCTCAGACATGAGAACCAAGAACTGCGCAAAAGCCACATCAAGTGGTGCTGTAATTGTGGCCAAGAAGTCCGCCTGATTGGGGCACAAAGCTGCCCACTCTGCGGAGGGGAGCTCATTCGAGAAAAATACTGCCACCTGTGTAGCACAAGCTTTGGGCCAAAGTCCACGTATCGCTTTTGCCCGTACTGCCCAAAAAGCACCAAGCTCTGCATGCGATAATCAAACCCTTCATCTCAGGCACAAAGTTTTAGTAGCATAAAGCCGTAAAAAAAATAGTATCCTCAAACTACAAGGAGACGGTTTTATGAAAAATATTATGCTTTGCTTGGCCCTGCTTACACTTTTACCAGCTTGCACTGGTGGTAAAAAGAAACATGGAGACCACAAGCACACCCACCATGGCAAGCGTCACCACCAACACCATCGTGGCAAACACCATGATCACCAACATAATCATGATGTAGAACCACTTGATTACGAGCAGGAGCATACAGGCAAACATGGCCATCATCGCAAACACACGCATCAGCACCATGGCAACAAAAAACACACTAACGTTGACCATGACGCGCTAACACGCCGCGCCCTGCACACGCAAGAGCGCAAAGAAATTGTCGATCTTGATGTGCAAGAACTTATTGCCAAACTTAATCAGGCCTTTGCCGACGAATGGATAGCCTACTACCAGTACTGGATGAGTGCAAAATTGGTCAGAGGCCCACTACGTACCGAAGTTGTTGAAGAACTTGAAGAGCACGCAAAAGAAGAGTACAAACATGCTGAAATGCTTGCAGACCGCATCGTACAACTTGACGGCATACCGCTGATCTCGCACGAGCAGTGGTCAAAGTATGCAGGCTGCAGCTACGATGCAACCAAAGATTCGTACGTCCGATCAGTACTAATCGAGAACATCAAAGGCGAGCAGTGCGCCATTAAAACCTACAACGAATTGCTCAACATGGTTGAAGGCAAAGACCACGTAACAACCGATATATTGCTTGATATCCTCAAGGATGAAGTTGAACACGAGGAAGATTTGAGACGGTTGTTGGAAGAACTTGACGCTATGGAAGCAGGGCAAAATAGCTAGAATATTCCAATTCCTACCCCCTTTTTGATACAGTGTAGTATAGAGAGTGTGCTGTAAAAATGGCAAAAACCATACTAACCACAACTCTCAAAGGGGGACTTACTTATGAAAAGAATCGCAATCCTTGCATCTATTGCATTAATCAGTGCAGTTTCACTACTGCCTGGCTGTAGCAAAAAAGACAAACGCACCGCTGTGGGCACCGTTATTGGTGCTGCTGCAGGCGCCGGTATTGGTGGCGCTGCAGGAGGCGGAACTGGTGCAGCCATCGGCGGTGTTGCCGGCGGTGTAACTGGTGGCCTGATTGGCAGAAGTACCGCAAAAGACAAGTAAAAAAGAAGAGCCCCCGATTTTTCGGGGGCTCTTCTTTTTTAATCTGAATACTAAAAACCTAAGCCCTACTATGAACGAAATGAGCAAATCTACAAGAATCATATACTCCTTGCACAATAAAATACCACAGACTACCGCCTGCTAAATGAGTATAAGGAGAACCTGCCCCTCCAATCAACCTGCCAATCAACCTGGCAGTATTAAAGCACTTAGCTGACAAAAACGCCATATAAGCACCATGACCAACCGAAACACTATAATAAAATAACTCTTTTTTTGTGCTATTTGATCTTAGTCTGTGACTCATAAAAAATCTTGATGAAGTAAAGTAATCAAATACACTCTTGTATATAAGACAAATTACAAAACACGCACGTTGACGCTGGAACAAATCCCCTAAGCAAAAACGAACGTAAACCTCTTTGTCCATGCATTTTTTTAAGTACATTAGATATTCTTTGCTAAGGCTCGTAGAAAACATCAGTAATTGATCGAGACCAAACATACTAAGCACCCCCAACGCCACACCTGCAGTCGCCAACAAACGAGGATACGAACCCCATGGACGTAAATCAGCTAGTTGCTGATCTTGAGCTAGTTGTTGATTTTGAGCTGGTTGTTGGTTTTGAGGATTTCCTTCAAATTGCCCAAAGATTTCTTGAAACGATTGCCGTTGTCTTGCAGCTGTACCCATGACCGGGCTGACCGGCATAAGCATGCAAGCAAATGAAAGCAGCAACGTTTTTGAAATGACATTCTTCATAAATAACCTCCATTTACCCATTTTGCCCAGCAAGACTGTACCACGCAAGATCACTAAGGGACACTTGCTGGTTGTTGTATGGACACAAGAAACAATCTTTTTCTGATGAAAATTTTCCAGCAGAATTGCTATGTTGATCAGCATCAAAATCAACTGATCTTTTTTTAATACAGTTGTGGCACATTGCCACTTGATTATTACTTCTTAAAACAAAACGTTTGTCTTTCCAGTCATCCGACTCTTGCGCACAAACACCACAACAACTAACATCAGCTTTGGCAAACTGCTGTTTATTAAAAATTTCTGTCTTATTAGAATCCAAAATAGCGTCAAAACGTGCTGACCGTTCAAGAAATTCTTGCTGCCATTTTTTCCACAAATGCAAGTCATCTCGAGATACTTTTTTATTTTTTCGATCAAAACCAACGTTAATGATGTACTCGACAAGAAAGTCACCAGAATTATTCAAAACACTTTTAGAAACTATATAATTTTGACCATCAATCGTTTCCCATTGATAGTTCGGCTGCATGCCTTGAGTTATTTTATCTTTTGAAAGCACTTGCGCGGCATTGCTGTATGCTTCATCTGCTCGCAGATACAGCGTCTCATTTTTTCTCTGCCCCCATTGTTCATTTCCAGCTTCATCAAATCCAGTTTGCCTTTGCGTTTGACAGTCAAACGGCAAAAAATTATATCCATTTATTTGCTCGTAAACATAATCGTTAAGGGGAACATGAACATATCGTGCCAGTTGCCAACAATCACGCATATTTTTAAAAAATGAGTAACTCAATCCGCCCAGTAACACAACATCAACAAAATCTAACCAGCTCTGTTTGGCAACTCCACGCCAAACACTCAGCCCAACTAAGTACATAAGCCCTGCCGACACAAGTCCTGCAGATCCAGCACTCACTCCGTTAATCTGGCAATGGGTAGACGTTCCAAGCGTATAATTCTTCTTTGCATAGCGTGTGAGACCATACAGTCCACTGAGCACGACTAACGCCAGGGTTAAAGAGTTACTTTTGACAACATGCGAAAGTAAGTAACAAGTTAAAGCAGCACCAACACCAGCCGCTTCAGAGCGCGACCAGGCGCTTACCATGCATTTTTGCCATCCAGACAAAGCTTGCTGCTGGACCTCTGCCCCGTGCTGTTGCTGACGCTCAGGTAAAGCAAATGTTGGCGTTGTGGGTGTAAGGGTGCAAACAAGAGAAAACAGCAATGTTTTTGAAATAATATTCTTCACGATAAAACCCCCATTTGTATATACATATAGAAATATTTTACCATACCCCAAAAAAGAGCGCAAACGCCCCTACTCAGCACAAAAACAACAATAAAAACCGCTCTTACAAGGCTTTACCTTCTTTTTATCGTACTCTTCATACTGCCCATTGCAAAGCAATCAAAGCGCGTTATACTTGTAAAACACGCGTTAAAACGGGGTTAAATCACAAAGACAAGGTCTTTAAATAATAAATTATGGATATAAACAGTTCACCAGCAAGTCAAAACCTGCTCTCAGTGCAGAATCTGCGCGTTTCAATTGAAGACAAACCAGTACTAGACGGCATTGACTTGGACATCAAACCAGGCCAAATTCACGTCATTATGGGACCAAATGGATCAGGCAAAAGCTCATTTGCCCAAACATTGATGGGTCATCCTCGCTATGAAGTTACAGATGGTCAAGTTTTGTTTGGTAGCACCTTGGTTAACGAGCTCTCACCAGACAAGCGTGCCAAACTTGGTATGTTTTTGGCTATGCAAAGCCCACTCGAAATTGAAGGGCTCAGCCTCAAGCACTTTTTGCGCTATGCCTACAACGCCCAGTATGATGGCACTGACAAGCAGCTCAGACTCAAGCAGTTTGCCCACCTGCTAATCGAGAAACTGGACATGTTGGACATGGACACAAAGTTTGCTGAACGTGCACTCAATGTCGGTTTTTCTGGCGGTGAACGTAAACGCGTTGAAATGCTGCAACTTGCAGTCTTACAACCAAAACTAGCTATCCTTGACGAAATTGACTCTGGCCTTGATATCGACGCACTCAAAGTTGTGTGCAACACGCTCAACACAGTCAAAGCTGACAACCCAGGCATGGCCGTACTGTTGATCACACACTACACACGAATCTTGAAACACATTAACGCTGACGTTGTACACGTACTGCGCGATGGTAAGGTTGTGCGTAGCGGTGGACCAGAACTTGCCCAAGAACTGGAAACCGAAGGCTACAAATAAAATAAAAAATCCCCCCTCAAAAAAATTGGGCTCATCATGAACCGAACAAGACAGCGTTTAGCAGTATTTTTCTGCACCTGTTTAATGAGCTTTTCAAGCAGCTTTGCAACCAAAAGCTTTGCTGAACAACTCAGCATTATTCTTTGTCGTCCATACTCTGAAAACCTTGAGTATGAAATCGCAAGACTCAAGAAAGCAAAAAGCGATCAAAAAGCAATCATCAGAATGGAGTATCAACTAAAGGAAAGAATCAAACAAGAAAATGCTGATCAAATAAAAGCATTTAACAACTTGCTCACACAACATAATGTAAACTACTTTACACAAACCAAAGAGCATGGAGCTACGCTTGCTCATCACGTTCTTTCTATGAGCCCCACCTTTTTTACAATGCTTATTAAACAAGATGGATTTGATGTTGACTGCGTTGATGACTTTAGAAACTCACTTCTGCATTGGGCAGCCTTACGCTGCAAACTGGACTCTGTAAAGTTGCTGCTCTCTTACAACGCGAATGTTAATGCCTTAAATTCCAGAGGCCTTACACCCCTAGATTTTGCACACAAAAACGAACACGATCTCAATACCTACTTGGAGGAAGAACGAAAAAACAGAAGACGACCACCTGTTGAAACCCTTACTCAAAAATCACTCTCCACACAAGTCATCCAAATATTACAAGCTGCTGAAGCAAAAACGGGCAAAGAAATTTTTGGCGCAATCACACAGTAGCTTATTTACACTCTTGCTCCATGGAGTTCAAATCTTCAAGCAAGCGAGTTAAATCTTCTTCATGCTTAACCTCATCTTTGAGTATTTCTAAAATCATATCAGCGGTTACGTGGTCTTTGCCATCAACCATGTTCAAGATTTCTTGGTACTCACGAATTGCGCACTGCTCACCTTTAATGTTTTCCTCAAGTACCGCACGAACATAGGCATTTTGTGTAGCATCATATCCACATCCTGCATGTTTACTCCATTCTTCGTGCGTCAACAACGGGATACCATCAAGTTGGATAATACGATCGCCAAGCATTTGCGCGTGCTTGAGCTCTTCGCCTGCATGCTCTTCAAGCTCTAGAACTACCTGCGCTCGAATTGGGCCACGTACCAGCTTTGCACACAGCCAATACTGGTAGTAGGCTATCCACTCGTCTGCATATGCTTTATTCAGCCGCCTGATAAGCTCTGGCAAGTCAACGCCAACTATTTCTGCTCGCTGTGATTTGTCTGCTGCACTTTTTGCTTTTTGTGACATATGATTTTCTCCTTTTTAAAGAACTACTTCGTTTGATAGATCCTGACTCGGCGGCCAGGATGACGAGCAAACATCATCCCCACAATACAAAAAAGCATCGCCTATGACAAGCACTGTGAAAAGTACAACAAACCATTTTGCAAAAAGTATTGATGTTGGCAAACTGAACGTGATAGACTAAAAATATATGGGTTACCAATATCACGTTGGGGATAAGGGTTGTGAAAAAGCATGCATTCAATCTAATCGAGCTGATGATCGTTGTCGCAATTGTTGCATTTCTGGCAGCGGTTGCTCTCCCACAATATTCTCGTTACCTTGCAAAAGCACGTCAAACAGAAGTGATGGTCAACCTTGCCTCACTGCATACCGCTTTGCAGGCATACTACGCAGAGCATGGTCACTATACAAACGTATTAATCGGTGAAAATGGTATTGGTTGGAAACCGGACGGTTACCATGGCGGTGGTGAACAAGAAAATTTTTATTACACCTATGGCTTTAATTTTGCCGGTGCACAAGAAGGCGTGCACTACTTTACTGGCAAACTTAAAACCTCAAAAGAAGAACTGGGCAACACCTACGCTGACGGTGAACAGTTTTTGGTTAAGGCGGCTGGCAATCTAACCAGCAAAAAAGCCGATATTTGGCAAATCGACCAAGCACGAAAAATTGCACACACACAAGACGGTGTTGATTAGTCCTCTAGACATTTTTTCTCTTTGCGCTATTCTTTCAATCCTTTTTTACCATTATTTTTAAAAGCGTTTTATCAATTAAAAGGCACCGTATGCAAAAAAACACACTCGCAAAAATCCTGCTCTGTTCATCACTTGTCATAACAAGTTCTATAGCGTCTGCCGCAGAAATGTCGATAGACGGCCCAAGCAAAGAAAACCGTACACCAACTCTGCTCTATCAAACAAACCCTCATTTACGCAAAATACTTACAACTCTTACTACTATTCTTGACAACCTAGAAACGAACCGCTTTCACCCATATCACACATATACTCTAAAAGAAATTACCGAGAAGCACCTTACGATGTGGCATCGTTCACTCGGTGATAATTGGGGGTTTCTCACCCCACAAGAAAAAACGGCTGTATTAGACACTATACGTTTCAACTTTCATAATGCTGGCAGCAAGCTCATTCAAGCAACAAATATGGAAAGTTAACCCCCTATGAAAAACATATACCAACTCATAGCATATGCCCTTTTAGTCATGAACCCACAATGCTATGGAGCAGAAAACAAAGCCTTTGATAGATTTTTGCCCCCTATACAAAGCCACCACTCCGAACAGATACCACCTCTAGACCTAAGCCGTAGTTCTTACGAGTTGCTTAAAGATCTTCTTCAAAGATATCATAACAACAACGCGTCCATCGGTAGCGGTAAAATGGTAAGAGAAAAAAAAGGTCATATCTACCGAAACTCTCCATACTCACACAAAAAAAGTGGTCAAAACGAGAATGTGCCCCTCCTCGAAGATATCATACAAGCCTTTCAAATACACTGGAACTACCTACAGCCCGAAGAAAAAGAAGCGTTACTCCCTCTTACTGCAGGCATAATAAACCCAGACATACTACATACCCTAGACCCCAACTATCAAAGACCTGAAACAATTCTTGGCTGCTTACAACAACCTTTACACCTACAACGAGGAAACTAACATGAAACTATTACGTACTACCTTCTCCTGCGCAGCTATTTTGTTACTCTGTTCACAAGCACATGCCATGACAAAGTACAAGGCGATAAAAATAGTACCTGGTAACGAAAATAAACTTCCATCAAATATTAGCGTTCGCTATATGAAGCCATTTGAAAAAATCTCAGTGCTCATAAATGAATTGAAAACCACTACACCGCAAAACGAACAAAAAAATACCCGCTATCAACCGTATGCAAAAAAAGACCGTAGGCAAACTTCACAAACGCAACTCAAAGAACTTTTGATCGAACATTGGTGGACTTTTTCATCAGAACAACGCTCAAAAATATATGCTGATTGTTTAGAGATTTTTGGCAAAGACATCTTTACTAAACCCAAGAGTGACTTTTGCAAGCGCCTCATGGATAAAAAAGATTCAAAAACTATGCTTGACTCTCCTGCAACTAAGCAGGGAATCAAAAATTTACTTGCTCTAAAAGAGCATCATCAAGATTAAATCTTGAAAGAACAAAAACAACACTGCTCCAAGTGCTAAAAAGGGGCCAAACGGGATTCTCGTTTTGCGTCCCTTTTTGGCGGCAAACAAATACACCGATCCACACACAACACCAGCAACAGAACCAACTAACAAGCTTGTCCATACTCCAAGCACGCCTAGAAACGAACCAATCATAGCAAGCAGTTCCATATCACCTTCGCCCATGCCCTCATGGCCAGCATAATATTGGTAGGCTTTGGCTGTAACCCACAACACACCATAGCCAAGCAGTGTAGCAATCATACTCTCAATCCACGTTATATGGGTGAGCCCAAAAAATGAACAGATCAGACCGATAGGTACAAGCCAGACACTAAAAAGCTGGGGGATAACCATCGCCTCAAGGTCAGTGCGTGTTGCCGCAATCAGAGCACTCAGCAAAACAAAATAAGCAAAACAGTTGTTGAAAACGAGGCTACAAACAAAGCCAACATCAACCTCAAACCCTGCCAACGGAAACGAGTAAAAACACTTTGAATATAGCCCAACCATGAGCACCAAGGTCAGTAACTCCACGAATGGGTATAACCATGAGATTGGCTTTTTGCAGTTGCGACATTTACCAGCAAGCACCAACCAAGACAACAGAGGAATATTGTCATACCAAGCTATAGATTTTCGACATGATGGGCAATATGATCGAGCTGTGATTAACTTTTTGTCATGCGCAAGTCGATAGGCCAATACATTAAGAAATGACCCCCAGCACAACGCCAAAACGGCAACGTACCAGACGTCCCACGCAAGGAAAAATGATATATTCATACACGCTAACTACTAATACCTGCCTTAACTAAATCATGGATGTGCACCACACCACGCAGCTGATTGCCATCCATAACAAGCAACGTCGTAATGTTGTAGTCTTCCATAATCTGCAAAGCTGTTGAAGCCAATGCTCCAACTTGTACTGTCTTGGGGTTACGCGTCATAAGCTCAACAGCGGTTTTATCAAAAACATGCGCACCTAAAGCGCATGCGCGGCGTACATCACCATCGGTAATGATACCACACATCTGTTCTGCCCGGTCAAGTACTATAACAATCCCAAGCCTTCTTTGTGTTATAGCAGTCAAAACGTCTTGAAACGACGCATGCTCACTGACTGTTGGAAGTTCAAGACCTTCGTGCAGAAAACTTTCAACACTACAAAGCAGCTGCTTGCCCAATGCTCCGGCAGGATGCAAACGAACAAAATCGTCCTTGCCAATATTTTTGGCTTGACTTGCAACAACGGCAAGCGCATCACCAAAAGCACTCATCAGCGTTGTACTGCTTGTTGGCGCTAAATTAAGTGAACACGCTTCGTGTTGAAGCGGAAGCATAATTGTTTGGTCAACTATATCTTTAAGCTGTCCATGACGGCAAGTAATCATACTGGTAAAAACACCAAGTGATTTGATGTGCGGTAACATGTACTCAAACTCAAGACCCGTACCACTCTTTGAAAGAAAAATAAATAAGTCGCCCTGCTGAACAAGACCCAAGTCACCATGCACACTATCAGCCGGATGCAGAAATACTGCCGGCAATGCTAAGCTTGAAAATGTCGCTGCTAGCTTTTGTGCAACAATGCCTGATTTTCCATTACCTGAAAAAATAACCTTGCCGGTGGTGTTGATAATTTTTTCAACCAACTCATGAGCGTTATCAGGAAAATGAGCAACTGCGTGACCAAGTGCACGAGCCTCTTCAGTAACAACGTGCATCAATGCACTTTGAATGCGATCTTGGCCGGATGATTGCTCTTCCATATGCGTTTTGTGAGCAGCTCGGATTGAATCCTCTTGCATGCCTACTCCTCTTCTTGTTGTGCGTCATCATGCTCTTGCTGATCAAGTTCTTGTTGAACCTGGTCAAGCAGAACATTAATTTTACGCTCCTTTTCTTTTGCTTTGTCATAAACAAACATAAAGTCGGGCACATAACGCATACGCAATGTGTGAGCAAACGCCTTTCTCATCGATGGTTTGTACAACTTAAGCGTTGGCAAAAGCTGGTTAAACACATCTTGGCCAGGATCCTGAAATGATGAAAAGTACACATAACAAATGCCACCGTCTGCCGACAAATCAACACGGTTGATGTAAAGCGAACTTAGCGACGGCTCATCATGCGTAAGTTCCTGGAAAAATGTTGATAATTCACGAAAAAAGAGGGACTTTTTCTGTTCCCTCTTCACGTCATTTGATCTTGATCTATTCATAAGAATTTACGACCATGCTGTGATTACAGCATACTTTCGTACATCTTGATGATATTGTTCTTGATCGCGCGCATCATTCTTTTGCGCCTCTTTTGTGTTGGAGGCTCAAAATAAACGAGGCGTTTCATATCACGAACAACACCTTCACGCTCAATCTTTTTCTTGAGCTGCTTCAGGCTTCTTTCCAGATTGTTGGTAACCTGAATTTCGATGTTATAAACCTTCTTCTTTGACATTTCTTAAATCACCACCTTTAATGCGTGTAATACAGATATTTTTTAAATATTTTCTATTTCAAGAACGATTTCTCATCTTACCGGTATAAATCAATAATGTCAAAGAATCAGCTGTTACAGCAAATTCAGAAACTCTTATAACAAATAAATATAAATACAAATAGGAAAAAGGTGCACACTTTACACAAAATACTACTCATAGTAGAATTAAACATATGTTAGAGGTTATAACTCAAACCAAATCTTGGGAGGTTTTTATGAAGATTCGTTTAGCAATCTTACTTGCTCTACTCACAGCAACAGTAGCATATGCATTAACACCAAAAGAAATAGAGCAAAAAATAACCGATCAAAACAGTGGTCCGATAGTTCTTTTGGCCTACTTTGGAACCGGTTGTCCACCATGCACAAAATTCAAGCCAATCTTTGAAGGTGCAAAAAAAACGCTGGGTACAAAGTATACCTTCATTAGCTTTGACGCTAAGAATTCAAACAATTCGTGGCTACGCAACAAGTACGTCAAACCACACATTCCTACCGTACCAGCACCACTTTTGATAAACAACGGACAGGTTGTAAAAGCAATTACTTCTGATATCCGCCCAAGTACAGTACAAGGCTTGGTTGATATGATTGAAAGCACCTTTGCAACATCGAAATAAAATTAACCACAACAGGCCGAATACATAAAAAAAGCCCCGCAAAATGCGGGGCTTTTTTCGTGCAAACTAAGCGTATAAACTAGCTTACCAAAATTTCTGCACGTCTATTTGGAGAGAGTTCTCTGATTTTTGCGTCACGCTCTGTTTTGTCTGTCCATACAACCGGACGCTCAAAACCATAGCCAACGGTTTTAATCTTATCTTGGCTTACACCGTTTTTAACCATCTCTTTTTTGATGGTGTCGGCACGACGCTGTGAAACCAGGATGTTATAAGCAGCATCGCCCATTTGATCACAGTGACCTTCAACTACAACCGTTCTGCCTTCTTCTGCAGCTACACGAGCTACTTGGGTGTCATAGTCAACAGCTTCACGCTGATCTGGTCTTACATTGTGCTTGTTGAAATCAAAGTAAACGGTCTTGAATGCATAGCTTTCAGCTTCTTCGTCTTCTTCGAAAAGCAGCTCTTGCTCTTGTGCATGCTGTTCGTGCTCTAATGCAGCTACAACAGTAGCATCATCAAGATCAACATCATCATTTGACGCTACAACAACATTTCCAGTTGTGTCAGTTTGCATTTCTTGAGTTGCTGACTGCTCGTCGTCAACGAACGCAAACTCAGCAATTGCATCTTCGTCAATAAAATTTTCTACTTCTTCCTTTAAAACAGGTATGTCTGATGTTGTAGCCTGTGCCATTTTTGTAGAAACAGCTTCTTGCTTTTTGCCAGTTTCCTTTTTCTTATCTTTTCCACAACCACCACAAAACAACACTACCGCAAGGGCGAGCAGACCGAAGTTTTTCATCATATCAACCTCTTCGTATGAAACGTATTTGGACCTTTAAACTCAAATTAATTCACTTTGCAAAGCACACATTTTGCAAAACATTACCACAATTTTTTTAAATTTCCTACCCAATATTTTTAATTTTTATTATTATTGTAATACCTCATCAATGAAAGAGTTTAGTTTTACAGTCATTTGCAAAGTAAAATATTTGAACATATGCCAAATTTTTATCTTCGCTACAGTCGTTAACCGGAACCATAGTGAAAAAAATAGTTATCAGTAAGGATCTTTTTCAAACACGTGTTGCTATCCTCAATGGAGACCAACTTCAGGACATCTACTTTGCCAGCACTCAAGAAGAAGACCTCGAGCGCTCGTTTTTCAAGGGACGCGTCAGTAAAGTTCTACCAGGCATACAAACTGCATTTATTGACATAGGTCAGCCAAAAGCTGGTTTTTTACATATTTCAGAAATTGATCGGTTCCTTGCCACTGAAAAGATTTCAGAATACTTACAAGTTGACGATATCCAAGAAGAGTTTTCCAAACAAGAACTTAAGGAAGCTTTTAATATCCAAAAGATTTTCCAGGAAGGTGAAGATGCTCTCGTTCAAGTCATTAAGGAGCCAATTGGAGAAAAAGGCGCAAAGCTAACAACATGCTTTACACTCCCTGGCCGTTTTGTCGTACTCATGCCAAATATTCCCCAAATTGGAATATCCAAAAAAATTGAGGACAAAGACGAACGTGCCCGCTTGCGCGACATTATTACGCGCAATCTCCACAAGGGCATGGGGGCAATCATTAGAACCACAGCCGAAGGACGCTCTGAAAAAGATCTAACAAAAGATCTTGCCTTTATAACCTCCACATGGCACTCCGTACAGAAACGATACAAAAAGGCACAAGCGAGTGATCTCGTTCACAAAGACCTGCCATCATCATTGCGCGCAATCCGCGATCACCTGGATGACGATGTCGAGCTCGTTATAACCGATAACCCTAATGAGCTGCAAGCTATTGAAAAATTCACAAAACACTTAACGCCCGAACATACAAATAAAATACGCCTTTACACCGGCCAAACGCCTCTTTTTGAGCACCTGGAAATTCAAAAACAAATAGATAAGGCGCTCCAAAAAAAAGTGCAACTCAAATCTGGCGGCTCACTGGTCATTGAAACTACCGAAGCCATGAGTGTTATCGATGTGAACACCGGAAAATTTACCGGCTCAAACAACATGGAAAATACCATCTTGAAAACAAACATGGAGGCCGCTGAAGAAATTGTCACACAGCTCAGGCTACGCAACATTGGGGGCTTGATCGTCATTGACTTTATTGACATGGCAAGTCAATCAAATCGTCAAAAACTATCACGTTATCTAGAGAAAAATCTAAAAGAAAAAGACCGCTTCCAATCAGTCACTCTCAAGGTCTCTGAATTTGGCCTGGTGCAGATGACACGAAAACGTTCCGGCAAGACCCTGGCAGCACAGCTCACCGACGAATGTCCATGTTGTCACGGTAACGGAAGAACAAAATCGGTCAAAGCTATTAGCATAGATATTCTCAGACAACTCAAAGACGAGATTTCTCAAAAGCGCATGCAGGGCACCGTAACTCTTCATATTGCTAAAAATGTGTTAGACTACGTTGTTCATAATCAATATCAAGCAATCTTACAACTTGAAAAAACCTTCAACTGTAAAATTCAATTGCATGCTCAAGAGCAATTTGAGCTTACAAGATTTGATGTTGAGCGATCAGACGGATAATCACCATACACCACGCTGATTTTTTTAAGAAAAGGACCGCTCATGGCACAACAAAACGTTTTAACGCGCTACCCTGATTACGAAGCAACCATTGGCATTGAAGTACACGTGCAACTCAAAACAAAATCTAAAGTATTTTGCAGTTGTAAAAATGAATTCGGCCAACAACCAAATACCAATATTTGCCAAATTTGTGCTGGGCATCCCGGCACGTTGCCAGCGCTTAACAAAAAAGTTGTTGATTATGCGATCATGGCAGGCCTGGCAACAAATTGCCAAATCAGCCAAGAATGTGAATTTGCCCGTAAACACTACATGTATCCAGATCTGCCCAAAAACTACCAAACTACACAGGCTGAACCACCGATTTGCACAAATGGTTTTGTCCCCATTCAGCTCCCTGATGGCAGTGAGAAAAAAATACACCTTACCCGCATTCATATTGAAGAAGATGCCGGTAAAAACATGCACACCAGCGCTGGCTATAGCCTTGTTGACCTCAACCGCGCCGGCTCTCCATTGCTTGAAATTGTTACTGAGCCAGACATGACAAGCTCACTTGAAGCAAAATTGTACTTAACTCGCCTGCACAGCATTGTTCGCTATCTAGGCATTAGTGATGCAAACATGGAAGAGGGCTCTTTTCGCGCCGACATCAACGTCTCTGTCAGAAAAAAAGGTGAAACAAAGCTTGGTACACGCATCGAGCTTAAAAACATTAACTCGTTTAGATTCGTTGTCCAAGCTATTGAATACGAAATCGAACGACACATTGACATGCTTGAAAGCGGAGAAGAATATCATCAAGAAACACGCGTCTGGGATAATAAAAATCAGCGCAGTATTTTTATGCGATCAAAAGAAAGCATCGATGATTATCGCTACCTTCCTGATCCAGATCTTGCCATTATAAAAATAGATCAAGCATGGATTGAGCGAATTAAAGCGGACATCCCAGAGCTACCACACCACAAATTTAAACGTTTCACACAGGAGCTCGGCCTTGGTGACGATCAAGCCGAAACACTTGTACAGGAAAAGGATATCGCGCTCTTTTTTGAAGAGACCGTTGAGCTATGTGGTAATGCAAAAACAGCAAGCAACCTTATCTTGCGTGATCTGCTCAGCTACTTGAAAGAAAACAAACTGTCACTCGAGCAAACAAAAATGACACCGCAAAATTTGGCTAGCCTGGTCGGAGAACTTGATAACGGCTCCATTAATAGTAAAGTCGCACAAGAAGTGTTTGTTGATATTGTAACAACGGGGAAGAGTGCACCCGAAATTATCAAAGAAAAAGACCTCGGCCAAATTGACGATGTTGCCGCTCTTGAGGCTATTGTGGCCGATATTATCAAAGCAAACCAAGACTCGGTACAAAAATACCAAAGCGGTAATGAGCGTGTTTTTGGCTTTTTCGTTGGTCAAGCAATGAAAGCAACAAAGGGTAAGGGTAATCCACAACTCCTTAACGACTTGCTCAAAAAACATTTGGCACCATAGCCACGCCCCTAATTCCACTCCATTAACTCGATCAGTTCTTGGCTGCCAGGCTTCCAGTCAGGATGATGTTGTATTTGTAGCGCTTGGATTGAACGTTCAAGCGCATCTCTAATGACATAGCGAGCATCGATCACAGCCTGCTCCATTCCCTTGTATAAACTGTTAAATTCTTCAACTGAGTACGTAAACTTAAATGTAGAAAATGGTACCTGATTTGGAAAATAGACAACAACAGGGACTTCAGGGTCTTGTCTGTCATAAAAAACACTGACTACCCGTTCATTAATATTTTCGTAATCAATACGCGGAAATTTATATCCCTTACGTCGTGCATAGTCCTCAACCCCACGCAATGCATGATATTCATACACCGATGTTTCTTCGGACGCATCACAAACCAAATACAAATTTATGTTACGTCGAAACAACGGTGGAAACGGTAAATTAAAGCCAAGGCCAGCATCTACAAGCTTAAGATAACGCTTGTCAGAAAGGATCCCATCCATACCTCTTGTAAAGTTAAATACTTTGGGCGTTGACAATCTAATCTTGTCAAACACCTCAGTCAGTGAGCGCTCTTCATTCCCAAAAAGCTTTGTCCACACATGTTTGTGCAAAAAGTTTTGGATTGCATTCCATAACTCACGCATAACTTCGGTAAAACTTGCAGCATAAGCCGAGCCAAACATCCCCATAAAAAATCCCAATGTTTGCTCTGGGGCCAGGTCAGTACTAATGCCATATTTAAACTTTTTACCAAATGCCCACGTTGGAATCCATGCTCCTTTTTTGCCTAACATCTCTGAGCCTACCTCAAACGGCGTAAACTCACACCACTCGTATGGGCTTGTTTGCGCCATAACCGCCGTAAAAATTGGAATTGGATACTTCCCTTCTAAAACTTTTGTCGCAAATGAGGAAAGGTATACCCCCTGCCCATCATGCGGAAATGTCTCAAACAATGTGTCAGCAAGCATGCCACCATATAAATCGGCAATAGTTATGCGCTGTCCATAAGAAAGCTTTCTACGAATATTGCGTACAATCTCTTTAAAGTTAAAGTTATGAAGCCTGAAATCGTGCTCAAGCTGTACACGTAAAAAACGTTTTAACATTTGCAATGAAAAACCATGCGCAATCCATGCCGCAAGCATCCAAGTTGAACCCGACAATGTTGCAAAATGCATGGCTGTATCAAGCATATTTATCTTCTCAAGCCCACGCATAAAGCCAAGAGCTGCTATCGCTGCACGATAACCACCACCACTTGCAACAACCCCTATGTTGGGTACATTCTCAGTCCGTATGTTTCTGCCAAGCAATTTTTTGATAGCACCACGCACAACCTCATCACGATTTAATAACGATCGATATTCGTCGTAACAAATATTTGTACCCTCGCGAACAGTAATTGGATCAATTTTTGTTCGTGACAGCACAAATGATGCAATATTTTCTTGTTCGGGAAAATTTGAAAACTCAGCAGGACATTGCACATGGGCAAAAATGAAGCCCAACGATAGCAAAATAACTGTAGAAAAATAAGTTTTAAACATTTCTCACTCCCGGTTTACCATCTTAATTTTCCTAGATGAGCGTACGTTCAACCGAGATTGATTTTCAAGAGTTTGTTGAGTAAAAAAGTAAAAGCTCAGTTAGAGGTCCATTTTTCTCGTGCCGCCTCATTCTCCCGCAGATATGAAAGCAATTCAGCTTTGCGATCGGGAAAAAGATCCCATCCCTTACCATCGACCCTTGCTAGTTTTGCGGCAAGCCTTGGCAGGTAGGTTTTTGCTTCCTGGTTTAAACTCTGTTCAACTCGTTTAACCAAGCCCAGCAGGGCAATATTTTCAATGTTTTCATCAGCTGCTTGAAAAAAATAACTCAAGTCTCCCGGACCTTTAAAATGATGGAGTGCAACGTCAATCAATCTTACATCCCATACTGGTGGATAGTTATGTTTGTGTGTGCTAATAAATCGTGCCACACGATCACGAAACAACCTTTGTGCAGCACTTGAATGAACAAGCGTTTGATGCACAAGTAACAGCTCATCGGTGCTAAGCTCTGGCTTTGTTAGCAGCGGCTCAAACAAAAGTGGTAAGATGGCTGTCTGGTGCTCATCAGCTTTGCTGGCATCACGAATTCTTCGTTGCTCTAATCTGTCTATCTTTTTCTCTAAATCATTGACCTTATTTGCTACTACATTACCCATAACAACAGACGCTACACCTGCACCTATTGCTACCATTTCGGTGTATAGTAGCCGCTTTGGCTGGGCAGAGCACTGACCGAGACTGCCTGAAAACTTAGGAACAAGGGTGGGAGTAGTCTGCCGAGGCGGGGTGTACAGCGGCCTTACCATAACCCTTGGTCGGGCCGTGTACTTGATCATTGTATATCCTGATGAAAAGCTAACCATGAGGAGAAATAAAATTTTCGCAACAACTTTCATGGACACTCCTTATTTCTTTGCTTTGCGCTCAAATTCTTCGACAAGATCAGATTTTTTAAATAGATGTTTTTTTGCAAGCCGCTCTTCCTGTTCAACAATTTTGTCAACAGAAAGCACGACAAAACGTTTTTCATCATTTTTAATGGTCAAAAATTCCTCGCTCTCTTTGGCAGCGCCTCTAAAATCTTCCAGTGTTTTAACTTCCCGCCCATTAACTTGCTCAATAACGTCACCCTCGCGCAACTCTCGGCATTCTTGTGCCTGCGAGCTCGGAAAAATATGCGTAATAATCAGCTTTGGTTTGTACTGATTTTCCCGCTTATAGTACTTAACCATGTATGGCACTACATCATCAAAGCGTCGTACATGATTAATCGCCATTTCCATAATCACCATGCCACCGATAATTTCATACTTTACTGCTTCATACTCCGGATATTGAGTGCGAATCGGCAAAGGATCAAGCAAATCAAAAGTAAGCGAAACATCTTTTTTTTCACCATTACGGTAAATAATCATGTCAAGCTGTTGCCCAACAACAAAACGGTTAAGCAATGTTGCAATGGGAACCTTGTCCTCGCTCCAACTTGCATGCGCTTCTCCATACAAATCAATCTCATACTCATTAATTTTATAAAGCATGTCACCAGCCTGCACGCCTTGCTGAGCAAAAAGTGTCTGAGGGAAAACGCGTGAAATATACAACCCGCCGGGCTCTGGATTACCAAGCAATTTAACCATTTCTTTATTACCATAGTTAAACTCACACCCAAGCATCGGTTTACGTAAGAAAGTTGTTCTCTGCAGATCTTTAACAACACTTTTTACATCGTTAATAGGTATTATGTAACTAATGTTTTGTGCAGACGGTATACGCGATGTGTTAACGCCAATAACCTCTCCATCCTTATTCAAGCATGGTCCACCAGAGTTACCAGGATTAAGAGCTGCTGTAATTTGAATGAAAGACTCTCCTCGCAAATTTTCGCGTCCACTCACAATGCCCTGAACACTCTTCAATTTCTCCTGACCTAGTGGATATCCAATGGCCATTACCTCTTGAGTGCGTACCACCTTATCAGAGTCACCAAACTGTAAATGGGGAATTTTTTTTAATTTCTTTTCAATCTTTTCTCGCGCTTTGTCAGTCAACTTGAGTAGGGCAAAGTCACGCTCTGGACTAACCCCCACTACAGTCAACTCAAAACGCTCTTTTCCAAACGAAGGAATCTGCGCCTTAATATCACAGGCGTAGTTGATGACATGAAAATTTGTAACAACGTATCCCGCCTCATCAATAAAAAAACCCGTACCAAACGTCTTTTCAAGATCTGGAGACTTATGTGGCTCAAGCCAGTTGAACTCGGCAGTCTGAACAAAAAGCTGCAAAACCGTATCCTTGGTTTTGGTCTGCACATCGCGCCACACACGCATGCGTTTAGGCTTTTCCTCTTTTTCGACACCTTTTTTACTGCCTTTAGTTTCTTGAGTTTTATCGCCCGGCATTGAGGCTTCATTACCTGAAGATTGCTTAGGTTCTGCCTCTTTTTGTTTCGAATCAGTAAATGTAAGCTCTCTAACACGCACCGTTGTTTGTTGAGCGCATAAACCACTAGCTACAAAACACACAATGCCATAGGCAAGCATCGAATACTTCATTACTCTTTCCCCTTTTTGCAAAGATGATCTTATGCCCCTCTCATGCTGTCAATTATAGTCTTGATTTAGTTAATCAAATGTTGTCTTTTTTTTTCAACCAACCATAAAAAAAGGCGATGGACTGTTGAGTCCACCGCCTTAGTATTTGTTATGTTTTCACCAGTTATGCAGTAACCTCACACTGCCTACTTTCAAGCCCACCACGCAACTGTACAAGCCGCTTAAATAAATCTGAAAGTACAAAATTGTAACGCCCAGCCAAGATTGGATCAATCTGCAAAATATCTTCAACAAACATATCAAACCGTGCATTACTTTCTGTAACAAACGAAACGATTCCATTGTTGGTATATTCCAACACCGCTCTACGAAAATCATCAATGGTACGCACTGCTTGCCCGTTAACAGACTCAATAATAAGATCATCATGATGAATAGCGCGAACCTGACACACCTCTCCTTCTGGGAAGATGTTGGTAATGCAAATACGCGGTTCAGCTCTTCCCTCGCGTGATAAGTATTTACCATAGCTATTTATTATAGCTGGGCCAAAGTACCCTTCATCAAAAAAGTCCATGAGATGGTTGTAGGTTGCTTCAACAAATACAATACCACCAAGCACTTCAAACTCGGGCGATTTATCAATCCAAGGATGGAAAATATCAATAGGGCTATATGGCTCTGGAACAATTTTGCAGCTCAAATCAACATATATCCCGTCACGCCAGACCTGAACAGTAACATCAGTATCAAAAAATAACCGTGCAAAAATATCGAGCAGGCTTATTTTTTCTTTATTCCATGGAGCCTGTACATACCCAAAGCGATCAACGTCCAGCTCAGCAATTTTACAAATAATATCACCATCCTGCAGCCCTGCCTGCGCTGCAATAGATTCATCTTCGACCTTGGCTACATAAATACCGCCATCAACCGGTACTCCAAAAAACTCACTTGTTGCACGCGTCATTGGGCGATACTTAAAGCCCCAAAATGGCTCGCGTACAATTTTTCCTTTTTTAATTTGAGAAAAGAGCACACTGAAAGTATTGGTCGGCACAAGTAAGTTGGCACCATGGGCTCGCTCAGTCCTGCTCAGCAGCTTGCCAGCAGATGCTATGCCTATGACATGGCCTTGCTTATTAACCGCCGGCCCACCAGAGTTACCCGGGTTTGTTGGTACTGTTGTCTGAATAAAACTACCAACAGGCCCCTCTGTCAATCCAGAGACGATACCTGAAGACGCTTTAAGCGAATACTCATCACCAAGCGGATATCCGTAAATACGAATCTCTTGGCCAGGAACAACTTTGTCAGAGTCGCCAAGAGAAAGATAAGTAATCTCATCAACACCTAGAATCTTTTTGACTCGAGCAAGTTCATACTCTTTGAGCTTGAGCAGAGCAAAATCACGCTTTGATGAACCACCAATAAACTCTACTTCAAAACGCTCTTTGCCCGCAGCAAAAATAGTTACATAAATTGGATCCGCTTTCCTGATGACATGAAAATTGGTAACGATGTGACCATCATTGCTGACAAAAAAACCTGAACCACGACACGCAGTACGATCAGACATATTCCATGGGCAGGACACATCATAATTTCTGATGTATGAAAACACTTGCACAACAGACTGAGAAGTACGTTGTGTCACTTCGTCCCAAGAAAGTTCAGGGTCTGAAATCGAACGCTCATGCCGTGTTTGCAATGTTTCACTTTCTAATTTTTCGTAGGTATAGCGCTCTTCTCCCGCCGTCTCTGCAAACATAACCGACGACAAAAACACCGCACCTACAACCACGTACGCCATGGAACGTTTCATTCCAAACTCCTTGTTATTTGCTGTGCACCAAAAAATATAGCCTTATCTTCCTGCACTCACATTATACACATAGAGAAAATATTCAAGAATTAAAGATCCCCCCTAGGACCAATTCACATCATAACACAGAGTCATTTGAAATAAAAGGCAACCACAAGTATACTCCTACAAATGAGCAGCGAAAATATAAATATTTCTATTTTAAATAACAACCAAAGAGATACTAAAAAACGTGGAGAGACTCATGATAACTTCTAAAAAACTATTCGAACTTCTGTGTATTTCTAGCATTTTGCTAGCAACGTCGGGTTGCGCAAAGTACAAAAAACGAGAAGTTCCCACAAACATCCCATCAAAAGTCGAAAAAGAAAATGTACAGATTGGCGCACGTCAACTTTCTGACAAAGAGTGTCATGCTTACTTCTCCCGCCGGGTTAAGAAAAAAAACCTTAAAGCATACCAGCTCGTTGTCAGCAACAAAGGCAGTCAACCTTACACATTAGATACCAATGATCTTGGCCTTGACCTTGCATCACGCGACGGTGTGGTTAATGCTCTTGAGCTTGACCCAACCCCTCGTCTTATCGGCTGGGCAACTGCCGGTCTCCTGCTCGGGCCAGTTTTCTGGATTACAACAGCAGTTGAATGGGGGCGCTGTTCAAAAGCAAATAAAGCAATGGCTTTTGACTTTGAAAGACGCGTTCTTGATAGCAATGAAAAAGTTAACATCCCTGCAGGAGCAAGCATCAATAAGCTTTTCTTTGTCCATGAAAATGATGTGGCAGCAAGCACAAATTCTTTTACTGCTGTAGTGAAAAATAATGACGCTGGTCAATCTATTAATTTTGACATAGAGCTGGCTTAGTCTTCGGTTAATCTACAAGTCTTGGTCGCTTGAACTCACTTTGCACATTCAACGATGGTTGGCCACGCTCGAGCAACCGCTCATGAGCTTTTAGTAACTCAATAACGTTGGCGTGGCCTTTTTCTTTTGCTCGGTCAAGCGGTGTTCTACTTTGAATGTCTCTCACATAGATATCTGCTCCCGCAGCCAGCAAAAGTGGCACAATAGCAACCAATCCATTTTCTGCAGCATAATGAAGCGAGGTTCCTCCTCCAGCTCCACATATATTTACATCTGCTCCTCGAGCCAATAGCTCTGTCACAATCTGTACAAGATTGTCTTTGTTATAATTAAAGCAAAGCAGCTGAATCAAGGGTGTGAGTTGCCAAGAGTGACGCTTAGCATTGATATCGCCCCCCTTCTCAAATTCCTCAATTATTTTTTCAATATCACCATCAGCGGCAACATGCCAAAGTACATGATCCAACTGATGAAGCTCATCAGCCTTAGCTCGCAAGTGAGCAACATCATCAAGGCCACGCCAAACATCATAGCGTCTTTCAAAATGCAGCGTAATCTCTTCAGCCTTCAGTGCACCACGAGCAAACGTTATTAAATTTTGCTCATCGCCTGGCTGTGGAACTACATTGTTAGGAATTTTATTTTGATGTTCTGGTTTGAGATGGCTGATGAATGCATACCACAAAAAACCTTTATCATAGACTTCAACGGCATCTTCTTGTAGCAATGAAAAAGCCAAATCCATGAATACCGTAATATAATTTGTTGAGCCTTTTTTCATTGCGTATACCAGCGCTTTCGCTTTATCTTGAGAACTCTGGTAGCCCGTAATCAGATTGATCAAACCTTGCAACCAACAACGTGCCAAAGCCTCATTCCCTTCATAAAATTGCAAATATCCTTCCATTCGATTCAGACAACTGATTTTTTCTTCAAAAGACATTTCTTCCGAGGCAACTAATATCTGCAACTCATGCTGCAGTGCTTGTTGAGCATCTTGATCCAAACTAGAATACTGAGAATTTCCCTGCCAACGTTTCTCAAAATTTTGGTCAAAATGAGCCTTCAGTGGTGGCAAAATTACTTGCTCCCAACGCTGCGCAAGAGAAAGTTGCAGCTCAGCTGCAAATACTACTGGAAATATAACAAACGCTACGACCAAGCAACATAAAACTTTTTTCATACTACTCACCCTTTTTCTGTACGACATATTCCTCTAAAAATTTGACACAATCGTTGTGCCCTTTTTCTCGCGCTCGATCAAGCGGTGTTCTACTGCTGTCATCACGCGCATATATGTCAGCTCCAGCCGTAAGCAGTAGCTCAGCTATATCGACAAGACCATTACTTGCAGCAAGATGAAGTAGTGTTTCTCGGCTATAGATTGTCACATTTACATCAGCTCCTTGTGCAATAAGCTCTTTAACAACCTCTGCAAGGTTAAGATCTTCGCGTTCTTTAGGGTAACAAAGGAGAAGAGAGAGTGGGGCAAACTCACCCGAGCCGCGCTTAGCATTGGGGTTACCACCTACTTGCACATATTGACCTGCTACTTGAGTATTTCCAGATTTAATAGCATGACAAAGTAGATTATCAAGGTGGTGTAACTCATCTACTTTTTCTCGTAGGCGATCGACTCCTTTCAATCCATTCCAAATTTCATGCCGACGCTCATAATGAATCATAAGCTCTTCAGCTTCCAAAACTCCACGAGCAAAGACAGGTAAATCTTCACCGCTAGCTGGAACAACTTTGTCCGATGATGGGAAAAGATCTTCTGGTCGGTTATCAAGCCCTTCCCCTTCAAAAAAATCTATGTCAGAACACATAAGGCAAAATCGATAAAAGAACCATAAAAAACCTTTTTCACGTATTCCAACGTTATCTTGGACAAGCAGCGAACATGCTTGCCTAAAAAAAAGACCTGGAAATCTCGGCAAGTCCTTAAGAATATTGACAAGAACTTTTGCACGTAGCCCGTCATCACTGCAAGACTCAACAAGCTTGCATATACCCTTCCTCAAACATATGAGAACTTCATCTGGTTCCCAATGATACAAATATTTTGCTACGCGTCTTAGATAGTTAATTTTCAGTTCAACAGGAACTTCATTTGAAATAACCAACTCCTCTATACGAACCTGCAACACCTGCTTCAGATTTTGCTTAACACTAAAATTACTGTCCTGTCCGTCACACACTTTGCCACGTTCATTAAAAAGCTTATCATCCAATACCTTAAGCGGTCGTAAAATTTCTTGTTCCCAATACTGACTTAGCGAAGACTGTTGATCGAACGCCAGTGTTACGAGTGTCAACAGCTCTTCAGCAGCAAATGTCACTGAAGGTATAAAAACAACCACCGCCAAAGAAAACATAATTTTTTTCATACTACCCTCTAATTTCTCACGTTATGAAAGCCAAGGGATAAAAGCAAACTCCTTTTGACGTTGTTCAAGCTTTTCAACAACATGCTCCAGACCACGCTCACGTGCTATATCAATTGGTGTTATGCCATCAAAATCTTGCTTATCAACTTGAAGTCCTTCTCTTAAAAACATATCAACTAAATATGGACAGTGCTCTACAACAATGTGCATCACTGTCTGCCCATTAAAAAATCGTATGTGTTTGTCGGCATTTTTATTAAGCAGAAGGTTAATCATCTCAAGGCTTGCCTGACCTCCTTTGTGAGCCATAAGCGCACAGGCAAGAGGAGTAACGCCAAGCTCAGTTCCTCGTACATCAATGTCGGCACCATCACGAATAGAACAACAAACTTTATGACTCTCTCCATTTATAACCCCAGCAAACAACTCTCCATCCAAGTAACGCAGCCGTGCCATCTCTTCTCGTAGGTGAAGATGAGTTGTAACAAAATCTGATATTTTCAAAGCACTATCATCTTTTTTAACTATACCTTCAGCCTTGAGCGCACCACGAGCAAAACGCGTCAGTTCTTCACTACCTTCTCTTGGCACAACAGACTCTGGTATAGAATCTGGTGGCAGAGAAAAATAATGACACATGTACCAGAAAAAACCCTGCTTTTGATAATGATCAGCATCACAAGAATAGCCAGAAAGAACCTTAAGCATAGACTGAGAAACTTTAGAAACATCAAACGCTAGCTTCATGCTAAACGCATCAACAATAGCCTTTGTCTTTGTCGGAGCTTTGCTAATAACTTGTACTACATAGTCAGAAATGATCAGATCGCTTTTTTGCACATTCCAGTGGGCTGCATAACGCGTAATTCGCTTGATAAGGTGTAGTTTCTGACTATACAAAAGACCTTCTGCTACTATCATTTTTTGTAACTCATCTTTCAACTCTTGAAGTAAGCTCTCTTCAACATCTACACGGCCGCCCTGCTTAATGACGTCAGCTCTCTCTTGATTGTAACGTGCAAGTTTTGGCAAAACCTCTCTTGACCAACGCTGAAATGGTCTCATTGCTATTTCAGCAGCAGACACTGCAGTCATAGAAAAAATAGTCACTAATGCTAAACAATGTATAGTTTTTTTCATAATTGTTACTCTTTTGGGATTGAGGTAATAAAATCAGTTACACTTAAAAATCTTTACTAACTCTTTAAAATTACATAGACCTTTCTTCCCGTCTTCCCCAACGCCGATCGGGAGGCAAGAACTTGTATCTTACATTTATCTGGATTCCCGCCTTCGCGGGAACGACACGTATTGATGCGTACAACTACTAACCTCGCATCTGTTCCATCGCTCAGAAGGGTTCTTTGCAAAGGTTTCAACAATGGTATTCAAGCCTTACCAACAGACAACACGCAAAGCTTAACATAACAAACACAACTTTCCTCAAACACTTTCTTTTTAAACGCTGCTAAGATAGGCTTTGTGCGTAAACAAAAAAAGGAATAACTATGTTTGATCAAATTAATGGAAAGATAGTCGCCGTCGGACAAAAAAATGCTACCGTCATGACCGGCGGCATTGGCTTTGCCCTGACTATACCACAAACAGGCCACCTTGTGCTCGGCCAAGAAGCACAGATCTTCACATACTTTCACTGGAGCTCAGAAAATGGACCGAGTATTTTTGGCTTCAGCTCTGAGCTTGAGCGCAGTACATTTCAACTTATCATCACCTGCCCCAAGATTGGGCCTGGCATTGCCATTGGTATTTTAGGACAACTTAGCGCAGCACAGTTTCTGCAAGCAGTTGCAAGCCAAAATGAAGCAGCACTCAGTGCACTCAATGGCATTGGCAAGAAAAAAGCAGAACAAATTGTTGTCACACTCAAAGATAAAGTACATGACCTGATTAGCAAAGGGATTAGTGAAGGTGACGATCAACATCAAGAAAATTTTGTCATGTGGCAACAACTCAGTGATGTGCTCAGCTCGCTCAACTATTCACGCCAAGAAATTTCACATGCCGTTAAATACCTGAGCAGCAAACACAAAGGGCAGCAACCAAGTCTTGATCAATTGATTAGAAATGCCCTTTCATACCTGTCCGCATCTAAACACACAAATGTATAAAGCAAAAAAAGCGTCATTTACATTGCTTGAGCTCTGCATTGTTATGGCGCTTTTTTGTTTTTTGGCAAGCCTTTCATTACAGCTCTTCTTGCCAAACAGTCGATCTATCATGCACACCCAGCTTGGGGGTATGCAGAAGCTTTTTGTCTATTTGCAACAAAAATCCATCGCTAGCAACCAAGACCACATACTTTTTATTAATCAAGCAAACAACTCATTTTCATGTTCAATCAATGGGACCCTCAACACGTACAATCTTCAGCGGCAACTTGCCTTTGGATTTATAGCCGGCTCTCTCGGCCCTCCCGCAAAACCAATCAAACCCATTGAGGCTTTCACTACATTTAAACAGCATGAAAACCTACACATGGTAACTTTTTTTGCCAATGGGACAATTTCTGTTGGCGCTTTGTATATAGTTGATGACAAAAAGACGGTCATGGGGGCTTTGACCTGCAGTGTATCTCAGGTATCCTGTGTAAGGAAGTATCTGTACACGGGGAGCTCATGGGCGTTGATATGATCACAAAATACATCTACCGCATTTTCTGCATTCTTACATTCGGCATGCTACTCTCTTTGTGGATTTTGCAAAACAACGAGCATGTACAACAAAGAGCCTGCCAAGAACTTGTCAAGCTCCTCGAAGAAACTTTCAATATTCGAATAGAAAAAGAATATTCGCGTGTTAATTTTTTTACCTGCTCTGTCCTCATTCGCAAAGGACACATCACCTCGCAAGAAAAAAAAGATTTTTGGTGGGAATATGATGAGTGTAAAGTAAGTTTTTCCCCCCTTGTGTTTGTCTTACAAAAAAAACTTGGGCTACACATAACGCTGTACAATGTTCGAGCACAATCGTCATATCAAAATGGACAATCTGATTTGATCGACCATATGCATGAAGTACTTGCACCTGCCCCGTTTTTTATTGATATAGAACCTCATGTCATCACCGTTAATAATTTTGAGCTTGACCTCAATACTGCGCAAGGGCGACTTCATACTGCATTGCAAGGATGCTTGAAAATCGTACAGGCACCACTGCTTAAGTCGCAATCAATCGAATGGTCCGGCTCACTTAATCTTTGCGATGGCTCAGTTTTACTTGATGGAACAACAATAGCCGACAACCTCACCGGCTCAATAAAACTCAGCCAAAAAAAACAAAGCCCATATTTGTATGCTACAGCGCAAACAATGTTTGCACTTCCAACATGCGCCTGTAATGAAAAATTTTACTTACTCGCAAACCTTAAAGATGGCATCCATACCTTTATATTTAAAAATCGACGCCAACAATCCCTCACACTTTCGCACGATGCTACAAACAAACAACTGCACGCAACAGGGAAAATTCCGCTCAGATATATAGCAGGCCTGTCCAGCGCATTGAGTAAAAATAATCAAACACAAAAAACACTACCACTTGATGGTCTTTGCAAAATCAATACAATCATCTCGACAAGTGATGATGCCATTACCTCATCGGGGAATATAACATTTTCAGACCTCACGCTTGATGGACAAGCTTACCAACCCATAAATATCACGCTTGATAGCCACCCGTACATTCATGATCTAACACAATCAAACACACACGAAAAAGCTGCAACCACGAACCTACACGCTCACATAACCTGGGATAACAACCAAAACCTTGCCCACATACACTGCACAAACCACACAACAATTAGGCCTTTCTCATGCAATGCTGGCAAAATGAACAATGAACTTAGCATTAACCCGCTCGACCTATTTCTACACACAACCTATGATACAAATGGCCACATACAAGGCGAATACAAAGTATCGCTGAGTAATAATGTAACGCAAAAAACATATCCCTTTTCTGGCTCCTTAAACGCAGACCCCCAAACATTTACCATCAATGGAGCAACTGCTAGCGGCACATATACCGTAACAGGAAAGCGAAAACCAACCCCAGCACTAACTTCTGTTATCTATAAAAAAAATAACGAAAAGCTTGTCAATCTACACAACAAACCAGGCAATATTTTGCAAGGCTTGATCTCATACCGCTTTTTACGCACATTTCTAAACTACAATACCAAACGCTTTCTACGGGGGAAAAATTCTCAATTTATGGTTAGCGTAGATCAAAATAATCTCGCACATCTACACGGAAACTTTGAACTTGCTCAAGGAACACTCTACATACCAGAAAATAGAAATTTAATTGAAGGATGCTCATGCAGCTTTGACCTTGCACCTTATGAGAAAAAACTTGCCATCAACAATGGCGTACTGCGTTTTTGCAAAGGAACCGTTACGTGCCCACACGCAACATTTAATCTTGATCGTGCGCACGAGCTTGATATCATACATGCACCATTGCAAATTGATGACTTGTTCATCAATGTAAAAAAAGACCTGTATGCAATTATCTACGGCAACCTCTTACTCAACAAACTCCCAGAATCATTTCCTCATTTATCAGGGTACGTAATCGTTAAAAAAGCACTCCTGAAAGAAAACTTCTTTTCAGCCAATACAAAGACTGACAACCCTCTTGATTTAAACAAACTGGGCATTAATACCGTCGGCTTTGATATTAAGGTCACAAACGAAAAACCAATTAAAACAACAACATCAACGCTTGACGGCTACGCAAACATTAATTTGCATGCACATTACACACCGCACAAAGATCTAGTTAATGTGCCTAAGTTGTCTGGCTCGGTTGAACTGGAAAAGGGCTTTTTAAAATTTCTCCATAATAAATTGTACATTGAGCACGGTAAAATTCAGTTTCTTGCAAATCAAATAAACGACCCGCTCATTGATTTAAGTGCACGCAACCGCATTAACCGCTACCTCATTCACCTTCACGTTACCGGCTCACTGCAAAATCAGACCATTTTGCTTGAGTCGACACCTGAACTCAGCGAAGAACAAATTTTAAGCCTCTTGGTTGCTGGCTCTGAAAATGCGACTCTGCAAACAAACCTACCAACAATGCTATTGCAAAACCTTGATTCACTTTTGCTGCACACAACCGACATTCAACCGAAAGCAAAAACATTATTTGAGAAAGTTACCAAACCACTTAAGTACGTACAAATCTCACCCGACCTTGCAAATAAAGCTGGGCCTAAGGGTCTGAAGGGCTCAATCTCGGTGACACTCAATGATCAAATTCGTGCACAGGTTGAAAAAAACCTTAACCTTCAAGAAGACTTTAGCGCACAACTTGAGTACTTACTCACTGATGATCTACATCTCAAGGTGGTCAAAGACCAACGCGGAGAAATTGGCTCCGAGCTTGAACTGCGGCTAAAATTTTGACAGCATTGCTTTTACTTCTTCTGGACTAACTTCTTCTTTACTTTCAAGCTCTTTGTGCAACGCCTCAAGTGTACTTGTTTTTGCCTCACTCATTGCTTTGAGTAACTCATCTTGCTCAACAGGCACCTGCACAGAGGCCCTCACCTCCTTATCTTCTGTTTTTTTTTCTTTTCTGGGCATAGTATTTTTGGCAAGCAAACGAGACTGTTGGCTGACACTTTTTTTTGCCTCAAGCAACATGCTTTTTGACTGATCAAGTGCTAACTTAGTTGTGTCCAATTCACGCTTAAGACCTTCAAGTTCAACACGAAGTACATGATTATCGTGCTCAAGCTCTTTGACTCTACGCTTCATCTCTTTTTTTTCCAAACACGCTTCTTTTGCCAGCGCATGCATTTTATCAACGTGATCAAGCAACGTGTATACTCGCGGCTGTGTTTGTGCGTGTTGACGGCGAATCTCAAGTAATTCATCACCTATTTTTTTGTACAGCTGCTGAATCTGACCCTGGCGAGATTCATTACCGTAGCCTAGAGGAACAAAAAAAATACACAGCAACGCACCCTCACATACTATTTTTCTTAAAAATCTCACTCCCTCTCCTTCAACGCTCAATTTTTATTTTACGTTTGTACGTTTTTTTGAATTACTATAAAATTAGTCAAGTTCTGCAATAAATTTCAAATAACTCAAAAAATAATTTTGTAAAAAAGTGAAAGGCCTACTATGAACAAACAACTTCGCAACGTACTATTTTGCTCTGCACTCGCACTCACCTTGCAACAGGTATACGCAACTGAAACTCAATATCATACCGACGGCCTACTGCAATGGGTTGCCGAACATGCTTTTGATTTTTCTCCGATACAAGACGTTGCTCACAAAATTAATGAAGAGAAGCGCGTTGGCATGGGAACACTTGAAACCATGAATGTATTCTTGCGCAGCAACAAAGACAAGCTCCAACCAGCAGCGTTCTTCGCCTTGGTCTGCAGAACACGTTTTGACAAAGTAACGAACTTACGATTTTTAGGCCAAAAGCATGCTGAAAGTCGATCTGATCAGGAAATTTTAACCATGCTCGATCAAGACACACCTACATCTAATACGCAACTAGAGTTGTTTGCCAAAGCTCATGCGGATAACCTGGCCCTGCTACCAATTGCCCTTAAATTTGGGGACCGCCATGCCATCAATATTGCACTCGACTACGCTCCGCTCAAATTTCATCTTCATGGGTATTTCGACCAGCTAGGTGATTCCCCTACGAAAATTTATTACAAAAACATACAAAAAATGCCAGAAGCAATTCGTACAAAAAATGGCATAACTGCTGACAATCTTGTAGCGCTCATCGGCCAACTCAACGACGAAACGCTTGACAGAAATCGCCAACAACTAAGCGACGCCGCAAAAAAAGCCATGCCAGAAAACAATCACACTCTTGTAGAATATCAGAGAGTTATGCTTCCAGGTGACAATCTTCAAGAACTGACAAAACTTGTCAACGGGCTACTAGAGCAACAAGGCAAGTAAAAAAAGTAAAAAAGCGCTGGTCAGCCCAGCGCTTTTTTTATTCTCGAGAGTATGTTCCCATGATTTGTGCCGTTGCCAAAACATGGCGCTGCATTGCACGCTCAAGCATATCTTTGTCTACCATATCTTCATCAAACTTAAGCATGGTATCCAGCGCGTACAAATAAAAGTAGTAACGATGTTGCCCGTGACCTTTTGGTGGACATGCACCCCCATAACCAAAACGCCCCCAACTGTTAATACCCTGCAACGCTCCGTTTTCTAAAACACGATCTCCACTTACACCTTGCTCAAGCTCCCCAATATTTGCTGGAATATTGTACAAAATCCAGTGCACCCAAATACCAGCAGGTGCATCAGGGTCTGAACAAATAAGTGCATAGCTCTTTGTATTTGCTGGAGCTCCGTGCCAGGCAAGGTGTGGCGAAAGATCTTGCCCATCACAAGTATGAACTTTATCAAAACGATCATTGTTTATAAAATTTTTACTTTTCAAAATAAGACCACGCCCCCGACTTGCTGACACATTACGCCACAAATACCAACCACACAAAATAAATGCGCATACACATACTAGGTAAAAAATCATTTTATGCATAAAACCACCTATCCTTTCATTTTTTATACATAGACTATGGTTTCTGGAAAATCTAATAAAAAATGGTGCTCAGATGCAAGCAATCACAGACAAACCACCTAAATCTTGCATCAAACCAAAAGTTTTTTCTAGCATGACTAAACTCATTAAGATTACGTTGTCCACGAAAAAATCGAAAGGGAAGTCCCATGAAATTTTTTTTGAGCAAAGTCTGCCGATTTCTCGCTCTTCCAATCATAACGCTGTTTTGCAATTCATTGTTGTATGCACAAGAAAAAGCAGTCAACACTCAAATAGAAGGACTTAATATTGTCGGCTGGCTTAAGGAGGCTATTGCAACAGATTCAAGCGCGTGGTTTATTTTAGTACTCGCATTTCTAGCGGGTGTGATCATTAGCTTTACGCCCTGTGTTTACCCAATGATTCCGATCACCATTGGTATCCTGCAATCACAAGCGCAAAACTCTGTACTACGTAACTTTTTGGCGGCCTGTTCATACGTTCTTGGCATCGCTTTGGTGTATGCAACACTTGGCTATATTGCAGCAACCACATCCATTATTTTTGGCCAATGGCTAGGCAATCCTTGGTTTATCGCACTCGTGGTTGCATTCTTTTTATATCTGGCATTTTCACTGTTTGGTTTTTATGACATTTATCTGCCATCATTTTTAACACAGCGCAGCCAAATTAATGCAGGCAAATCACTTTTTCACACCTTCATTTTTGGCATGCTGGCCGGCACGGTAGCCTCACCATGCCTAACGCCAGCGCTAGCAGTTTTACTTGGCTTTGCTGCACAACAAAATCCAATCACGGGCTTTTTGATGCTCTTTGCTTTTTCACTTGGCATGGGGTTGCTGCTTGTGCTTGCCGGAACATTTGCAAGTACAATGACACTGCTACCTCAGGCTGGTGTATGGATGGGAGACTTTAAGAAAGCATTTGGCTTTATTGTACTAGCTGTGTGCGTATACTTTCTAGACCCGCTTCTTGACGACCAAATCATCACCCTGCTATACGCAGCTGTAACAGCCTCTGCTGGATTATACTTTTTAGTCATGGATAGAAATAAACATTGGATTAAGCAAGGACTCGGGCTGCTCCTTGCAATCGCAGCAACAGCCCTCATATGGAATTCGTTTGTCTAGAGAAATTTATTTTTGTTAAATGTTTTTGCGCATTTGTATGGTAAGTTCAACAAACGGAATGTGGGCAAACTCTTGGCGCCCAAAGCTTTTTACACCTTTTTTGAATACTTCAAGCTCATCATCAGTCATAAGTTTTCTCATTGAGTGAAGTAGGCTCAGTCCCGTCTTGAACTCGGTCTTGCTTATAACTTTTCCAATGACATAACCACCCATTTTGTTGGAACAGGCCAAAGCTATATTTTGGTTTATTCGTAAACTCTGTTCCACCTTAGTCATCGGACGAATAACTTTAATTTCTGCATTATTTAAAGGGTCAAACAACTCCTCGCACTCTTCAACATCCAACTCAAATATTTGAAGACTCCTAGCTCTCATACGCAACGCTTTGAGTTCAGCAGCTCTCAGCTTTTCTTTTTGCTCCTTAGACAATTCCTGCCCTTTTGATACATGCAAGGGAAGGCGAGATTTATAAGGCTTTCTCTTTCTTGATCTCATAGCAGAGCGCACATACAAATCCGTTGTATCATAAAACACTGGTACCCAGTTGGCACCAATGCAAGCACCAAAATCATCACAATCATAGAAATCGTCTTCTGAGTCATACTCCTCTTCGCTGTATTCTTCTTCGCTATCTGAGCACTCGTCATAATCTGAACTCACACTATACTCACTGCCACTCGCACTTTCATAACTATCCAGTGAGCTTTCAGACGCCAACAATAAACCATCCCCTACAGCCAATACAAGCAAAATAAGAACAAGGGTACTACGAGCAATCTTCATACATATCTCCCACGATATAAAAATAAAACAAACAGTAATTTTTTATTGAGACACTTAGTGTACGCCACTTTTTCATTCTGTAAAGAGCAAATCTGATTTTTGCTTTTGACCATAAAGGTGCTATAATCGACTCTTAGAACGATTTCATAGGGCGTTTTAGCCATTCAAAGCAATTTCAGGAAGGATTTATTGTATGCAACTGCTTAAACGAACCGCATATTGCGGAAAACTGCGAGCAGAAAACATCGGAGAGCAGGTAACCTTGTGCGGCTGGGTTAATACACGCCGTGACCACGGAGGGGTTGTTTTTATTGACCTACGTGATCACACTGGCCTTGTACAGCTTGTCTTTAATCCTGAAATTCATCATGGCGCTGCAACCTATGCTCACTCGCTTCGCTCGGAATATGTCGTCGCGGCACAAGGTGCTGTCATTGCCCGTGCAAAAGATTTAGTCAATGAGTCAATGCCAACGGGCATGATTGAAATTCAAGTAGAACACTTGAGCATCCTTAACGAGTCTGAACCACTGCCATTTCAACTTGATTCGCAAGATGTTTCAGAATCGCTCAGACTCAAATTTCGCTACCTTGACTTGCGCAGACCAAAAATGCATGATCACCTCAAACTCAGACATGATCTCATTTTTGCTATGCGTGAATTTTTTAATCAAAAAGATTTTTATGAAATTGAAACCCCAGTACTCTCAAAAAGCACACCTGAAGGGGCGCGAGACTTTTTAGTTCCTTCACGCCTGCAACTAGGTAACTTTTATGCCCTGCCACAGTCTCCACAAATCTACAAACAACTTTTGATGGCCGGCGGTATCGAGCGCTACTTTCAAATTGCTCGCTGCTTTCGTGATGAAGACTTACGCGCAAACCGTCAACCTGAGTTTACACAGCTTGACATAGAAACAGCATTTGTTGATGAAGAAGATGTGTACACGCTATGCGAAGAGCTGATGCGTAAAATATGGAAACAGTTTTTTGACCATGACTTACCAGAAAAACTTGAGCGTTACAGTTTTGATGATGTGTTTAACCGTTTTGGCTCAGACAAACCAGACATGCGCTTTGATCTTGAGATTAATGACGTAACTGCACTCTTTGAAAATTCACCACTCAACTTCTTGCAAACCATTATCAAAAATAGTGGTAAAGTTGGAGCACTATGTGTACACGACCACTCGTTTTCCCGTGCAGAACTTGATAAATGGACACACTATGTCACCAAAGAACTTGGTGGCCAAGGTTTGATTTGGGCCCGCTGGAAAGAAGATGGCAGCATCGACTCATCCATAAGTAAATACCTACCTAGTGATTTTTTTGAACGGGCACAAAAACTGCTTCCTGAGCTTACACGTAAAAGCACGCTCTTTATGGTTGCCGGTGATTTTACAAAACAATGGTCGCTACTCGGCCAACTTCGCATGGGTCTGGGCAAAGCACTTGGCCTGATTGATGAAAACAAGCACAGCATGTTTTGGGTTACGGATTTTCCAATGTTTGAATGGAACGAAGAAGAAAATCGTTGGGATTCAAAACATCATCCGTTTACCGCTCCACAACATGGCTGGGAAGATATTCAAGACCCGGCCCACATGAAAGCACGTGCCTATGATCTAGTCTACAACGGCGAAGAACTTGGTGGCGGCTCAATTCGAATTCATTGCTCAGATATGCAACAAAAAATATTTGACCTTCTTGGCATAGACGAGCAACAAGCACGTGAAAAGTTTGGCTTCTTGCTTGATGCACAAGACTTTGGTTATCCGCCTGAAGGTGGCATTGCCTTTGGTATTGACCGCATTGTCATGATGCTTGCCGGTACTGATTCAATTCGTGATGTCATTGCCTTTCCTAAAACGCAAAAGGGCGGCTGCCTAATGATGGATACACCAGCATCAGTTGACACAAGCCAACTTGAAGATCTTGGGCTTAGAAAATTGCCACAAGCAAAAAAACAAACTCAAGCAAGTGTTTAATTTACCTTGTAGGTGCCGGCCTGCAAGCCGGTACCTACAAGTAATGCTATATCGTCGTAAACTTAGCAACTACCGCCCCACTTTGCTCCTTTCTGAGCAAGAAAATTCATTACCTCTCTCATATCAGCACCAATGGCATAGTCAAGCGGTGTTTCGTTAAAACAATTTCTTGCGTTCATTTCAGCCCCCTGCTCAAGCAAGTACTCTACAACCTGGACATCGCCGTGCAAACAGGCGTAATGCAGAGGCGTATCGCCAAATTTGTTTCTAGCATTTACATCTGCTTTTTCTGCTTCAACAAGCTCTCTAACACGCCCAATATTACCTTCATGCTTGCATGCAACATGAAGTAGTGTCTCTTGAAATGCTTTTTCTATCTTTCCTCGCCCATCAAAGGTATCATGTATCGACTTACCACCTCGCTCAGGCTTGTGGTTAAGCGTAAACTTTGCTCCATTCTCAATCAAAAATTTTACAACATGATCTTGCTCAGCATCAATCGCATAATCAAGCGGTGTTTCACCATAATTATTTTGAATATTTATTTCAGCTCCATGACCAAGCAGATAAATAATAACCGACAAATCTCCCTTACGTACGGCATAGTGTAACGGTCTATCGCCAAACTTATTGGGCTCGTTGACATCAACACCACGTTCTTCAACAAGTTTTTGAATGTAAGTAATACCGCTACCCACCCTACATGCCAGATGCAGCTCTTTTTCTTCAAACCTTTGATTTTCGACCGTGTATTGAGCATTTTTTGTCAATAAGTATCTGACTACATCATTTTTGTTTGCCTCAATTGCATAGTCCATCGGCGTATCGCCCTGAAACATCTCAACGTTTATTTCAGCACCATGCACCACTAGGTACTTAACAATATCAAGAGCCCCTTCAAAACAGGCAAAATGAAGCGGCACTTCACCAAACTTGTTTTTCGCGTTTACATCTGCTTTTTCTTTTTCAACAAGTTCTTTAACGCGGTCAAAGTCTCTTTTCTTACACGCGGCATGAAGCGGTGTTTCGTTAAGTGATTTTTCAAACTTACCGCGGCCTTGTTGGCTTTGCAACACTTGGTCTTGAGCATCTTCCGCATACAGCGCAGTTCCCGCTGCTAACAAACTGGCAGCTCCCAACACATGAAATAATACTTTCATGATTTTCTCCTTTCTAAAAAACCACACTGTTTTCTCCTGTCAACACACTAAGCAATAAAAAAAGAGAAAAGCAAGAAAATAGGACGTTTGTGCTATTTGCCCACTACACGAGCCATCAGGTATTTAATCTTGAGTGAGACAAGCTGAATCATGCTTACGATTGAATTTTGCTCCACCACAGGAGAAGTTTTCGAAGACTTAGAAGTTCCTTTAAGCTTGCTAATAATATATGGCTCAAAAAGAAACCGCTTAATCTCAGCATTATACCCTTCCTGATCAGCTTGGTTGCTGCTAAGATTTACAAAGTGCTCCAAAAAACTATATATCGTAGGGTCACTCAACTTGATAACCTTCAGATCTTCAACAAGATATTTAAATGTTTCCTCACTTCTGCTTCTGCCATCGGCATTTAAATTTGTTGGATAAATAATTTTACTCCTTAAGAGCTTTTGACACAAAGCAAGTCCATTAATTTTGTCACTTTCAATAACCGCCGAAACATTTTGCTTATATGCATCCAAAGTTATTTTGCCCCGAACACAAGAAGAAACATACGTTACTATTTCATCCTCAATCGGACCTGTCGGCACAATGACAACTGCTGTTTTACTCTGCTCTGGATCAACCGGTCTTTGAGCAGGCTTAGGCTTTTCTGGTTCGGGTGAACCAGAAAAGTAATCTGCAGGTGGCGGCACACTACCAGTACTAGATACTTGAACTATCCCATTCTTTGCAAAAAACTCATTAAATGCTTCGAGTATATGAGAGAAAAAAGGATGACCAGGATATGGGCTCTTTGTGCACACTTCCTGAAGTAGTTGAACAGGCGTTTTACCTTCGTTATTTTTCTGTACAAGCAAGTCTTTTGCTCCAGGTTGACTCAAAAGAAATTGAACCATCTTTTTTGAATGAATTCCTGTATCATTAGTTGGTGAGCGATCGTAACATTCATAGGAGAGAATAAAGAGATGAAAAATATTATTTTTCTGATTATCTATGGCTTTAAAATTAGCACCTTTTTCTATCAGTAGGGGAATATTATCCTTTACAGGATTTTCTTTGTCATTCCCTCTATCTTTATAGCGTATTGTCCAGGTAAAAGGTGACAACAATGGAGTCTCGCCATAATTATTACGAGCATTTATGTCAGCGCCATGTTTAATAAGGTCATTTATTACGCTTTTACTTTTAGCATACTTATCCCCCCGAATCGCTGTAATATAATGCAATACTGTATTACCATCCCTGCCTTTAACTTTAGCATTCTCTTTAGTTATAGGTTGCCTAAATACAATAACTTCAAAAGCTGGGTCAGAAGCATCTAGAAAACTTGTCACCAAAAAACACATACTCCGTAAAATTGTACATTTTTTAAACATATCCTTACTCCCTTTTTTAGCATGCTGGACTTTAGGCACAATGACACACGCAAGCATATTGAATCAATATTTAAAAAAAGACGTTCAAAAAAAATCCCAGCTAAGAGCCGGGATAAAATTTTCGGATCAAGTTAACAGCACGCAGAACACATGCTGCATTCTAAATAACAGTCACTAACAAAAGACGTCGCAAAAGAAATCATCAAAATCAAACACTGAAACAACCTGGGCATGTTTGCCACCATGTTCTTCAAGCAACTTGACCATCTGATCCCGATTCGCATCTTCCACCGCTGTTTTTTTGTCGTCATTTGCCCAAGCAATAACCACACGACCATCAGGACCTTGTCCATGAAATACTTGACTACTGATGATGTCAGGTAAGTCTTGCTCAGCATCTTTTATGACGAGACGATTCCATGAGCAATCGTCTACTGTGCCATCAAGCGGAGTATAGCCAAACATACCAGCGGCAGCATTAATATCTGCACCTTTTTCAAGCAACTTCTTTGCTGCCTCTACATTAAACATAGCCGCAGCATAATGAAGCGGCGTAAAACCAATTGGATCTTTAGTATTCACATCAAATTCTGGATTGCTTGCAAAGAAAGCATCAAATTGACCTTGGTCACCAACCACAATCGTACTAACAAGCGCTTCAAACAAATCCTGTTCTTTTGCGTATGCCTTTTTGCTTTCCTCAGCCTGGGCGTGTAACTGCTGGTTGTACTCTTGCTGGGCTGCATCCTGTGTTGCAAGCAGTTGTTGCCGTGTTTTTTCAAATGCATCTTTAATACTTTTGAGTTCGGCATCGTCGCGCAACTTTTCAAGCTTATCACTATATTTTTGATCAAACTTATCTTTGAGTTCGATCAGTTCTTCATAGTGTTTTTTATATTCTTGCAAAGCACCTTCAGCCTGCATAGCTGTTACTGACAAGCAACAAAAACCAAGCGCTCCAAAAAACTGTTTTGATATTTTTTTTAAACGTAGCAACTGATTATACATAATTCACCCCGCAAAAAAGATGTTTATTTTATCTTTATGAATCTAACAGATCAAAGCTATCCGCATACAAACTGTCAAAACTATCTGCGTACAAACTCTCTTCACTATCAGCACTCAATAAATTTATCTTCTGTTTTCGTTCATACTCTTTAAGAAGACTAACTATTCCAAAATTACCATATTGCTGAGCATAATCAAGCGCTTTAAAGCCATTTTCATCACATACATCAGCTTGCACATTAACAGCACACAGATCATTTACAACCTGTAAATGATCTGTGTGCTCAGGACTAAGACTATTTGTGTATGGACTAGCAGCAACAACAAGATGCCATCCGCCGCTACCTTCATCAAAAACAATAAAATCAAACAATCTTTGATCAAAAAATTGCTGTAAATCTTCGTGATACATACATTCTACGCAAGCCTTTTTTTTCATGGCTGCCAAATGCAGTGGCGTTATTCCCTGAAAACTAATGGCGTTAACATCTGCCCCGCATTCTATAAGCTTTTCCACTTCATTAAAAGAGCCGTGCAATGCTGCATAATGCAGTGGTGTAAACCCGAGGCAGTCTTGTTCATTAACATTGGCTCCACGGTCTACAAGCTTTTCAATTGCCTTGACATACAATGTATAGTCTGTTCCTGTACGCTCGCTGAAAGAACACACAATAAAATGCAGAGGAGTCAAGCCACAAACAGTTTGCAGGTTAACATCATCGGCTTCACGCAAAGCCTCTTGAAAAAAGCAAAAATTTTGCTCACAATCACCCACTGAAGCACAAGCAAGATGAAGCGGCGTCATATTGATCTGCGTAAAGACAGCGCTAAGCAGTTCTTGAAATAACTCTGTTAAAATCTTTTGAGATTCAGACAACAAATCGCTTTTTTGTGTTTCTTTCTTTTCTTGTTGTTGATAATAAATAGTACTTGCCTGCTCTAGATCGACAGCCTGCTGTCCGTAAACAAGCATACTAGTTAACATTAATCCTGCTACTACGCTTTTATGCAAGGCTTTCATAGACACCCCTTTTCATGGTTATTACGATGACCTTAATGAGCACAACACGCTTGCTCGACAACTTCGCCTGCAAGGAGCTGGACAAACTCAATTTTCCCCTCCTTTTGAGCAAGCTGCAACGCTGTCATACCTTGTTTATCAAGTAGCGATGTATCTGCACCAAGCTCTACCAAAACAGTTGCCATGTCAAATCGATCACATAAAACAGCCATATGAAGTGGTGTGTAACCAAGTTTAGGATTTTTAATATTTTTGTTAATGTCACATTTTTTTACAAGCACTTCGATCGCATGCGGCGTTGCAAACCATACTGCATAATGCACCGGGGTGTGCCCTTCTTTGTCGGCAACTGACCAATCTGCACCGCGCTCTATAAGTCTGACTATGGCCTGCTCATTTCCCCCTTGCATTGCATAATGCAAAGGAGTACAACCTTCGTTGTCTCGAGCATTAACCTTTGTTTTTTTATCACGCAATAAAATATCGATAAATTCAAGGTTACCCGTCACACAAAAATCATGCAGCGCCGTAGCCCCTTGATTGTCACACTGAGTAACATCAAGATTGTATGACAACATAAAGTACAGATCTTTTATAAATTTCGTTGTCGCTTTATTATATGGACCTTTAAACTGATCTAGCAAACATGAAAAGGTTTGCCAATCACCCTGATAGGCTGAGTCATACAGTGCCTTACTCAAGGGCTGATCGATCGTAACTATGTTGTCATCATACCCCGCCAACTCCTCGGCACGTTGTTGTCCAACATGAAAACACCACACCACCGCAAACAGCAATGCCACCCCTGCTACGTAGCTTCTCACCGTCACCTCCAACTCCCTTAAAAAAATAATACTACTCTTCCTCATGCAGACTATTGTCGCTGTGACCCAATCTTTTGCTCAGATGTTGCTTGATAAGACTAACAACATCGTCATGGCCACACTGACATGCATGATCAAGAGCATTCCTCCCATCAACATCAGACAATTCAGGATCAGCTCCTGCAAGCAAAAGCAAGCGGACATTATTGACAAGCCCCCACATAGCGGCAATCTGTATTGGTGTCACACCAAAGTCATTTGCATGATTTATATCAACCCCCTGATAACTTACAAGGGCATCCAAAACACTTTTATTACCGTACAGCGCGGCAAAATGTAACGGGCTATAATCATCAAAGTCAAGCATCTTCCAATCAGAACCAGCCTTCAACAGTAGGGTAACAATTTCTCCATTATTTCTGCGAGTTGCAACGTGCAATGGCGTTTCCCCATCATTGTCTTGCGTGTTTACGTCAGGCTTGCGTGCCAAAACAATTTCGACTGCTTTAGTGTCCCCAACTGCAACCAAATCATGTAGCAATGTTTTCCCTTGTTCATCGCACTGCGCAACATCTGCCTTTTGCGCAAGCAGTCTAAAAATACTACTAAGATCTTTTTGAGAAAGAAATTCGTCACCCTCTGAAGAACTAAAGACTTCAATGAGATGAAACGTGAGATGTCGATCCCCCTGACCAGCTGCGTCAAAAATTTCTGTTTTTGGTGTTATCAAATCACCATAGAGCTTTGCCTTCTTAACAACAGTAACCGGCGCAACAAATGTTTTCGCTTGAACAATAGTACCAGAGCAAATACAACATAACATAGCCAGCAAAAGACACTTCTTCATAATTCCCCTTTTTGTAAAACTCCTGAAAACACGAACTCAACGCTTGCTTGCAAAATCACATCTTCGTTATGGCTCATCCATCCGATCACTTCCCCTCCTGGCATAATCACAACTGTTTTTTGATCATACGCAATTTTTTTCAAAAAATACAAGAGTGCTAAAACAGCACTTGCTCCTGAACCACACGCCTGCGTCATACCGCACCCTCGTTCATGTACAATGAGCTGGTAGTGCCCAGAGTCACCATGTTGCCAGGCAAACTCAACATTCGTTCCTTGCTCAAAGCTTTCATGGTTCTCTATGGAGTAACCATACTTCTCGAGCCAACTAGGCTTAATTTTTTCAAGTACAACAAAGTGTGGGTTACCCACAGACAGTACGTGCCCTTGTAATTTTTTATCCGCACAAAGAACCGTATGTTCTTTTTTATACAGCACATTGCCAAGATTAGTGGTAACTTGAATATCGCCATCAGGTACATTCGTCTTATTTATAGTACATACAACATTGCGCCCATTCATAGCTACTGAAAACTGCTCAGGAAATGAACGCTGCATGTGCAGGTAATGTGCAACACAACGAACACCATTACTGCAATTCTGTGCAAAGCTTCCGTCAGCATTGTAAATTAATAATTCTGGCTCTCGCGTTTGCTCACTGCTAACAATCAACAAAACACAGTCAGCACCCACGCCAGTGTTACGTTGACATACACGTCTGACAAATTCTGGCCACTTACTATCACGCAAGATAGCGTTCAGATAAAAACGAGGCTTCTTGAACCAATCAAAAATAACAAAATCGTTTCCAAGTGAATGGTATTTGACAAATGAATCTAGAACCACAAGATCTCTTAATTGCGCAATCTTTGTACTGAGTCAATATTTTTGTTGGCCACTTGTTGACAACATTCAACCTCACTACTAACAAAGACCTTATTCAAATACGCTCTTCCCGAATCAGCAAAAATAAGAACCACAACATCTGTTGATTTAAATGTTGGCGCGTACTGCACTGCAACATGAAATAATGCACCGCTACTAATGCCAGCCAAAATACCATACTCTTGAGCAAGTTTCTTTGTTCCGGCAAATGCATCTTGGTCGGTAATTGGAATGATGTGATCAATAACTTCTTCATTCAGCGTATCTGAAATAACATCAATGCCCAGACCTTCAGCCATGTACGGCTTGGGCTCTTTGCTTGAATAGGCCGAATTTGCAGCATCGACACCAATAACTTTAATGTTTGGATTTTTTTCTTTCAAAAATTTACCAACCCCCGAAATCGTTCCACAGCTACCTGCAGCAATAATCACGTGAGTTACTTCTCCATTTGTTTGATTCCAAATCTCTGGTCCAGTGCTGCGGTAGTGCGCTTCAGGATTAAGCACATTAAAATACTGGTCTGGCATGTATGCCCCAGGAATTTGTTCTGCCAACTGCTTTGCAAGTGCATGATAATTCTGTGGATCATCATGACGCGCAACATTCGGACACAGCCTTACCTCAGCACCCAATGCCTTAAGCGTTGCAACCTTCTCATCTGATGTTCTGCCAGGAACCGTAATAATAACACGATATCCCTTTGCTCTGCCTATGGTTGCAAGCGCAATGCCCTGATTGCCTGACGATGCTTCAACAATGGTCCCACCGGGCTTAAGCTTTCCTGTCCGCTCAGCATCCTGCACCATAAATAGGGCTGCTCTATCTTTAATGCTACCACCAGGATTAAAATACTCTAACTTTGCAAGCACTGTCGCCGGAGTATCAAGCTCAAGACGAGCTAGCGGAGTGTTACCAATCAAATCAAGCAATAGGGGATAGTTTTTTTTCATGAGTTATCGCTGTTCTTTATTTATATTGTACTATTTTTTAGCGCCTTAGTTTAAAACGCTTTATGCAATTTTGTCACTCTATTTTTTACAGTACTCGTTGACAGTAAAAAAAATAAAATTAGACTATGTCTCTCTAAAAAAAGTTACCTACCTCAAGAAAGCTCTATCATGAAAAAATTAATTTACACAATATTGCTTACAGTAACATTATGCTCTCCTCATTTCAGCATAAAACCTCAGAACAATGCATTTGACAAACTTCATCTTAGACAAACATCTATTACAAAGCTTTTAAAGAGCACTGAAGAGAAAGCTCGAGCTCACCAGCTCTCCCTTTTCATCCCAACCCTTGTCTATATACTCGACACAAACGCAAATCACGGTATCAACATTAAAACATACAAAGAAATTGTCGATACGCTTACTGTTGTTATTTTTAATCTTTACTATCTCGATCAAAAATGCGATAAAAAAGATCTAACCACAGCACTAACATATCTACATAAAAGCATACAGAAAAAAGCAGAAGAGCACACCGTAAGCAACGCTGGCACAGACAGATTAACTCAACACCCAAGAAAAGCTTTGAGTTTTCTTGCACACAATGAGGAACTTGTATTTGAATGCTGCATTTGCTTGGAAAAAAAAGACAGCTTGGCTTTCCACAAAAATGAAAACGTTCCACATTTTTTTTGCACAGACTGTATGAATAAAAATATAACTATCAAACAAGATAAAAAATATATGGACCTTCTCTGTGCTTTAGTGAGCAAAAACCTTAACGTTGTAGATAGCAAAAGATACGACTGGCAATATACCGACATAACACAAAACGATAAGTGCCCCCTATGCAGAGAAACAATATTCATTAAAAACCCTAAAGCTGTATTCTCTGGTGAACAGCTTAACCCAGAACTCTACATGAGTTCCCCAACGTTTTAATGAACATTATGGATGTAAGAAAAGCGTTATTTTTACTAACGCTTTTATGTGCTACCTCAGCACGAATCTCCCCTATGACCGAAGTGCTTGATGTTGATCCCCCCAGTGTTAGAACTCTGGTCGACGCCTTTTCAGCATCATCATTTAAATCAGTAATCCAACCATATCAAGCAATCGAATCTACGCAACGGCTTCATGTAACACTTTTGCGCGCATGGCTTGTTAACGCGCATCATAGTAACGAAAATATTGATACCATTTTTGAAGAAATCAAAAACTTACTCAAAACAAATAACACCATCTTAATCAATACACCCACTTTCCGAAATAAAACCCCACTTGTACTTTGCACAGTAATGCTTGAAAATCTTGCCATTGCCTTTAAAAACTTCGTAAAAACGGCAACCAGACTCTACTACGCAGAAGATGTACAAGAGGCAGACAAGCTCGTTGAAGAATGCCTGAAACTAAGCACTCAGGGACTACAACTCCTTGAAGTCATCAAACTCATTGTCGCCCATCAAAATTTTAACCCCCAAGAGTTCAGACAAGCAGTAGTTGCAGCGGAAAATACAACCATACATGAAGTCAGCAATCTTTTAGCTTCATATTTGTCTTAAACAAGACAAAAAACAGCCGCCTCTACAAAAAAACACCAGTCTCTGCTAGAGTAATCTGACTTAAGTCGGTTTACTTGATAGTCTATTTTTGCAAAAGGCTTTGTATTATGAAACATCAAAAAGTACGCGTTCGCTTTGCACCGTCTCCCACTGGTTTTATGCACATTGGCAACATTCGTGCAGCACTTATGAACTATCTGTTTGCTCGACAAAAAAATGGCACAACTATTATACGTATTGAAGACACCGACCAAGCCCGTAACATTAAAGATGCTGAACAAAAAATATTTGACGATCTTTTCTGGCTTGGACTTCGTTTTGACGAAACACCAAAAAAGCCTGGTGAGTTTGGTCCTTACAGGCAATCTGACCGCAAAGAGCTTTACCAAACGCACCTTAACGAACTCATCAATACCAACAAGGTGTATCCGTGCTTTTGCACGCCAGAACAACTTGAACAACAGCGTACTGTACAGCTTGCGGCAGGTAAACCACCACGCTACGCTCGAACCTGTATGGGGATGGCGCAAAGTCGCGTTGAGCTGAAGCAGACAGCAGGAACACCCTTCATCTGGCGCTTCAAACTCAACGATCTCCAAGTTATCACCATCAATGATCTTGCACGTGGCTCAATAGATTTTGAACTTAAACACTTCAGTGACTTTGCCCTTACCAGGCAAGATGGGTCGTTCACGTTTTTGTTTACCAACTTTATCGACGACTGGCTCATGAATATTTCCCACGTCGTGCGCGGAGAAGATCATCTTTCAAATACCGCACTACAAGCCGCATTGTACCACGCATTCGCTGTACAATTACCTGTATTTTGGCACCTACCAATTATTTGCAACATCAGTGGCGAAAAGCTGTCAAAGCGTGATTTTGGTTTTAGCCTTGATGATGTTAAAAGTGCTGGCTTTTTACCTGAAGCTATTTGCAATTACATGGCCATTGTTGGCGCCAGCTTTGAACAGGAAATTCAAAGTGTTTCAGAGCTGATCACAAACTTCGATTTTGACAACATCCATGCAACGGGCACCATCAAATATGATCTTGACAAACTCACCTGGGTTAACCACAAATGGATTAATAAAATCTCAGTACCAGAACTTGCCAAACATGTAACACCAGTATTAACCGCCGCTTATGGCCAAAATGCAATGCCTACCGCAAACAAACTTGAACAACTTCTTGAAATAGTGCGCGGTGAAATGAACACGTTGCTTGACGCTAAGGCGCTCCTTGCATGTTATTTCACAGATCCAACTGTAGAAAAAACAGCACTGCTCGAGTGGCTTGGCAGTGAAAAATACACCACTATCCTCACTATCATCAGCAACCAAGCAGATAACATTAAAAACACTGATCACTTCTTAGACGAACTCAAAACACAGGCAAAACAACAAGGCCTGAAAATAAAAGATGTGTTTGGCAGTGTTCGTTATTTGCTAACCGGAAACTTTCAAGGTGTTGGCATGCACGACCTGTTTGCCATGCTTGAAACTGAAAAAATTAAACAACGACTTGAAGCTATAAATAACCTTAAGCTCGATCAATAATTTAATCAGTGCTATCGATAAGGGCTTCCAAACAAACCCTGCTTACCGAATCTATCGAACGATCTTCAAGAAGACTTCTTAGGGCTTGTTCGTTATTGTCCCTCTGTACAAAGCTATGATCTATTAAACCATTTTGATAGGCATACACACATAGCCAAACAAGCACTGGCCTTTCATAGCCAAAATCAATAAGGTCTTCTGCGCAATTTCTTATTCTTTCACTCTGAGTAGGATTCTGCCAAAGCAGCTGCGCTAATAACATCATTTTCTGTACGGGGTTTCGAATGGAACCAGTTAAGTCATTCCTATCTTCGTCAATTAATCTCTTGATCTGCCCCAAGTTCATATACCGCTCAGACAGCTCTCCCTCACATAGGCCAAAAAAACCACTGATAGAAAATAATGCTAAAAAAACAGCGCGAGCAATTCCTTGCATGAATATCCTTCTTGCTAGTAAAATTTATAGTGAAATATTGTCTGATCCGATAAATCGGTTAGGAACTTTTTTGATTTCAAGCACATACCCTTTGTTTTGCAAGCATTGCGCCACATCCACAAAGTGCTGTTCACAATCGTCGGGAACAAAAAACTCAAGAATTTGATTCTGTCCTTCTGGGGTACGCTCAAAAGCAATGTTGTCTTCGTTGCGATACACACCCATAACAAACCAGGTTGTTTTAACCGTAACTTTCAGCTGATAGTACTGACAGTATTCAGGGCAGTTGTGTGGTGCTAACTTCATTGCAGCCTCTTAAAATGTACATACTTAAATATCTTGGACCAGGTATTGTAACATACGCATAAAATAACGCTACTTTTAATCTATTTATACCTAATTTCATTCAACCCAATGTTCTAGCAAGCAGTACTCTTTATATTCAAACAAATGCTCAAATCCTATTTTTTCATATAGTCGAGCAGCACCTCCTGTAGATGAAAGCACAACAAAACTACACCCATCCCTTTTAGCTTTTTGACAAAGAAAATGCATCATCTGCGTAGCAAGACCTTGCCGCTGATATCCATGACGCGTTGCCACATGGTAAACCCCCACAATATCCCCATCAAACGCGAGTGCGGAAGTTGTAACGGGAACACCTCCTACAAATCCAACATACCACTCAATATTTTTCTGCTCGGGCAGGGTTAAAATTGCGCCACTTTGAAAAACTTGCGAAAAGACATGTTCAGATATCCCACATTCATATTTCGCATCGCAAAAATCTCTGAACAAATCCGGACTTTCAATACGATAAATTTCAAGCCCACTATGCTCTGCGGGCTCATAATTTGCCAGATCAAGAAACATCGCGTAAGACGATTCGTCATAAACAAAACCTTTATCCAGCAAAACTTGCTCTATATCAGTGGGCTGATCATCTTCCATCACCCACCAATAAAAAACTGCATCCTGATCTTTGAAAAAGGTGACTACCTCATCTACTGCCTCAGCCAACTCACCCGTACTCTGAAAACTCGAATGCAGAACATAGTTGTAGTCATCATGGCCAACATTACAACTCATCACGGTACACCCATCACAAGGAACAACCAAGTGAGGCATACACCGAGCAAATAGGTCTTCATTTTTGACAAGAGCTTTTTTCAGATCAACTGTAGACTTACACTGAGAGGTAAACAAAGAAATTGACAACACGGCGAACGCAAATAATTTTTTGCTCATACCTAAATCCTTATGCTTGAGTTATAAGATTCTTTCCGCCTCCATTTTCTTTTCAAGCATATCAATAAAAAGTGATTTTTTTTCTGTATATTTTTTAATACTATAAGGATCTTCGGCAATTAAAACCTGTTTCAAGCGAGAGAAATGACGCACTTGATCAGGCTCATTGATCAGATAATCTCGTAACTTAATATGCCTACAGATTTCACCATCATCGCGATACACCGTTACGTGCTGCCTTACCACCCCACCCGGCCCCTTTTTAATAAAGACCTTTTTAGTGTGTTGATCGCCAGCATTATCAAATCGATAGCCAGCTTGAAGCATCTTTTTTTTATATAACTCAAACACATCAAAATCACGCGGTGCAAGAACAACGTCAATGACCGGTCGAGCATACATATTGGGTACAGCAGTACTCCCAACATGATGCGCATCGTAAATGGCTTCTTTTAATAATGTCTTTAAGTCTTTTGCAATTGCATAAAACACTTTAGGCCACAATCTATCGTAGCCCACTACCTTTATTTTGCGACGTACTAAATTACTCATAATTCCATTCTTTCATACAAAAAAACTAATTAAGAAGCCCTGCAACAAATACGCTGCAAGGCTTCTTAATTAAGCTAAAAATAACGGGTTACTCAGCACCCATATCAAGCCCCATATCCACGTCCATACCCATGCCGGATGGATCGTCAGCACCACCCATGCCAGGAACAGACACCATTCCCATCTCTGCTGGAGCTAGACCAGGTGCAGCAGTCGGTGCGGTCTCTACTACAGGAGCTGGAATTGTAGGTGCTGGTGTTGCGCCCATCGCAGGAGGCGGTGCCATGCCAGCTGGTGGTGGTGTCGGGCCGCTCATTGCCATTGGATCTGTCGCACCCATTGCAGGTGGAGCTCCATTTGCTGGGGGAGTTGGACCACCCATATCCACAGGAGGAACCATATCTCCCGCTCCCATGGATGGAGGCTGTGTTGGTGCAGGCATGCCCATTGGACTTGGCACACTCATCATCGCAGGTGGCACCGGCGCTGGCGACGCAGGAACCTGTGCCCCCAAATCAACAAATGGCGCAGGTTGAGTTTTTAGCCCAGGCTTAGGCATTGGTGCTACGGGAGCCCCCATACCCATTGCTGCTAACGTAGCATCTGGAACCTGCACTCCGGATAAATATTTTCTATGACGTTGCTCAAATTCATCAAGCGCTTTTTTTGCCTCCTGAAAACTCTGCGCAAACTCTTCTTTGGTAAACCATTCATTAAAAACAAGTAAATCAAAAACACGTGGCTTTAGATTTTTTTTGATGTCGTCCATAATAGCCTTTGCCTCGGACTCAGGAAAAAGATCTTCCTCTTCCTCAACGGCCATTGGCTCGGGGACTTGCTGCACACCCATTAAATATGCATCATGAGCGTAAGAAACAAAACTGAACAATATCAATAAGACAAGGCTGCAGCGCTTTTTAAAACAAGCTTGCATTCCCAACTCCTTTCTCAAAAACTTTATAACAGCGTGCTACTCATTTATATGAAAAATATTCCCTTTATGCAAAACTGTAGTACAAAAATAAATACCAAGTCAATCAAACAAAAATATTGCCCGGGAATCCGACAATCCTGTATATCACCCCTCACCAAGGTAGCACAACTCACCAGCCTACAAAGAAAATTGCTCACATATCATGCGATCAAGAAAAGCCGCATGCTCTTGTGTGGATACAAGCGAATTAATGTAGCACAAGACCCCCCGCATACTCTCTTCACACGTCCTTGCCCCACAGACTTTAACCGTAAGCAGTGCATTTTTTTCTTCATCACTAAGCTTGAGCAAAAAACCAAATGCTGCCGCAAGTATATTTAGTGGTTCGGCGATAAACAAATGCTTACTTTGATCAAGAAAAAAAATTCCAAAATCTGACTCCAGCTGAATATAATTACATCGTGAAGAGTTTTTTCCCAACACATTTGCTGGGTTCTTGTCATAATTGAATATCTCTTTTAATTTGTGTTTAGACATTTTGGACACTTGTAAATCGTCAAATACACTTAAAAAAAGAGATGCTGCCGAACACGGTTTTTTGTTATCTTCGTCATCACTATACCCATTCGGAATATTAAATTCCTTAAATATTGATCCATATATATGGCCACTTGGAAAGCGATAGCGTAACAACCTTTCACGCGCATCTGAAAATTTAAAGTTCAGCCCCATACCCAATAAAAATGGATCCTGAATTGCAGCTAAGTCAAGCTTGCTAAACTCTTGGTGGTTCTTTACAATCTGCTCTTTGGATTGGTCCAATACATGCAATGCATTAACATACAGCAAACCAATAATTACATCTCGTTTTTCGAGTACATCAAAATCAGGCCTGTTTTTTTCAACCCAACGCAAAGCCAAGCTTGCGCCGTGGATGGGGCCAATATAAGCTGAGAGCATGTTGCCTAAAAAAAACACAAGCAATGTGCCCAAAATCATTCTTTTGTTCATACTGTAGAAAAAATCAAGAATCACTAGTAACCATCTGCGCTAGGATCGCGGGACAATTTACTCGCCGCTTGAGCCTTGCAGCTCAAATGGGCAACTTTGGCCTGGCCCGCGTTACACACTAAAGGATTCAACAAAAGCATCATATATCGATTTCCATTCTTCACAGCATAGGCACAAGCCGTACACTTACGCTCCGATTTATCTACTATTGTTTTATCCGCATCTTGCTCAATTAAAAACCTTACCACCTGGACATGGCCACACTCAGCCGCCTTCTTTTTCTCACATCTGCATCCTCTAGCAACTTCATGCAAAGGCGTCATACTATGCGCACCGCAGGTATTATTAATCTGCGCACCAGCTCCAACAAGCTGCTCAACCACTTCACGCAAACCTCCACGCGCCGCATAATGCAGCGGTGATGTTTTATCAATAACCTGTGCTAATTGAGAACAATTCATCTCACCTTCAATAACAACAGGGATAGTTGAAGCATCAGCGCCACCTGGAGCAGTGTACAAAAAACTTACCGCAAACGGATTATCACTACTAGCGCCAAATTCAGCATAGCCATATTCCCGTAACAGATAATTAAGCAAATCTGACTCTTTTTGCGTAACTACTCGACACAGCAGCCCATAAAGTTTGAGCATAAAGTCATGACCTTGCTCAAGCGGCTTTTTGGTCTTATCAAACACAAACTCAAGCTCTTGCAAAAGGTTTTTGGACTGCTCAGACATCACCCCCTGCTCACCTGCAAACATACTTGCGCTGACCGCAACCATCAAAACAACCCCCATTAAAAAATCTGCAGCTCTTGCCATAGCGTCCCTTTTTTTATTATAACTTGAAATTAAAACTGAAGCATAAAGGGCAGTGTAGCTCAGTTTCTGGCATTGTGCAACGGCAAATGAACACAGCAAAACAGGGCAGCATCTGCTACCCTGTTCAACAGTTATTTTTACAAAACACTTAAAACTATTTTATTCAAGAAGCTTTGCATCCTCCGACAATAGCTTCAAAACTATTTACGCAGCCGCTGCTGCACGAACAGCTCGCGACACATCATCTGGCGCCACTGACTTAGGCAACATATCCCGTTCTGGCAAGCCCATTTCAGGCTTTGCCTTCATTGAAGGCTTTTCAAAATCTTGCCCCATACGCTTTCTTTGCAAACCTCCATCAGAAATTTTCTTTTCTTCAAACGTTTTAATGCCAGACGTAACTTTTCGCTTTTTCTGATCATCAATAACTTTGCCTATGCCCTTTAGGTCCTCAACTTCCACCTTTAAGTCTTTTACAAGTGCTGCCTGTCTATCACGTTCGGCTTCTGCTTGATCAAGTTTTGCTGCAAGCTTATCGTTTTCTTCTTCTAGGTCTTTTATCTGTTTTTCTTTTCCAGCAACCTCTTTTGCTATCTCTTTTTCCATAACTTTGAGCATTTTCTCTTTAATTTGTTTGACAGCACCATCTGGCGAGGTTTCCCTAATTTCAGCGCCTGGAAACTTCTCATTAACATAACGCTCGATATCAAACTGCCCCATATACTTTTTAAACTGCGTTTCCATTGTTTTTTGCTTTTCTGGACTCAAACTTTTGAACTCATCCATGAGCTCATTTGCAGCTTCAATACTTAACGCCGTTGTGTATAACCTTTTATCTATTTCCTCAAGCTCTTGAGGAATTTTGCCCAAACCATTATCGTCATAGTGCTTTTGCAGAGCCTTCATCGCTTCAGCATACGTCTCATCAAATTTTATTTTCTTATCTTCCCTGCTCACATCGCCTCTCGTACCTTCCTCAAGCTTTATATCAACAGTTATCGCGAGAGCGCCCTTGGGAATTTCTTTCATCCTCATCTGAACACCACCACCTAAACGTTTATCAAGCCCTTCTTGCTCAGAGGCAGTACCTATCACATATTCAAGCTTGGTACCAGGAGGAACAATCGTAAATGTTGCTTGGTTTCGTATAACTTGGCGCTGAGTGCTCTGCTTTGCTTGGACCTGACTAACACCCCACTCCGGTAACAACGCCTGATTGTTATGCGTATCACCTAATGTTTTAAGCCCAAGTGACGCATACTCAAGTGGAACCTGCCAGTTAAGCGTCCGCTTGCCAGGCGCGAATTTATTTTCAGTATTGAGCTCAGCATCACCATGCATGTTTACCAGTACAAGGTATTTATCTGTTTCGCCCTTAACTTCAAACATGTCTCCGTCATTGAAGTTTTTTCCATCACCACGAGCATCTTGACCATTAGCAAAACTTGCTATCAGGTTTGGTGTCTCACCTGATGGATAGTTAAACTCGCCGCTCAGTGATTCCGTTATTGGTGCAACTTTTGTTTCAGCAACCCCCATCCTCTCCTTAGAACTTACTCTGACCAATCCCTTTTTTTCCTGTGCCTCTAAACACAATATACTCAAGCAACAAAACACCAAAAAAACCAGTAATTTTACTACTCTCTTCTGCATATTTTCTCCCTTTCACATAAAGCAAAAGTAGCTAGCTACTACAGCTCTTTCCCGTACGTTGCAACAATAACTAAACAACCTTGATAGCGCTTAACAAAAAATTCAAAATCTTGATTTTTAGCCCATCCCTCAACATTTGCTTTATCTGCATTAACTCTGTCTTGAGCAAGATCAATCGGAAGCTTTTGGGCATTGTTTTTGATGTCTTGTTTAGCACCCTGTTCCACCAATGCTTGATATGCTTCAAAGTGCCCTAATTGTGCAGCAATATGTAGAGGCGTATTCCCTCTGCAATCAACAGCATTAGGATCAAATCTAAATTTTTGAGTAACACCGCTACCCTTGCCTTTCGCAAACCATTGATAGCTTAGCAACTCTTTAATATTTTCAGGTTTATTCTTAGACGCCGCAACGTGCACCGCCGTCCAGCGAAAATCATCAGTCACTGCATTTTTATCAATCTCTTGATCGTTGAGCAATGTAAACAGAACTCGAATATCATCACCACCAGCTGCTAAGTGCAGAGCAGTACCACCCTTATACACATTATTAACCTCTTGGCCTTGTTTAGGCTCAGCGCACACCAACACTCTCAAGGACAATAAAACACTCAACAAACAAAAGACTAAATACTTTTTCATATAATCTACTCCTTAAAAAAATAATTTTTTCAGTTGTAACAGGATTGCAAGCATACAAAACTTACTATACTCAATCAAGATTTGTCCTCAGACAATAACCGTTCAATTTCTAACAAACGATTATATTTTTCTACGCGCTCAGAGCGAATGGGCGCTCCCGCCTTCAGTTGTTGTGCACCTGTACCAACAGCAAGATCTGCAATAAAACTATCACACGTCTCCCCCGACCGGTGCGATATCACTACGTTGTAACCAGCTTGATGAGCGCATGCAATAGCGGCAACTGTCTCAGAAACTGTTCCAATTTGATTTGGCTTGATAAGCACGGCATTAGCCGCTCCATACGCAACCCCCTTTTTGATACGCTCAACATTGGTCACAAATAAATCATCACCCACTAGCTGCACATACCGTCCAAGAGAGTCCGTTAATTGCCGCCACCCTTGCCAATCGTCTTCATCTAACGCATCTTCTATTGATGCTACCGGATAGTCCTGCTCCAGTTGCTTATACAGTTCAAGCATTTGCTCAGCATCATGTTTCTGCCCGTATACCTCATATTTCTTTTCTTCTTTATTGTAAAAATGTGCAGCCGCAACATCAACACAAATTCTTACGTCTTCATCTTCAAGCCCAGCCTGCTGTATAGCCAATAATAAAAAGTTAATTGCCTTACGCTCATTGCCTAAACTATTTTTATCAAAACAGGGAGCAAAACCACCTTCATCACCAACTGTTGTCCGGTAATCATTTTGCTCCAATACTCCTTCCAATGCACGATAAATAGCTACTGCCTGCTCAAGCATATCCGTAACACTCAAACCCCACTCCGGCATTACCATAAATTCTTGAAACAGCAAATCACTGTCCGCATGCTTGCCCCCATTAATGATATTGAACATACACTGCGGTATTGCTAACTTGCCTAGGCCAAAAACTGTGTTCAACAGCTCAAACACATGCAGTCCCTGCACATGCGCCTGTGCTCGTACAAGCGCAATACTAACAGCAAGCACCGCATTTGCACCAAGCTTCGCTTTATTCACACTGCCATCAAGCTCAATCATTTGTCTGTCCATAGATTGAATATCAGGCTCATGTCCAACAAAAAGTGGGGCTATTTTTGTATTGATATTGTCAACCGCTCGCAACACACCCTTACCCGAAAACCTGCTTGGGTCGTTATCACGCAACTCCACCGCTTCAAATTTACCAACTGATGATCCTGACGGAACGCTGGCAACAACAGAAACCCCATCTGCTAAGTTAATCCTACACTCAACGGTAGGGGTACCACGCGAATCAAGAATCTGTGCTGCCTGTATTTTTTTTATCTTCATTTGCTCTCACTTTTTTTGCCTTTTTTGCCATTTCGGGTGCTTGCTTGCCAAACACAGTGATACCGTTAGGCTTTTTTGCTAAACACCACCACCACAATCACGTTGCATAGGCTAACGCAACATGTACCACTTTCTAACACTCCATTGTTACGAGCTTATAAAACTTGCTCAGATTAGCTTGCCGTTGATCCTGCTTGCAACAACACATTATTTTTTGATCATACGACCACAAAAAATACAACGACAACATTTTAATGAATTAAAAAAAAGATTATGTGTGGGCAATAGAGCAACAACAAAAAACAATTTAGCCGGCACTATTATTTTTTTAGACCAACAAATCGTTATTCTTGAGCTTGATAATGGACAAAAAATTGATGTTTTAAAAACAACGATCACTCATGTTACAACTAAAAACTGAAACCGTACCCTATGCCCTTTTCCTGCTCCTTGCTCACTTAGCTTGCGGCATTTTTTGGCAAGCTACGCATCATACACTCCCTACCTTGCTCACTATACCATTGCTAGCACTTACAGCACTGTTGTGCATACACTTTTATAAAACTACACACACTACACAGCTGATTTTGCTCTGCTGGCTTTTTTTTGGCAGTGGAGCAACACTGTACCAACTGCAAAAAAATAATCGTAAACAACTGCAAACAAAACTGTGTAGCAAAACCTTTGATATCACGGGGCACGTCACCAATATTGAATTCGCACCGAGCAGAACAGAATTTCACACAATAGAAGTAGCGACAAACAACCTACGTGATAAAAAAACAAACCAACAAAGCAACGCAAGTTTTTCAATTATTTGCTACACCAAACAAAGAGTGCCCGTTCACGTTGGTGAAAATATTACCGTTGAAAATGTTACCTTTTCTCAACCCAAAACTACAACATCAACAGGAAACCCATCGTACGATGACTACTTAGCAAAAGAAGGTTTTTTTTCTTCAGTTTTTTTAAACAAAGAAAATAACATCATTGTTCTCAAGCCAGCACCAGACTCACTCAGCGTTTTGCTCTGGAATATCAAAAATAACGTGTATCAAGCTTTACGCAAAAAACTATGTCCAAAAACATTGTCTTACTTTGGCCTTATTTTTCTGGGTAACAAAAAAGTAACGCATGCTGACCTTTTAAGACAATACTTTAATTACTGGGGCCTTTCACATTTTCTAGCACGCTCGGGCTTGCACATTTTACTGTTTGTTTTACTTTGGCAATGGATTTTGTCATTCATACCCGTTCACATCCATTACAAGCGAATATTTTTGATCACATTATGCAGTGTTTATCATGTGCTCAGCTGGGCTAGCGTTTCTATGCTTCGTTCGCTGTACGTTTTCTTGCTCCTTTGCTTTGGTAATATTTTTTCTCAGCACACAAATTTTCTACACCTTCTTTCCTTGACTTGCATGCTCATGCTGCTCTTCAATCCACTACAGCTTTTCTTTCTTGATTTTCAACTCACGTTTTCTTTAACATTTGCTCTCGCTTTATTTATGCAAACAAAATACTAAGGCTTCGATTCAAACAAAATCCTCAAAAAACTTGAAGCCTAACCACACTCCCGCGTAATCTAGCAAAGAACCCCCAAGAAAAAGGAGAAGCTCGTGAAACCACATATCAAAGTAAGTTATACGATTTTCATTCTTATTTTTTATAACCTTGCTTTTACCAAACCATTTTTCTGCAAAGCTATCAAAAAAGATACTAATCAAATCACACAAGAAGTAATACCGAGTAGAACCTGTGCTGAGTGGAACTTTATTGTTTACATGGCAAATAACAATTCCTTGCACAAATATGGCGTCAATAACTTTAACGAGATGGTTTCCATTGGCTCAAATGAAAAAATAAATATCATCGTACAAATAGATACACCAGGAACACTTAAAAACTCCCGCTTCTATATAAAAAAGCATAATCCTGTCCTCATGGAAAGTCAGCAAAATACGGTTGACGCAATCAGCGGCACCCCTGAAAGCCTCTTTTCTTTCGTTGCATGGTCTTTAAAAAATTTTTCTGCACGTAACAATGCACTCATTCTGTGGAACCATGGTACTGGTATAAAGGATCCAACACTCTACGAACTTTTTATGCAACACAGAGATGAATTTTTTGAGTTCAACTACAAAAGCTCCAAAATGGAGCTCAATCGGACCATTTTAAGTAACGAAGATTTTAGCAAATCGCTTAAGGCATTTGCCAAAGCTCGAGGTATAGCATTTAATCAAACTGCCAACACCTACCTTACAAACCAAGCACTCAGAGAAGTGCTTGGACGAATTAAAACAGAATTGCTCGATGGCAACAAGCTCGATGTTTTAGTAATGGATGCCTGTCATATGGCTATGCTTGAAATATGCTCTGAAATAAACCCCGAAGATATCCGCTACTTTGTAGCATCGCAAGAAATAGAACCTGGTGGCGGCTATAACTACCAATACGTCTTAGAACCCCTCACACGCCACTCACTCAGTCCTAAAGATCTTGCCCAACACATTGTCAGCGCCTACGACAAAGAGTACGGCTCAATTTTTGTTGATCACACACAGTCAGCAATAAAACTAAAAAGTATCACAGAATTAGAGACCAATGTTGATAGCTTGGCAAAAAACCTCTTGAAATTAATCGGGTTCCGAAAAAAAACAGTTATGACTGGTCTAAAAGAAGTACGTTATGACGTAACAGAATTCTTCGATAACGACTACATCGATCTTGCTGATTTTTACCTAAAAATCAGCAAACAATGCAAAACTCTTCAGGAAAACTCCGATATTTCTGATGAGCTCGATATTGTGGAAACACTTGAACAAACAAGCGAACTAGCACTCCAGGGATTACGAACCTTAAGACAGTGTGTCGTTGCAAATGTGGCAGGAAAAGCTTTGCCTTGCGCACAAGGTCTTTCCATTTATTTTCCGCGAAGGCTAATTCATGAATCATACAAAAAAACAGCCTTTGCAAATAAAACAAGCTGGTTAAGCTTTTTAGAATCCTTCTTTTCCGGGCGTGGCATCTTTAGAAATACTGCTGAACACCAACAATCAACAAAAAGGTCTGACAGGGTAAAAAAATAATGGTAGGCTATGGTCATAAAACGTAAGTTCTCAGAACACTATCATATCATGCCAAACAGAACAAAAAACCAACTTAACAATTATTTTACATTTTTAAAAAAACAACCCAAAGGCTTTGTTTACGTGGAAAATGAATTACCTATAAAGACGCCTGACACCCCCTGCTCAAAACAACCACGACTTGACGAACTCAAAAAACAATGTCACAACTGTCAAGCTTGTCCATTGGCATCACAAGGTCGCAGCCAAGTTGTTTTTGGGCGAGGTTGGGCAGAAGCGCAACTCATGTTTATAGGCGAAGGGCCCGGGCGTGATGAAGATCGTCTAGGCAAGCCATTTGTCGGTCGCGCAGGGCAGCTTTTATCAAAAATAATTGCTGCTATGGAATTGGACGAAGACAACGTATACATTACTAACGTTGTCAAATGTCGCCCACCAAATAACCGAGCACCACTCCCCCAAGAAAGTGGAACATGTAAAGATCTTTTGCTTTTCAAAGAAATCGATATCATACAACCTAAAGTTATTTGTGCTCTTGGCTCAACGGCTATCAAGGCGCTACTTGGCGATCATCTCGCTATTTCAAAAGTACGCGGGCAATTCTTAGATTTTCGTGGTTACCCATTATTGCCAACGTACCACCCAGCATACCTATTACGCAATCCAGCTGAAAAACGTACCGTCTGGGAAGATATGAAGAAAGTACTAGCAAAACTTGCAGAATAAAAAAATAACAATTCTTTAAAAAGGAGACTTTTCAAATGAAACCGTTATGTACCTTGCTTATCATTTTTACAATGACAACAATGCATTCTACATATGGTTCAGGAAGAAATCTTGGCGACTACGACTGGTACCCATTTTTTCGACAAGAAGAAGCGCAGGCATCACCAAAAAAGTCAGCTGTCATACAAACTTCGGCAACATCAACAACAGGCCCAAGAAGTGAAAAAAATCGATCAGGTTCAACCTCAGAACTAGAACTAGAAGAAGAAACGCCAACCTCACAATCAAATGGTCCAACTCCAGCCCAAACTATCGATCCAGCTCAATTTCACAAATCAATCATGAACATCATAGACAAAGTTGGCGATACCGAGGATGCAATAAAAAAACTCGAGCAAATTAAACAAATCCACCCTAAGATATTTCAAAACAAATTTACACATGCAGGAGCTCAAAACATGACCTACCTGCACATTGCAGCATTTAAAGGGAGGTATCGCCTCGTAGTTTTTCTTGTCGAAGAAGCGGGCATCCCAAAAACTAGCGTGGCAGAATATGGCAATGGTAAGGAACTAACGATATCTGACTCTGCACTAAAAGGTAAAAAAGTTTTAGGCAGACAAGGCTATGACCCAAAATATAGCCCAATCATTACCTACTTAAACCAAAAAAAATAGCTGACTAAATCCTAAAATTAATTACCCCAAACTTACAATGCGTTGTGCAATTTGGGTCAACGCATTGTAATTACGATTGTAAGCACAACTGCGCATGGCATATATTTTATCTTGAGTTAGAAAACTACCAAAAAATACGTGTCTACCCTTCCAATTTGCCCCATTCTTGCATGCAAAAAGTTCTGCTGGCAACTCGTCTATTCTGACACAGTGTGGATCTTCGCCTGTCGCCTCTATGGCTTTTTGCTGACCAAGATATAACATAACATGATTAACCCTGTCTGGACGCTTATCTGCGCGAGAGAAAAAAATAAGATCACCTGGAAGTAATTGACTACCTTCTATTTCATCTGACAATACAAACTGATCATGTGCATCACACCCAACCATAAGACCAACACAGCGATAAACAAGGTCTATAAGGCCAGAACAATCGACGCCCGTCACTTCTTGGCCGTACTGAGCATCATAAGGACTACGCCCACCCCAAATATATGGTCCATCAAACGATCTGGCAGTCTCCACTATTTTTTCGCGTAATTGCTCAACACCCTCCTCAACGCGCTCCTCAAATGCATACGCATCGTCATAGCGCACTTCAATTGTATACCACCCGTTAAATGCCTGATGGTGCAATATACAATTCCTCACAGCTCCCCCTGACTCGAGGCTCATATTGACCTCGAGCAACTGAGCGCCCATAGGTATACTAAAAACCTGTGGGGTCGAGCAGTTACGCTCCCAAGCTTTAACCGTTGTCCATGGCTTGGTTATCACAACCTTTTTATATTTTACATGTGACTCTCGACTGCCTACAATCGGTCTCAAACATGAAACAGGAACCCAGCCTTCGTTGCTCACCCAACCATGCTCACCACGATATACCGGCAACTCGCTAACCCTGACACGAGCCCAATCTTTTTGCCACTCAACGACGTTGACACACATCCCAAAAACAAGTTGTTTTTCAATTGGCAATGAGAGATAGTGATCAATAACCCTGCTTTTTAAATTATCGGGCACAGAAAAATCTTGCCTCACTAATAACTTGTCTGCCTGGCACGTGTAAAGTATGACAACGGGACTCGTAACAACCGCTTGATGTAAAACCTCTTCAGAGCACAACTTGGTTTCACAAGCATCGAGGCTAAAGGAGCACGCGCAAGCAAAAATAGCAATACATAAAAAATAAACAATTCTACTTCTGAGCATTACACTCCTTCCAAAGTGTTGCACCCTGCAAACATAAGTGCTGAACGCATGTTTTGTGCTCGTTTTTTACTCGTCAATAGCGAACGAAAGTGCACCGTATGACCTTGAACCCTTTCGCCAGATAAAAAATATGCAACATGGTCTATACCAAACAACTCCGCAAATGAAGTCTTCCTTACTTGAGGCAAAATACTCTCAATAATATTTCCATTTCCAACATAGAGAGCTACATGAACAAGCTTGCCCGTGTCATCTTTTAAGAATATAAGGTCACTTTCCTCCAACTCATCTGCAGATTTAAGCGCGGTCGATGCCGCAAATAGCGACTCAATACTCCGCCCAACAAGTAAACCTGCAAGGCGGTACACAAAGCTTACAAATCCTGACTCATCAAATCCATGAGGGCACGTTCTATTTTGCTGCGAGAAACTTCGACCACCAGGCAAGTATTGCGCTCCTACTATTTTTTTTGCGGCCGCAACAACATATGAACGCAATGTTATCACATCTTCCATGCAACCGATGCTGCAGCGATACACAAATTCTGACTGCATTGCTTGTGCAAGATTTGCAAGCACTTGCTTTCTCGAAAGAGTGGCTACTTGCGAGTCTGGAAACAAAGAACACAGCCTACTTGGTAACATAAAACCCAGAGCATCATGGCAAAACTCAAGCCTAAACCATTCACGCTTATTTTGTACGTACTCGTTATCCACAAAACTTCCTCGTGACATAACGCCACACTCAACCCAAGACGAAGCATGCGGTCCCTCACCCTGCATTGCCATCATCGGGCACCATACCCCCCACGAGATGCAGTTGTATGGGACAAAGTCTCCAACGTAGGTGACATCTGCCATGCGCAACCAACCAGTAATCCCCTGCCCGTTACTTGCCGGTTGCTCTAATGCTTCTACCTCTACCCAACCGCGATGACACCCAACAGAACTTGCGACTATATGGAGTCGCTCACCACAAACCATTTGCGTTTTCAACTCTCCTCCATGCTCAGTTGGCAACCTATAAACATTGGCTAGAGGAGAAAATACAACAGCTTTCCACACAGAAGGTGGCCCACCTTCAAAATCTGCAGCAAAACCAACAGTAGAACAAAAAATACAAATTGAAAAAAGCAGAAAAATTTTAGTGAGAAACGAAAACTTCATAACACCCTCATATCAGAAGAGCCTCTTGACCTTCTTCGATTAACACTAAAGAACGTACTCAAGCAAAATACAAACTGCAATCGTTTATACAAGTAAAGCGAAAAAACACGGTGAATCATACACTTATTACTCGCAATACAGAAATTGTGGATAACTTGTTGATAAGGTGTGGATAACTGTTGATAACTTGCAACACAAAAACTTGATAGTACGTAAGAGTCTATCTTTAAAAGCGGTATTACATGAAACTACCCATCAGATAGACTTATCCCAGGGAGAACAAAAAGTTATCAACAGTTATCCACAATTTACTAACAGGTTATCCACAATAAGCCAATAACTCTGATGATCCTACAGGAGGAGCAATCAAGCAGTATCGATAGAGTTATCCACATTTTTTGCCGAGCCTATTATTATTACTTTTAAATATTATTATTTATAACTAGTAATAGGAAAGATCAGTCACACAAGCATGTCCACCTATTTTCACCTCAAAATAGACCTATTTTGAGTGCTTTTGCTTTAGTAACTTGCTTTTAGCCTTCACTTTTTATCTTTTTGCCGTAAAATAAGAATTATGCAAAAATAACTTTTTTGTATAGCCTCTTAATTCTCGGCCTGCAATGGCTCGCGGGGCTCTTTATTTAATAAGCAGGCATGTGCGTGTTTCATTTTAAAATTTAAAGGTATGAGTAACAGTGAATCTTGTTGATGTTATAGAAGGTCTTGTAGAAGAGCGGGGCCTTGAAAAAGAAAAAGTTATCTCTATAGTTTGCGATGGAATACGTGCTGCTTATACAAAAAGGTATCCTGACAGAACATTTCACGTGCAATTCAACAAAAAAAGCGGAACGCTTGAGCTCTTTGTTGAAAAGACAGTAGTAAGTTCTGTTACTGATGATGCTTTCGAAATATCCTTGCGCAGAGCTAAGGTTATTGATCCGGATGCATCTCTTGACCAAGTTATTTGGGTTCCCTTTGACCAGGATATCGGTCGCATAGAAATTCTCACGGCTAAACAGTACATTGCAAGTAAGATTAGGGATCTTGAACAGCAAGCAGTCTATGAAGAATTTTCCGACAAGACCGGTACGCTTCTTAATGGTGTCATTCACAAGCGTGAGCGAGCTGGTTATGTCATTAAGGTTGGCGATGTCATGGGATTACTGCCTCGCGAGAATACAGTCCCAGGAGAAGCGTTGCGCATGGGGCATCCTGTTAAAGTTTTACTTCAAGAGGTCTTAAGTGTTGCGCGTGGCGATTATCAGCTTATTTTAGATCGTGCATCAGCAGACTTTGTTCAAAAATTGCTAGAACTTGAGATTCCAGAAATCTTTGAAGGAATTGTTGAGATTAAAAAAATTGTTAGAAATCCTGGCTACAAAACGAAAGTTATTGTTGCTTCTACTTCTCGAGAAATTGATCCAGTTGGTACGTGTGTGGGCGTTGGCGGTGCTCGCATCAAGCCTATTTTGCGCGTGCTCGGTCAAGAGAAGATTGACTTAATTGAAGAAACAGATGTCCTTGAGCAGTTGGTTAAAGATAGTCTTAAGCCTGCAGAGATAGACAAGGTTGAGATACTTGACAATAGCGAGACTGGCACTTCAAGGGCGCAGGTATGGCTAGCTCAAGATCAGCGTTCTTTTGCTATAGGTAAGCAAGGACAAAATATAGCCCTGGCATCAAAACTTGTGGGGCTTGATATTCAATTGCAGGATGTTGCAACTGGAGAGCCGTCTTTAATGCTTGAAGACATTGAAACTGAGGGCAATCATAAGCAGGGCGAGCAAGAAGAGTCAGAAAATAAAAGCGTTGTGCATGACGAATCTAATGCGGGTGATTCTGCAGATCAGCATGCACAGGAAGAAGATGATCAAGTCGAATAGATCATAGTTAGGTGAATAGGTTATGCGGGTTTATGAGCTTGCCAAAGAATTCAATATTTCAAGCAAAGAGTTAGTTGCGTTTCTACAGAAAAAGAAGTTTGACGTTTCTAGTCACATGTCGATTGCAAGCGATAAGGCTATACAGGTTGCGCATGAGCAATACAAGGCAGCAAGCGAGTCCTCAGCGACGCAAAAAGCAACAAAAAAGAGCTCTTCTGGAGTTAAGGAAGTACGTAAGGATTCGGAAGCGGTAAGTAGCTCTCTCAAGAGAGAGGAAAAAGCTTCTGCGGTCAAAAAAAAGACTGAAGTAAAAAAAGTTAGCGCTGAGCAAAAAATTAAACAAGAAGAAACATTGAACGAAGCATTGATAAACCAACGAGAAGCAGGTAGCTCTCAAAGCGAACAAGAAATTAAAGAGATTCCAGTAACACTGAGCCGTCGACAAGATGACGTGCTTGAACGTGCACTTTATGAAGACTCCTTGCGTGAGCAAGCTAGAGTTGCTCCCATCAGAGGCTTTAAGGACGTGGGGACTGGAGGTTTTAGGCAGCAAAAGCGCAGAAAGGGTAAAAAGCGTCGCAATAAAGGACGTCTTGCCCAAGAACAAGAGAACGTTCCTGTTACTGAGGTAACCATAGAAGGCTCTATGCCTCTCTTTGAGGTTGCTGATTTGCTTGGCAAGTCTTCAGGGGACTTGATTTTTACTCTGCTCAAAGAAGGAACCGTTTGTAACCGAAACCACATTTTATCACCTGAAAATATTCGCTCACTTGCAGAAGGGTATGGTATTACTGTTGCCCTTGAGTCTGCTCGAGATAATGACATAGATGATAAGGTTGATGGTCAAAAAGAAGTGCAAATCGGCCAAACCCGTTGGCCTGTTGTTGTGGTAATGGGGCATGTTGATCATGGAAAAACAACATTGCTTGATTATGTAAGAAAAAAGAACGTAGCAGCAAGTGAAAAAGGTGGTATCACTCAGCATATTCGTGCATGGGATGTTGATAGTGCTCATGGTAGGATTGTTTTTCTAGATACACCTGGCCACGAGGCTTTTTCGTATCTTCGCGAACGCGGTTCAATGGTGACTGATATTGCGGTACTTGTTGTTGCTGCTGATGATGGCATCAAACCCCAGACCATCGAGGCAATAAATATTGCAAAGGACGCGGGCCTTACTATTATTGTTGCCATTAATAAAATTGATAAAATTTCATCAAATGCTTCCATTGAAACAGTAAAGCGTCAGCTTTCTCAACATGAGCTATTGCCAGAGGATTGGGGCGGCGATACTGTCGTTGTACCGATTTCTGCAAAAACGGGAAAAGGTGTAGATGAGCTCCTGGACATGCTTGTGCTGCAATCACAGTTGTTGGAGTTGAAGGCTCAAGAGGAAGTACCTGCCAAGGCTTTTGTGTTAGAGTCTCATGTTCAAAAAGGGTATGGGATTGTAGCAACAGCCATTTGCAGAGAAGGTGTTCTCAAGCAAGGCGATTTCTTTGTCTGTGACAAAGCAACAGGAAAGATACGGTTGCTTCTTGATTGTCATGGCAAAAAAATTACGCAGGCAAAACCATCAACACCAGTGCAAATTATTGGGTTTGATGGGGTTGCTCCTTCAGCTGATTGGTTGAAGGTTGTGCCTGCTCAAGAATATTACAAAGCAAAGAGCGGTCGAGGGCAATTCTCAACAACTTCTGGGCAAACAGTATCAAGTTTTTCACAAATTGATCAGGCTGAAGCTAAAAAATCAATAAACATTATCATAAAAACAGACACTCGCGGATCACGTGAAGCAATTGTTGGTTCGATTGAAAAACTTTCAAAAATTAGCAAAAAAATTGGATGTCCTATTCACATAATTTCCACCGGCATCGGTGATATTACCGAAAGTGATATTGAGTTAGCCGTCAATACAAATGCACGCATTCTTGGTTTGCATGTTAAGGTTGAGCGTAATGCTCAAATGCTTGCCAAAGAAGAGGGTGTGCATGTAGATCTATACTCCATTATTTACCACATGGTTGAATTTCTTGAACAACTCTTGGAAGATCAGCGAGAACCTGAAATTACGTGGAATAAGATTGGCGAAGCTGTTGTCAAAAAAGTCTTTGACATCAAGGGCGTTGGAGTAATCGCTGGTTGCTACATGCGTAGTGGTATTATTATGGGGAAAAACTGCAAGATCGAATGCGTCAGAAATGGTCAGGTCATTGGTGGAGGTAAAATCGTTAGCCTTCAAAAAGAGAAACGTTCGGTCAAAGAAGTGCATACTGGCCAAGAATGTGGTTTCCTAACTGATTCATTTCATGATTGGGCTGTAGATGACGTTGCTGTTTGTTATCAAGAGATTAAGGAGAAAAAATAATAACGAGCTATCTTTACAAGCGTCTAGCGCTGTATTGCCAGAACTTGTGGGATAAAACGTCAAAACAAGAAGAACTTGGCGTTGCTCGGACTATTGTTTTTTATCTCTTTTGCCTGTGTGAGCCTTTCTACAGAGTATCCTTTTTTTGCATACAGCGTTTAAAACGCTTGATGGTAAGGCCATATACATGCAAAAAATCTCTCGTCTTGGGTGTTGGTAATATTGCTGTTGGCGGTACAGGTAAAACAGTTTTCACCTCGTTTCTGATAGAATTGCTTGGTTTTGATCGCGTTGCTGTAGTTATGCGTGGTTACGGTGGATCTGCACAGCAGAGTTCCGGAAAACTTATCAACAGGCAAGACGGTATGGTTGAAGCTCCAAATGTTGTTGGTGACGAGGCCTACATGTTGGCGAGCGCGCACAAGTGCTCAGTTGCTGTTGGTAAAAAGAGAGACGACTCATGCCGTCGTTTAGAGAAAAAATTCTCAGCAAACAGCGCTCAGATTTCTTACATCATCCTTGATGATGCATACCAGAATTTCTTAGTAAAAAAAGATTGTGAAATTTTACTGTTAGATGCTCGAATGCCTTTCAGTAACGAACATTGTCTTCCCGCTGGGCGGCTAAGAGAGAAAGATATCTCACGGGCTGACGTTATTATCCTAACGCACGCAGATAGAGTTGATAGTGTCCGACTAAGAAATATTTCGCTGAGTATTGAAGGTCATGGGGAAGCCGTACGTATCTTTACAGGCAGGCATGTGCCAAAAGGTGTATACCTTAAAAATGATGAACTGCTCAATAACTCTAAAAACAAAAAATTTTTAGCTTGCGCTGGAATAGGTTCATTTGGTTCTTTTAAGCAGACGCTTGAGCAGATTGTTGTCCCAGTATTTGGAGAGGTCGAATACGATGATCATCATCAGTATGATATGGCTGATATTGAGCATATGCTGGCAGAAATGAAAAAGAGCGATTGTGATGGTATTATTACAACGCAAAAAGACTGGGTAAAGATTGATCATGTACTTACTGTTGCAGGCAAGCAAAAACAGAAAGATTGGTTTTACGTTCTACGTATAGGATTTGAATTTTTGTCCGAGCAAGAGTATAGTGCTTTTAGATTGCTACTAGACGGGTTAGAGAAAAAGGAGTGACCGTAAAAAAAGGGAGAGAGTATGCAGGCAGTCTTTTTTAGACATATTTTTTGTTTCATCTTTTCTTTGTTGTTAAGTTATAAAATTATCCCGATGCTTATTAAAGCCGCATTTAAGTTTAATATTTTAGATGCGCCCAATGGTGAGCTGAAAAAACATGCAAATCCTGTCCCATACCTTGGTGGATTTGCGATTTATATTTCTTTTATCGCTACACTTGCAATAGCGTATCCTTTTCAAAACACGGCATTGTGGTTACTTCTTGGCAGTACGTTTCTGCTTTTTGTTGGCTTTGTTGATGACTTAAAAGTTATGACCCCTGGACAAAAGTTTTTTGCTCAGTGTCTTGCTGTTCTTTGTTTTTTAAAGGGCGGTTGCTCGCTTAAAACAAATTTCTTTGTTTCGTATGTGCGTACCTTCCTGTCAGGGTTTTGGATGTTGTCAGTTATTAATGCATTCAATTTGATTGATGTCATGGATGGGCTATCCGCCATTGTATCGATCACTGTAGCAAGCTCGTTTTTAGTTGTGGCGTTGTTATTGGAGCAGTACTTGGTTAGTTTATTGCTTGTGGCTATGCTTGGAGGATTGTGTGGCTTTTTTTGGTACAACAAGCCTCCCGCCAGAATTTATTTGGGAGATGCGGGATCGCTTTTTTTGGGAGGATTTTTTGCTGCTATTCCGCTGATGATTGAATGGAGCCGGCAGTCGATTGATATTTACTATACCCCTGTCATTATTTTAGCAATTCCTCTACTTGAGCTTGGTTTTCTTGTTTTAATTCGCAGTTGGCTTAGTATTCCATTTTATTATGGAAGTCCGCATCATTTTTCAATTTTTTTGCAAAAAAAGAGATGGAATAAATGGAAAATACTGGCCTTTACTTTTTTTATGTCGACAGTTTTTTCTACCTTGGCGTTGATGCACATGTACAAGTTTATTGATTTCTATTTTCTTGCATGTAGTATGTGCATTATGCTTTCTATGTGGGTGTATACTGTTTTTTATGAGCAAAAAAGTTTAAAAGTTCGAATGCAAAAATTAAGAGAATAAAGATGAAAAAAATCCTAATTTTAGTTTGTACCGTTTTGCTTTTAGGCCAAACGTTTGCCTTTATAGGTACTCCTGAAGAACAAGCGATGGAAGATCTTCTTAGTACACCTAATAATCAAGAAAGAATAAAGAAATTTATTCAAGGGCATATGCAGGAGCAAGAGAAGAAAGATGAATGTAAAAGGTATTTAAGGTTTGCGCTTACAAACCCTTCCAAAGAAGATATTCCAAAGAGCGGCTTGACTGAGGAACAGCATACTTTTTGGATGGCTAATGTTGTAATGCTATATGCTGAGATAATGATGGCGAGTTTTGATGTCAGGACTCGCATGCAAAGTTCTATTAAAGATGGCAGTAATGAAAGTCTTTTTTGTTTGTTTAAAGAGCTTTTGATGAATATAGGTTGAAGGAAAAGCGAGTGAGTATAAATAAGATAATACTATTTTCAATGTCTATGATAATAAATTGCTCTATTGTGGATCAGTTATATGCGCAGGATAAAGCTCAGGGAATATACGATTTCTACCAAGACAAAGCTTCAGCCTTTTGTGTAGACTATGTTAAAACACCTGTAGAGCAATACTTTTTGTTGGCCTTTGTGCAAGAAAGACTCAAGGAAGTAAGAGAGATCCGTCAGGTATACGTTGCAATATGGGAGCGCAAGGAAGAGTTCAAAAGATTTGCAAAGATATACCAGAAGTTACTGCACAACTACGTTGACGTAATCGAGAAGAGAGCAAGGTCATTTAACATCATCACTCATAGTGATAATTTAGAACAAATGAGGCGTGATATTTCCAAGACCGTTGAGATGAATTTTCATTTGGCCATGGAAAATATGTTGAACTCCTTATTGATGAGGTCGCGACTTTAAGATGGTCATCCTAGATTTAAGGAATTTTTTCAACCTCTAGGTGTCTGTCCAGATTTCTAAGATAACTAATTTGCGGGCGTTTGCATCATTAAATTTCTACCGTATACTCTCCTGAAGTGTACATACTAAACCGTAATACATTAAAGGAGTTTACTATATGATGCAGTCTTCAAAAAAAATCGCAAAGATGCTTACCTGTCTTGTTTGTTGTGCGGCCATTTTGCTTACACACTTGCGGGCTGAGCTAAACGAGCAATGTCAAGCATGCAATCAAACCTGTATTGAAAAAAATATGAGCGAGAGCTATACCATGCAGGCATTTGAAAAGCTTTCTGCTCTGGCCCATAAATTTCACAAGAAAGCACAAAAATTTGCGGCTTCACTTGATCAAGAAAAGATAGCGGCTGAGCTAAAAGAGCTTGGGGATATTGATGATGCGACAAAATTTGGACAAGTTCATCTTCCATTAATTAAAACTGCAAAAGTTTTGACTGAGCCTTTTGGCTGGTTTTTAAATGTACAGGAAGGTCCGTACACAGCCGTTGATCCGCTCGTATTTTATTTCGATCAAGAAAAAGGAGAGATCAGTGGTTTGATAATCATCAAGCGTCCTGATGGAACATATGGTCCAGCCGGAGGTTTTACAAAGTATGGGGAAACGTTTAAGCAAACTGGCGTGCGTGAGGCAAGGGAAGAAACTGGTGTTGATGTTATAGAAGAAAGCATGCATCTTGTTGGTGTGTATGATGCTATAGATCGAGATAAGCGACAGCACGTAGCATCAATAGCGTTTGTTGGTTTGACAAAAGATTTACCGCAGTTGAGTGATGAAGCAAGAGAAGTCTTAATTGTAGATCGTATTTTTGTTGAGGCTACGTTAGAAAGTGATTGGTTTGCAAAAGATCATCGTGAAATGGCACTTGCAGCCTTTGATGCTCTAGAGCAAAAAAAAGAAGCAATGCTTGAAACAATTAAATAGTACTGCTAGCAAAGTAGATTGAGCAAAAAAACTAGAGGGCATCAGCCCTCTAGTTTTTTTAAAGGAGATTATTCATGAAGAGTAGGTCGATTTTGTTTGTTGTTATTTTGTCTATTTTTTCTGTACCCTTTGCACATCCTTGTGGTTCTGATATTCAAGAGTATCTTGATTTGTACAAAAAATACAGAGAGGAAAATAAAGTAGTGCACAGCTCTGGTGACCAAAAGAGCAAGGCTTCCGCTCTGACCAATTTTTTCATACTCTTAGCTGCTCTAAATATGCTCAAAAATCAAGAGTCTTCAGACTCTGGTTGCTTGCAGGGTGTTGAGATAATAGAAGAGTGATTTATCGTACTACTGTTTCAAGTAGGCCTACCCAGGCTTGAGGTTTTCCAGATCCGAACTCTGTTATTTTGTATGATGAATCAATATGGTTGAAAGGAAAATAAATTGACATGCCATGTGCATCGCCCATTGAATGCCCCTTTACATTGGCGATGACTGCATTGTGAATTTTGTGTTTACAATTATCGAGTTCGTCTTTAAGTGTTTGGAGCGTATTCTTGTCTACAGAATGCTTTTCTAGTATGGGCAATATTTTTTCATATTCTGAACATACCATAAAAAGGTCGGTGTACATTGGTACGAAACAAAAATTAATGCAGTTAAGCCGAACATCTCTTATGGTTGTTTTGAGTTTAGAGTCTTGCTGGATGCAGGCAACAAGTGCATGCGCAATTACATCTAAAGAATCTTTGATGCTTGATGCATAACTGCAGTCAATTGCCGCGAGCGTGTAAATCCCTCGTTCTGCATGTTGTTCATAATACACGTGATATGCCTGGCATATTTTGCGAGCAAGGTTTGCAGGAGTGTTGCCCGAAGAGCATATTGACCTTCCAAGTTCAAAAAAATCAAAGCCATCCTTTAATTCGCAGTTTTGACAGCCAATTAAGATATCGACGTAGGGTGCAACCTGATAGGCATGTTCAAGTGATGCGCCAAGACACATATCAAGACAAAACAGGTCCAATTTTTTGTTCAGCATGGATTTGATATTGTGTAGTGTGCTGACCATTTCTTTATTGTTTAAGTAGTTTTGTGTTACACGGTTGAGCAAGGTTGCTCTGTAGTGTTGTGCTGCTGCCTGATCAAGGGTATCTTTGCAGATTCCACATGGCAAATCTTGGTCTGACTCTGCGAACCAATCATTTTCTAGTTCGTGGTAAGAGGGGTCTAAAATACCGTAGCCATGGCCGCTTAAAATGAGGCCGTGATGAGCAGCTATGCTGTTTTTGAATCCCCAGTTGGTAAAGTTGATGAGATTTTCTGCTTGGTTTGAGTCCAGCTGTACAAACTCTTGTTCGCGAAGCTGATTATTTACCACAATATAGCGCCAGGCATAACCAGCCTGCAAGCTTACCTGTATGCGTATTTCTACGCAAGGGTGTGACCAACTTGCAGCAAGGTCTCTGATATTTTTGATGATGGCATCTTGTAAATTGTCGCTTGCATCAGCGTAAACAAGTAATGTCCATGTGTGAACGTGGTCACCGTCTGAATAAAGTGCTGGTAGGTTTATCAGAGAAACTAAAAGTACTAGCATTGTTAGAATTATTTTTTTCATGATTTTCTCCTTTTAATTATTTGTTTTTTAACTCACCCATGTGACAAAAAACAAGTGATATGTTAAGGTTTGCAGACTTTGCAGCTTTTAAAAGACTCCTTGTGTTATAGGTTGTACTTATGAAAAAAATTATAAACATTTCTTTGGTTCTTTGCTTGCTCTTTATTAATTTATGTTTTCCCGGAGGGAGCGGAAAGGGGAAAGCTATTGCTGTTGTTGATGATAAACAAGATGCTCAGAGTTTAAGGCTTGACTTTTGGGATCAGTTTTTGAGCATGCTGAGTGAGCAAGAGAAGTTGTCTACAATAGTGGAAATGATCCGTAAAAAGCAAACAATACTGCATGCTGCTGTGATGCATGGAAATGCAGAGTCTGTAAGAAGCGTTTTGAGAGCAAAGCTAGTTGATGTGAATGCGCAAGATCATGCTGGTTGGACAGCTCTTCATCATGCATGTCTAGGCGATAAAGTTGAAATAATAGTGGCGTTATTGGAGGAGGGAAGGGCAAACCCAAATATTGAGACAGTGTTTCACCTGAAACCTCACGAGTTAGCTTCAGAGCGAGCAGAAGCTTTACTCATTCAGCATGGAGCCATAGTTGATAGTAAAAAAGGATTGAACGTGATTTTTGGTTTGCGGAAAGGAGATTATCATGAAAAAAATGATGACATTGCTTTTTTTGAGTATGGCAACATCGGCATTGCTGGCAACTGATGGATCAATTTTGACCCAAGAAAAAAATAAAAATTGTGAGCAACTTTTTATTGCTAGCGATGACAGTAAAACGGGCTTAAGCTACGAAGAGGTGAACGCTCAAGATCAAAGCGGGTGCAGTGCTTTACACTATGCTGCCGAAGAGGACAACTTAAATAAAGTTAAGTACTTGCTTGCCTGTGGTGCCGACCCAGATTTGAAAAACAAAGAAGGTTTATCACCGTTTTTTATTGCGGTTGAAAAAGGTTCATTTCATGTGGCAGAGGCAATGTTGCGTGCTGGTGTAGATGTTGATGCTACTGGTTTGGCCCAGTGTACTGCGCTTCATATAGCAACCAAATGCGAACATGTTGCGCTTGTTGGATTGTTGTTGTTGCATCATGCCGATCGCAACGCTCAAGATGTTTGGGGGGAAACACCTTTGCATTATGCGGTTTTAAACGGAAATACGACCATTGCAAGATTTATAGTTCGCACAACGGATAATGAATTTGATTCTGTAGATGTTAATATTGTTGATGCAGTTGGTAAAACCCCGCTGCATTATGCAGCGGAAAATGATGATGAGGCAATGGTGAGATTATTAATTGAGGCTGGTGCCGATACGCTTATTGAAGATGGTTTTGGTAAACAGCCGGTGCACTGTGCAAAAAAATCTGAGATTATAAAAATTTTAAAAGAAGCAATGAAACATGATGCGCTTATTCTTCGAGACGGTTGACAAAAAAACTAGATGGGTTTTGCTTGTTCTTTATCTTTTACCAGTGACAGTAATGTGTGCTGATAGAGGGTATCATTCTAGCTCATATGAAAGTCTTTGTGTCAGCGAGCTTGATTTTGTTCAGGCACTCAAAAATGGTGACGCAGTCAAGACAAAAGCTCTGATTGCCCAAGATTGCGGTATAAATCTGAATAAATATTATCCCAGTATTAACAATACGCCTCTGCGTTACGCTATACAGTTGGTTCATCCTAATTCGCTAGAAATTTGTAATATATTATTAGAAAATGGAGCACGTGTCGATGGGATTATTATCAATGAAGAAGGACAAGAGGAGCAATTAATTACGCCCATCTTGGATGCAATAAATTTCTTTTACATGTCGCATGCTCGTCAAACCCAACTCTTGATGTTGCAAAAAATAAAATTGTTGCTTGATCATGGGGCAAGTAAAGATCAGGCTTTGTTTTTTTTAAAAGATGTAAACATTTTAATGTGGGCTTGGTTAGAGCGAAAAGAACTTTTGGAATCTTTTGGGGTTTCAGAAGAAGAAATTAAACAACTTGAGACTGCGGAGAAAATACGTTTGCAAAAAGAGGAGGAGTTAAAGCGTATTCAGTCAGGTGGAGCAAGCAAGAGAATGAGTAACGATTCATGGCGAACAAACAGCGAGCCAGGAGCAACGGTTACGGTGCGTATAAATTTCTTAGATCGTCTTGCTAGCTTTCTTAGCTCTTCACAATAAAATATTTTTTACTTAATCATATCTCGAAGAAGTTTTATTTCCTCTTCCCATAGTTTCATGTCAGGGTCTGATGGGGTCTCTAAAATCTTGGGAATTTTTTGCAATCGAGAATCGTTCACAATCCATGAAAATGCATCGAGTGGAATATTTCCCTTGCCAAGATCTATGTGACGATCTACGTGAGATGCGAGCTTTGTTTTTGAGTCATTAAGATGAATGATTTTTAAATTTGACAAACCGACAATTTTGTCAAAATCGTTCATGACTTGGTCATATGCATCTTTGGAGGTGATGTCATAGCCGGCAGCAAAAATGTGACAGGTGTCAAGACACACACCAAGTTGGCGCGAGTGGTTTGATGCTGAGCGAATGTTTTTGAGATGTTCAAAATCGTAGCCAACTTGCGTTCCTTGTCCTGCCATAGTTTCGAGTAAAATTTTTGTTTTTCCTTGCGTGTGTTCAAAAACGTAGTCAAGATTTTTCGCAATTTTTTCAATGCCTGCCTCAAGACCCGCTCCGGTATGAGAGCCCGGGTGTAACACCAAAAAAGGAATGTCCAGCATCTCGCAACGACGAACCTCCTCAAGTAGTGATTTGCGCGATTTGTCGACCGTGGCATCAGTGCTTGATGCCAGATTAATCAGGTACGCGCTGTGTGCACATACCATTTGTATTTGTGAATTTTTTAGAGCCTGCTTAAAGAGGTCAGCCTCTTCTTGGCTTATTTTTTTTTCAAACCAGGTACGATTGCTTTTTGTAAAAATTTGCATAGCAGTGCAGTCGATTGACTCGCCACGCTCGACTGCTTTATGTAGGCCGCCGGCTGCCGATATGTGTGAACCAATAAGAGCTTGTGCTGATTTTTTTGTGCTCATGGATAAGGTCCTTAGATGTTATGGTGCGGGCACAGTACGAAGTATTTTTTGAACAATCGTGTCGGTTGAAATGTTTTCGGCCTCAGCCTCATAGGTGAGCAAAATCCGATGGCGTAAAACGTCTGCAGCAACGGCCTTCACATCGTCAGGAATGACAAAATGGCGTTTCTTTAAAAAAGCGTGAGCTTTTGCTGCGTGCGTGAGTGAGAGCGTTGCGCGAGGTGATCCACCATATTCGATCAAGTGTTTGAGTTCGTCAAGATTGTGATCTTGAGGAGCGCGTGTGGCAAAAACAATTTGTACAATGTAGTCTAAAACACGCTCATCAACATATACTTCAGCCACCAGCTTTTGAGCATGACAAATTTCTTCTTTGCTTAGGATTGTGCGTGACTCTTGTGATGTAAAGCTCTTTTGCACAATTTGTTTTTCTTGTTCTTGTGTTGGGTAAGTTATAAGAAGCTTGAAAATAAAACGGTCAACCTGTGCTTCAGGTAGTCGGTATGTTCCCTCTTGATCAATAGGATTTTGTGTTGCAAGAACCAAAAATGGCTCATCAAGCTTAAATGTTTGATCACCAATAGTTACCTGATGTTCTTGCATAGCTTCAAGCAGTGCAGACTGAACTTTGGCTGGCGCACGATTAATTTCGTCGGCTAAAATTAGGTTGGCAAAAATAGGACCTTTTTTTGTGTTAAAATCTTGCGTTTTAGGGTTGTAGACCATGGTTCCTATCAAATCTGCCGGCAAAAGATCGGGTGTAAATTGTATACGACTAAAACTTACGCCAAGCGCTTGGGCCAGTGCTTTGATTAAAGTTGTTTTGGCAAGGCCTGGTACCCCTTCAAGAAGGATATGGTTGTTACACAGAAGGCCGAGAAAGATGCGTTCAACAATATAGTCTTGTCCAACGATTGTTTTACTAACTTCTTCCTTTAAGTTGCCCCAGGAAAGGCTTTTCTCTTTAATTTGATCAATGATTAATTGAGAGGTTGGTTGTTGTAGTTGTTCCATCCTAAAACTCCTTGTCATTAGTTCATTGTCTAGCTTAGATATTTGCAAGCACGTTAAGCTTTTTTAATTTGTCACGCAGTTGAGCGGTATTAACCTTAAGCGCCTGTGAAAGCTGAAAAATATTGTAACCATTTTTTTTAAGCAGGTAAAAAATAAATTTCTTTTCAAATGCTTGTTGAGCTTCTTCCAAGGAACCAAAACCATCAAAGAATTGTTCTTCGCTTTTATTATTGGTGAAGTAGTGAACGATGTCTTCTGGGTTGATGACGTGATTTTTATATGGAGCTTGAGCCACGGTATACGTGATAACATTTTTGAGCTGAGTGACGTCACCGGGCCATTTGTAGTTACTTAACAGCTCTTTGCATCCGTTGCTCAAAGCAACATTTTTTTTGCATATCTGATTTGCTTGATCCAAAAAATAATTGATGAGTGTTTTAATATCTTCTTTCCGTTTGGCAAGAGTAGGAAGCTCTTGGGGGACAACATTTAATTTGTAGAATAATGTTGCATCAAAAAGTCCCTTGGTCATATTTGAAAAGAGATCGGGTGTTGCGGTTGCAATAATGCGGGCTTCAAGTTTTGGATTGTTAAGTTCTTCAAGAATCCGTTGCTGGCGACTTGGGGAGAGTAGGTGAATGTTTTTTAAGATGACTGTGCCGGGCTGCTGAAAACTTGTACTTTTTATGGTATGTACTTGCGCGCAATCAATGAGGGTTGCGGGATGCTGTTTTTGTTTGCTGACTCTATGGATGTAGTGTGCGTACAAGCTTTTGCCTGAGCCCCTGGGCCCATAGAGCAGAACAGGAAAATTTGTTTTTGCAAGCTGCGCAAGCTGGTCCAGAAACTCACAAAAAAGTGCACTGCTACCGGCTATGCCGAAAGGTAAGAAGCGAGATGTATCACCAGCGGACCATTCTTGTTTCAGGAACTGGAGTTTTTCAAGAATTTCATCAAAGTTAAGCGGTTTTTCTATAAAATCACGAGCGCCTTTTTTGATCATATCGATAGCCAAAGGAATTGTGCCAAAGCCAGATATCACAATAACTTCTTGATCAGGATGTTTTTCTTTGATGCTGCTCAAAAGCTGTGAACCATCACAGTGTGGCATAAAGATGTCAAGTAAGATGGCATCTGGTCTATATTTTGTTATGACATCAAGTGCTTGAGTGCTGTTATCAAGTGTCTGAACATTAAATTGTTCGTCCTTGAGCGAAGCTTGTAAGGTTTGTAAAATTGCTTGCTCATCATCTATTATTAACACTTTGGGTTTTTTATTTTCTGGTCGAATATTCATAAGTCCCCACCACGTCGTTTAAACGAAACCAATTTGTTCTATAGGGCCTTCTGGTAGGCCACGGATAAATTGATAAATGTACGGGTTGTCACATTCCCAAATGTCTTTTGTTGGGCCTTTGTAAACAATTTTTCCTTCATGGAGCATTGCAACAGATGTTGCATATTTAAAAATTTCGATATCGTGAGAGATAACGATTGTTGTAGCTTTTTGTTCTTGATGTGTCTGATTAATGAGTTCGTGAATGAGCCTGACAGTGATTGGATCCAGGCCGGTTGTTGGCTCATCATAAATTAAAATCTTTGGACTTAACATTAGTGTACGTGCCAATCCGACTCGTTTTTTCATACCGCCAGAAAGCTCATTGGGATATTTTTCTAAAACAGACTCTGGGTTTAGGCCGACACTTTGTAGTTTTTCTTTTACCAAAGGGAGAATTTTTTCTTTATCCTCACCTTCCTCTATGAGTGTGATGCCAACGTTTTCAAAAACAGTGAGCGAATCAAGGAGTGCGGCAAACTGGAAAACATAGCCACACTTTTTGAATATCCTGCGTAGTTCACGATCGGAGAAATTTGTGATGGTCTCATTATCGACGATTATCTCTCCTGAGTCTGGGCGCAGAAGGCCAATGATCTGTTTGAGTAAGACTGATTTGCCTTCACCAGATCGGCCGATAATAGCAAGAAACTCGCCTTCGTCGATAGTCAGATCGAGCCCGTTAGTGATAACGTTTGAGCCAAATGACTTTTTAATTTTTTTTAGCGTAATCATCGTGTAAACATCAATGAGGTAAGGATGTAGTCAGCAATAACAATGGTTACATTTGCGTACACAACACTTTGTGTTGTTGCAAGACCAACACCTTTAGCTCCACCGCTCGTGTAAAAACCCTTATACGTTGCAACACACGAGAGCAAGAAGCCAAAGACAACAGCCTTGACAAGTCCATTAACTATGTCTGAAAGTTCTACGTTTGCACGAATCGCCTCCATATAAGTTTCTGCATTAACATTAAGAACGTATACAGCGGTAATGTAGCCCGCTAAAATTCCAAATAACGTACAAAAAATTGAGAGAAAAGGCAGGATAAATGTTCCAGCGACAATGCGTGGAACAATAAGATATTGATACGGGTCAATGCATAGAGTTTGGAGTGCGTCAATTTGTTCTGTAATGCGCATGGTCCCAATTTCTGACGTTATGGCAGATCCGGCTCGACCGATAACCATGAGCGCAGCAAAAACTGGCCCAAATTCTCGTGTCATTGAAAGGTACACAATAGGGCCAATGAATTGTGTTGATCCAAAGCGCTCAAGGCCGATATAGCTTTGTAAGGCAAGTACAGCACCGACAGAGACGCCAACCAGGAATACAATGGTCAGCGAGTTGATGCCGATGTAATTCATCTGGTATAGAACCTTTTTAAATCGAAGCCTTGTGGTAAATAGTGTATAAATTGCCTCGTAAATAAAGAGGCCGAGATTACCCAAGTCCCTACACGCTTGAAGTGTCATGGCCCCCAGAGAACTAACAAACTTTGCAGACACACTGTTCCCTTCCCAGCTAAAGGTTATGCTGATAACCGCTTTCTAAAAAAGGCTTACGGTGTTTGGTTGGAAGATGGAGTGTCGGTAGGCTCTTCTGGAGTTGAGCTTTCTGTAGCTGCTTCAGCTTGTGCAGGCTCTGAAGTTTTTTCTACAGCATTTGTTTGCGCTGGTTTTTGTTTTGTGACGGTGTAACCTTTAAGGCGTGTTGATTTTTCTTCTTTCGACTTGAGTATTGCAAGACCAAGCGAGCCAAAAATAAAAATGGCAGCCATGAGCCACGTTGCTTTTTCAAAAAAGTTTTGCTCTCCTGACGCGCCAAACAGCATTTGGCTACCACTTAAGCTTCCAAGGCCCATGTCACCCTTGCCCTGTTGAATAAGAATGATGCCTGCAAGTAAAAATGCTAAGATAATGAAAAAAACCATTAACAGTGCGTACATTATGCCTCACTTCGTATTTTTATAATTATTTTTTTATAGAAATTTTTTATATTTCACTATTCATAATACATTTGCATAATCGGCCGATTTTGTAAAGATTTGGCCATTAAGTCGTAGGGTTTGCCGCTCGAACCCAGAAGATTTACAAGCTTACTATGTTTTTTAGCTCTTGAAAATCGGTGCTTGCTTTTCCTATCAAAAAGCCATCCAGATGGGGTGTTTGCTTAAATGATCCAACCGTTTGTTCATTGACAGATCCCCCGTATAAAAGTCTCCAATCAATGTGTTCTGCGAGTGCCTGGGTTGTTTCAAATAGCCACTCAAAAACAATCTCTGCCTGCTGAGACGTGGGGACGTTCCCAGTACCGATGGCCCAAACGGGCTCATATGCTATGTAAATGGGTATGGTGTTTAAGGCAGGTGCTTTGGTTTTTATCCATTCGAATATTTGTGCGGTCTGATTTTTGATAACCTCAAGCGTTTCACCTTTTTTGTACTGTTGTTCATTTTCGCCGACGCAAAGGATTGGACTGATTTCCTGATCAGTTAAGAGTTCAAATTTTTTTGCAATGACATCATCGGTTTCGTGGTTGTAGCGGCGACGTTCGCTGTGTCCAATGATTGAGTATGCGCATCCCATAAGTTTTAAGTCATACGCTGACACTTGCCCGGTAAATGCCCCCGCTAGGTGATGAGCACAGTCCTGAGCACCAATTTTAATTGGTGTGGTTTCAAACATTTTTGCGGTTGCATAAAGACTTGGAAAGGACGGGCTAAGAAGGATGTCACAATTTTGTGTTTGTGCGAGATCAAGTAGTTCATCGTAATGTGTTGTGACAAAGTCAGTGGTCTGTTCAAAAGTAAAGAACATTTTCCAGTTCGCAATGTATGTTAGTTTTTTGTTCATGCATATTTCTCCCGTTTAATATAAAAAATAGGCAACATTGCGCTTAGTCTACAGAGATAGTGCTAATTTGCAACGTGGTTGCAATAGTATGAAAAGGCTTGCTTGAGAAAACAGCAAAACATAGTTTTTTATTTGACAATTGAGCAAGAGACTGCTTGACTAAACATTAATTTACAGTAATCTCAAAACTTGCATTTGTTCCATATTTTGATCAAAAAAAGACGATTATGAATCAACACATTCGAAAAAAAATAAACAAGTTGCTGTTACTTGTTTGTTTAATTCCTGCCTTCGTTAGCTCAATGCACAATGGAAGCAGGTATTTTTTCTTTTTAGAACGACCAGAAGATTATACCGAGCGCCGCTCACATTTGGCGCCAAGCATTTTTTTTATTAATGCCTCAACTGGATTTAAGCGAGGTGGTGGTACCATAGGTATCCCAGAGTTGTGGGGACGTTATGACCTTAACGAGGTGATTGCAAGTTTGCAGGCAGTTGACCCAACGGCAAATCCATTTGCATGTTCGATTACTTCAGAAACATTTAAGGACAAGTGTATGCGGTTTAAAGTTGAAAGCCGTGTGCGTGGCTGGGGTATGCAGTTGTCGTATGAGCAAAAATTGCCGTGGGTGCCTATCTATGTAGGAGCATGGTTGCCGATTATGCATTTGAGTGTTAATAGTCGCTACTTTTTCTTACGCCAAGAGTCGGCATCATTTTTTGCAGATTCAAATAAGCCACTACGTGTTCAGCATCAAGAAGATCTTGTTGTTGATGAGTTGCGTCGTGCAACCCATCAATTACTTGGCTTTGAGGGTAATGAGTGGATAAGGACAGGGTTTGGGGACCTTGATTTGCACGTACGTGGCAGATATTTTGGTGATCACGAATTTTTAATGAAAAGTATAAATCTTAATTTTCAGACAGGCGTTGTTGTGCCGACTGGTGTGCGTTCTGATACAGCGGTACCAATTTCTATGCCGTTTATGCATGACGGGCATGCTGGCGTTTATATTGATTTGGCTGGGGAATTTGAGCTTAAGCAAGATTGGAAGTTTGGGCTTATGGGTAGTTTGCTTTCGTTGTTTGAAAAAGAACATTGCAAGCGTATCCCAGTAGATTGCGAACCAGCACCATTTAGTGCGCTTGTTGGTCGCGTAAGTGTTACACCGGGCATGTCTTACAAGTTTGCAACATACTTTACGCTTGAAAACATGACCGATGGGCTTCATTTCCATGCGCGTTATACGTATCTGCGCCATGAGCGAGACCGCTGGCATGACTTGCGTGGCGACCATAATCCGCAGAGTTACTTGCAAAAAGGTACTGAATTAGTACGAGCCAAAGAGGCGTTATCAAAATGGTCAACACACTACATGACATTTCAAGTTTCGTATGACACTAAGCTTGGTGGTAAAAAATATGTAGGCAAGCCATTGTTGTTTTTGTCGTACGACGTACCCATCAATGGTTCAGGCGTTATGAAGACACACCAAATTAATGCTGGCGTGCAAATGCATTTTTAAAAGTCTTAAGTAAAACGGTTGGAGAGCTCTCATGAAATTTTGGCCCGCACGACAGGTGTTCAGTTTCTTTTCAAACGACATGGCTATCGATTTGGGAACTGCCAATACCGTCATTTACGTTAAAAATAGAGGTATTATTCTTGATCAACCTTCTGTAGTAGCGGTTAAAGGCACGACAAACGAAGTGCTTGCTGCTGGTAATAAAGCAAAGAGCATGCTTGGCAAAACGCCTGAGAGTATTATTGCTTGTCGGCCAATGCGAGATGGTGTTATTGCTCACTTTGAGTTGACTGAAAGCATGTTGCGCTATTTTATTCGAGAAGTTCATAACAATCGCAAGGCACTTGTTCGTCCGCGTATGATCATTGGTGTTCCTTCGGGGATCACTCAAGTTGAAAAGCGCGCGGTTGAAGATTCTGCAAAACAGGCAGGTGCTCGTGAAGTGTACACAATAATGGAGCCAATGGCAGCTGCGATTGGCGCTGGGTTGCCGGTAGAAGAACCAACAGGAAATATGATTGTCGACATTGGTGGTGGGACTACTGAGGTTGCAATTATTTCTCTCAAAGACATTGTTTACTGTAAATCTGTGCGCATTGGTGGCGATGAAATGGATCGTGCCATCGTTCAGTACGTTAAGCGTAAATATAACTTGTTGATCGGTGAGCGTACTGCTGAAGAAATTAAAATTAAAATAGGTACTGCAATTCTTGGCGAAGAAAGTAAAAGCATTGAGGTTAAGGGTCGAGACCTCGTCACTGGAGTGCCCAAAATTATCAATCTTTCAGATGCTGAAGTGTTTGAGTCACTGACTGAGCCTATTTCAATAATTATTGATGCTGTTCGTACAGCGCTTGAAAATGCACCGCCAGAGCTATCATCCGATCTTGTTGATCGTGGCATTATGATGGCTGGTGGCAGTTCACTGCTGCGCAACCTTGATTTGTTGATCTCAAAAGAGACCGGCTTGCCGGTAAAAATTGCAGAAAATGCATTGCATGGTGTTGTGGCGGGTGCTGGTAAGGTGCTTGAAGAGCTTGACACGTTTCGTGATGCGTTAATGAAATAAAAAGTATTTATTTGTCGAAAAAGATTAACGGACCTGCAGGAATTTTAAGATTTCTTGCAGGTCCGTTTTTTGTTGATATCCTTAGAGCACTTTATGTTATGTATTTTTTATTGTGAGATTAACACAACTTGTACTTTGGGTAGACATAAGCTCGTCACTCCGGGCTTGACCCGGAGTCCATTTTTTTAAAGATTGAGCTTCTGCCTGAGTAGTCACCTTTGATGTCGGCCTGCGAGCCGGCATGACGAGTTTTTGATTACAATAAGCAAGAAATGAAAATAGCAAAGACTGTTTGGTCTTGTTAGTTACTATCTATTTTTGAGGATATAAGCCATATGAAGACCTATAAGTTTACTCGTTACATTCTTTGTACCATTATCTTGTGTAGTGGGTTATTTTCGGGACACTCCGCAAAGGTAAATGCACAGGGAGATGGTACCGTCTCCAACTTCGATTATTTACAGCTTGCTGGTGCGCTGCTTGAAGCGTCAACTGACGGCTGGGTGTTGATAAAAGGGCCTGATAGTCCATCGTGTAAGCTTGTTCGCGATGCAGGCCGCCTTGCGCATCATGCAGCGCGTCTATGTAATCGTTTTTTGGGAGATCGTGACTACAAAATTTCGGTTTACAATGACGGGATGATTGCTTCCTATGATCTTGTGCAATTTTGTAAGCACATGGTTCAGGCAGCTCGTCAAGAACCGGTTGGCCAGCAGGAAGTATCAACTTCTTCTCAGTCTAACGCTCCAGTGATTGATTATGGTGAGGAAGTAACCCAGTGGCATAATACCGTTCTTTCTGTTGCAAGTGGTGTGTTAGCTGTTAGTGATGTATTGTTTTCATCTCCCTACAAACACAGCAGGGCTCGCGCCATTGTTCAGTCTGGATACACCTTGGCGCGCAGTTTGCGTGAGTTGGTTGATAATCAGGGTGACATAAAATATGTTGCGCTTACAGCTGCTATGACGATGGCAAGTTGTTACTGGTTAATTGAGGTTGTAAGAGCGCAGTCAGGCGACATAGATTTTGAATTTGAGCAAGCACTTAATGGTGATGATAAAAAGGCTATAACGCATTGGTTTGGTGCAGCGCAGGCTACTGGCATCGCTCAGCGTCTTGTTGGGCGTGCTATAGAAATTGATAGATTTGATGTACTTGCAGATACCGTCAAACCCAAGCTTGATTTTAAGTTGAAATATGGATTTGATGTTTTTGCAACGATTGTTAAAAAGTTGCCCGTACAGCGAACGAAGCTTTTGAAAAAGCTTAACTTTGAGTGGAACGAATCAAATATTGTTTATGCCTTGCGCACAGCAGTTGAAAAAAATGATAACGATGTTTTGACCTATCTCGGGCAAGAACAATACAATTGGAGTCACGATTTGAGACTCGAAAAGCTTCTTGAAAAAGATTCTACTTATGGGTATGAGGGGAGTTTTTCTACTGGATTTTGTCCGGTAACGCTTTTACATAAAGCCATTTGGCAGCGCCAGCCAAAGATTGTAGAGTTTTTGGTTGGGAATGGTCATAAAACTGACTGGGACAAGCAAACTTATGCAGGGGGCGTCCGTAGCACTCACTGGGGCAAGTATGAAAGGGTATATTGGGCGTTAGTAAGGAGTGTGCAAAATTATGATGAACAGAGCGATGATCATATCAATGTTGCTCTTGCAGCAGCGTTGTCGGAAAAACGCATGGGAGAGGATTGCTATCGCGATTGGCATGGTCGTCGTATGAAGTTTGGTGAGTTTCAGTACCAGAAAACTGATTCATATGGATGTTTTCATACTTATAAAAATGATGGAGTGATAACGCATTACAAGCGAGCCCTGAAGAATCAAAAAAATTACCCGTGGGGGGTAAGGGAAGAGCTTTTGCGTTTTAAGGTTCTCCTTGCAAAAGGTGAGCGTTTAACTGATGCTGAGGTTCAAAGAATTCAAGGAAATGAGAAATGTAAAGAGCTGTGGAATGTGTATGTCGAATGGAAAAAACGCCATGAGCCAGTAAATGATCAACGAGAGCAATTTGATCCTTTTATGTGCGTCACCGGCGTGAGTGAACAAGATTTTTCTGAAAAAAGTCATGAAGAGCGTCAAGCACTTATGGACAAAGGTATTTTTTATCAGGGCGCAAAGATGTTTAGCCCTGGTACGTTTTCAGTAGAATCTGTTGGGCAACTGAAGACAGATTTTACAGGTAACCAGTCGCGGTTTAGTGTGATTGAAAGTTTTGATATTCCTGACCAGCATGACTATCGCTATAAGTTTGACATTGGTGCATTGCAAGCAAGCCCTGTAAACAACGATGCAGTTTTTCAGGTAGCATCAAACTTTAACGGTCTTGAAGGTAGTGGCAGCCCAGCTGCAGGTATTGAGCCGTACTTGGGTAAAGGAATGTATGTGCAGGGTGAGGCCGCAGCGCTTTCTGCTATGCCTGGTTTGATCCATCGCATGTACTTGATGCCGCACGAAGCTGATGGCAAGCAGTATTACGGACAGGAAGAAAAACAGGTTAACTTTCTTGATGGCTTAATCAAAGCAATGAAAAAGGGTTTGGGTGTCGATATTGCAGTTGCCAACGGTTATGTTCAGTCTGTTGCTCCTGAGTATCTGGCAGAGCTTGCCAAACTGACCCCCGAGCAAATCAGCAACTATGCCGACACTGTCTGTGTTGGTATGCATCGTGACATTCACGTGAGTGGTGGTCTAGGGCCAATGCGTTCTGAGTTGTCAGAAAAAGGTGACTTTAGCGCTTATAAGGCTGCAAGGCTTGAGCATGAGCAGAAAATAAACCAAGTATTTACTGCAACGTTGAACATGACGGGACTCAATAAAGACGACAAGGGGTACGAAAATCTTGCACGTATTTTGTTGCTTGCTGCTTATCGTGGGACGCTGCAAAGTGCCGTTGCCCACGGCAAGCAAAAAGTTTATCTAACGCTTGTTGGTGGTGGTGTGTTTGGCAACAAAATAGAGTGGGTTGTTGATGCTATTGATCAAGCTGTTCGTGAAGCTGCTAACAAAGGGCTTGATATCACTTTGCAAATTTTCTCACGGCAGCAATATGACGCTGCTAGTTGGTTTGCTCAAGAAGGTAGATTAAAAGCTTTGGTTGGATATCTAGGGGGTACGTACGAAGGGTACGCGAATGGGTACAAAAGACTTTAGAGTAAAAAAGTGAGAATAAAGTCTTTCTTGAGCTGAACAGCAAAAAATTTAGGATGAAAAAATATGAAGAAAAATAGTTTTTTAGTAGTAGCGATTTTCTGTGTTGCTAGCTTGCCTAGCCTTAATGCCCAACACTCAACATTGGAGTTTGCTGAAGTTGCAGCAGCTGGTCTTGCCGGTATTGCAGAGTTTCGTGCAGCGCTTGAGCAAGAGGAAAAACCAGCAGAGCAATGTCGTAAAGAGTATGCTCTCGCGCATGGTTTGCACGCAGCGTACAATGTTTTGGCGCTGTGCAATTATTCTGATGGTGATAAGGATATTGATGGTAGACATGCTATAGGGCATGGCGTGTGCGCAGGTTTTGACGTGCTTTTTTGTTTAATCAATGGACTTAAAGGTGATCCTGATAAGCAAATGGATGTAAAAGACGATCAGTGGATTGCTACTGGTGTGCATGACTATAGTTTGGTTGCATTGAGCACAGCATGCTCGATGATTGCTGCAGCGTGCAATCATCCAGAAAAAGATTATTGGAAGCGTCATGTTGCGCAAGACTGTTATGCTCTTGCTCGTGTTTTGCGTATGGCAAGCAAGAAGCGTGATAACAAACCTGTACTTTTTATTGCGCTTGCAGAGGCTGCATACATGCTTAAGCGTTTGATAGAAGATTTTCGTGCAGATGGTAAAAATGATTTGGTTGAGCAGTTGTATCAGCACATTGAAAGTTCAAAGGCTCCACTCCGGATAGTAGTAGGAGAAACAGATTTGTCCAAAGTAGACAGGAAACTTCGATTAATTGAAAAGTTTGACGACATCAGTGTGAACAGGCCGGTAGCAGGTCGTTCAGGTTCAATTGTTGATTATGCAAAGGGCTGTGGCCTTGAGCAGGATTTGCTTACACGCTTGGAGAAGCTAAATGGTAGAAAAGCCAAGAGCAATGGCGGTGGAAGTGGACCAGTGCCTGGAAAGGGGCCGGTTGACAAAAACGAAGAGGTATTCGATAAACCCTTTATCTATAACGGTGTTCAGCTGGTGTTGATTAAAGGCAATATGGTGACAATGAAGTTTGATAACCCAGCGACAGCTGCCATTGTTAATGCTGCAAAACCTACACTAGCTGGTGGAGGGGGTATTGATGGAGCAATTCATAGTGCTGCAGAAAGTTCAGAGTTGGTTGCATACAATTCACAAAACAATGCTGGTCATTGCGATGTTGGGAAGGCAAAATGGAGCCCCGCTTTTGGGCTTTCTAGGAATGGTGTTGTGGATAACATTATTCACACTGTTGGGCCACATGGGACCGATTCCGATCGTGAGCAAAAATTGATAGATGCGTATCAAAATTCGTTAGCTCTAGCTGCACAAAAAGATATTGCAGAAATTGCATTTGTACCAATTAGTACAAATAATTACGGATATAACATTAGTGAGGCAACTCCAGTAGCGCTTAACGCGATCAAGGACTGGATTAACGCTAACGGAGCGGATAAAGTTAAAAAGATATACTTTGTTATCTTTAACGATGGGCCTGCTGCTAATCTCTATAAAGATCAGATGCAAGGTATATTTAAATAGTTTGCATCTGAGAGTTGTTTTTTTAGGGCATTTTCTTGACCTTTAGAGCCATTTTGGTACCATTATAGTGCGCTCTAAAAGCATATATGCATCATTTTGATGTGCCGAAGTGGCGAAATTGGTAGACGCACGGGACTCAAAATCCCGCGGTAGCGATACTGTGTCGGTTCGAGTCCGACCTTCGGCACCATATTTTTTTTATCTGCAGATTAGACTTAAAACCATGATTGAGAAAGGCAAGGCAGTGGCCACAGACTGCATTTTTTGTAAAATTATTACAAAAGAAATTCCTAGTAGTCCAGTTTTTGAGAATGAGCATGTGCTTGTTATTCCAGATATAGCGCCAAAAGCACCTATTCACTATTTGATTCTTCCCAAACAACATGTTGAAAGTGTTGCACATTTGGCGGACCACGATTCTCAAATAAGTTGGGAAATTATGCGTGTAGCGCGTGATTTGGGCAAAAAAATTGGCAATAAGGGATTTAATCTGGTTTCAAATAATGGTGCATCTGCAGGACAGAGTGTGTTTCACCTACATTTTCATTTCTTAGCGGGCAAAAATCTTTATCAGGAAGGTGGGCTGCAGCTGTGAAAAGACGTATACATCCAGCCGTCTGGTGGGGGGCTGGTATAGTTGGTGTATTCTTTTTTGTTGTTTGCCCAATCGTTTCGTACCTTGCGTTGGGTAAGTTGACGTTTACCGAAGAGCGCATTTTGCATGATGGTAAAAGCCACAAAATTGTTGCACAAGAAATTCGTGATGAGCTGCTTAAGCGGCCAAATATGAAGCAGTTTACATTTAAAAATCAGGATGGACAGCTGCTAACCGGCTTTCACCTCAAGCGTGAGAATGCAAAGGCGACTATGCTTTTGTGTCATGGTTATCGAGGCAGTAAAGAGTTTATGTATACCTTTTTGGAGCTTTTTCCTGAATGGAATATGATTTCTTTTGATTTTCGTGCGCATGGGCAGAGTGAAGGAAGTATTACAACCATTGGTTGTCATGAGTATAAGGATGTACTTGCCGCTGTTGACTACGTAAAGCAGGAAGCAAAGCAGAGTGGCAAAGAACTGCCACTGATTGTGCTAGGTGTTTCTATGGGTGGTGCTGCAGCGCTTAAAGCAGCTGAGAGTAGCTCAAATATGTGTAATGTTTTAGTTATCGATTCAACGTATGCAAGCCTAAACGCGACAGTTATGAAGGGGTTTGCACGTATGTCTGGTCTGCCTTTGTATCCATTTTTTACGATGACACGCATGATGTTTCACTTTTTTGCGCAATGTGATTTGCACGAGATGGAAATGACACGTAGCGTCAAAAAAATTAAGCAGCCTATGTTGTTTATTCACTCTTGTGTTGATTCAATGATTTCACCAAGCAGCGCGCTTAAGCTCTGGGCGAGTAGCGACCAGGAAAAGTGCAAACTTTGGGTTGGACCGTCATGTCGCCATGGTTGCTTGAGTATGTACAAAGGTGATCTATATAAAAAAAAGGTAACAAAGTTTGTTACCCGAGCGCTAAATTCCCGGTAGACTGAGTTTTTTTAGTGTAATAATCTGGGGAATGTTGTATGAAGCAGTAAACTTCCCTTTTTCTACACGGAGGTCGTCGCGGTTTTTGGCTAATTCAATTTTCCATTCTTGCTTTTGATTAAAGAATGAAATTCTAAAATAGCATCTTTTATGTTCTGGAGTGAGTGTTAGTGCGTTGGGTTTATTTTCTTTAGTTGTGTACACTTCTTCCAGATCCCAAAATATAAGTTCCACATCGGTTATGATGAGTAAATATTTTCTGCTTGCACTCGCTTGAATATCTTTAATTGGAGCGATGCAATCACTTGAGAGTGCTACGAGGGTAGAGTTAAAACCTTTTTCGAATATTACATTTAATGTCATTTGGTCGTCTTCATGAAGGATCCAGCGATAAGTCGGTAACGTTGCTGTTGTTTGGCCTATGTTGGCAGAAAGTATGAAGGCGACGATCAAGAATGCACGGGATAATAGTTTATTTGTCTTCACGGGTAAAATAATCCTAAGTTTGCAAGAAGTGTGTTAAACAGCTAGTGTGTTTAAAGTAAACGGGGGGCGTACATGTAGCCCTTATCTATTCCGACAGAGATGATTGTTTTATTTTTACTGTTTTAGAGGTCATGCTTTTTTTACCACTACCGTAATTAATGCCTATTTGACTGCTACCTTTTGTAAAATAGGCGTCCGTGATATTAAGTTTTGTAGTGCGTATGCATTTTGTAGTATCGCCATCGGCTAGAAGATGTTCAAGGCTCCAAACAACTGCTTCTTGTTCGGTGAAAATTAATACACATTTTTCGTCCGAGCTGATTACAGCACCTTTTATTTCTTTGCCGAGGATTATTCCCGTGGGTACATCAAATTTCTTTGCGTTTGCATTGATTTTAAACGATGTTGTCCCATTAACCTGAGAGACTGTGATGTCACCGAAATTTACGGTTCGAGCCTCTGCAGCATTAAGCTGACTGATTGTTGCAAAAAATACGAGTGCTGAAAAGATACATCTGATTATCATTGTTGCTCACCTTTGTTTGGTGTTAGTAAGTTAAGAATTACGGATTAGAAAGGATAATCAGATATAATATTTTTACAATGTCTCAACAGAACTTTTTTTAGATTGCTCAAGTTCTTTTACTAGGTTTTGTAGTTCGGTCATCCATCTTTTCACATGATTTTCATAGCCCCACGCATATAGTTTTTTAATGCGAGTGGCGATGTCTGTCTCGATAGAAAAAAGTATAGCTTCAAAGTGATAATCAGCAGAAATTATCTGTGTTTTTAGCAAGAACGGATTTTTTAATCTTTCTCGTAGGCGGCCACAACATAAAAAAACATAAAATTTATCGTCGTCAGGGAGAGCGTTAAAAAGTTTTTTAGCCTGTTCGAGTTGAGCGTCACATAAGTGCCATAGCGCAAGAGTTCTGCCACTTTGGAGATCGGCAGCAAAGGGTTCGCTATCGAGCTCTATCCAAGACGTTGCCTTTTCGCTAAGAAATTTTTCTTTGAAAGAATCATTGCAAAAGCAGGCGGTTGGTAACTTCTGGATATATTCTAAAAATGAAAGTGGGGCTTGGCCTTCTTTTTCAACAAATTCGTTCTCAGCAGCAAAGAGTGTGACACTCAAAACTGTAGCAACAAAAAATGTGGCTATTGGTTTTTTGGGATAGGTCACATGTTTCCTTTCTTTTGAAGGGGGCAGGTAAAGATAAAAAGATTTTTATAAAGGGTAAGGTATGAGTGGCAGCCTGTCCAGGTATGTAAACATTTCAATGGGAGGTTCGCCTTTTTGTATGCGCAAAAGGTTGTCATCATCACTTGGAAAGACAATGCTTTTAAGGCTGCAACAGCCTTCGCGACAAAGGTATAGACAGTTTCGATTTTGGAAAAAGGCAGCGATGTGTATGATGATCCAAAGGCAGGAAGTTTTTAACGCAAAAAACACTTCACCTTGGTGCATTACTAATTGCTGAAAAGTTGGCATTCTTCCCGTGTCTTTTTTCAAGATTTTTTCTAGGTCAAATACTTTAACAAACGTAGGATTGTGTGAAAGTATTTGAGGTTTATTTGGGTTGCAAGAACCGTAATTTTTAAGCTGATGCGTCTGATTAATTGTATTGATGTTCCAGACATATACTTTGGTTTCAGTTGCAACGAGCAAGAAATTTATGTTTTGTTTGATAAAAGTTATTTCGCTTGAGCAAGGATTGTCGAGGCTAAAGAGTTTTGACTGATTGATAGTGAGCAGAACCGGATTTTTCCATGTGTTTGTTTGTTTGACGTTGCTGAGCGTTTGATATGAAAAATCAAGTCCATCAATATCAATAGTTTCGCCTTGCTCAGCAGCCGTGAGTACATGTAGGCATGTTGTTGTTACAGCGAAAAAATATAAACATAGCTTGAAATACATAATTCATCCTTTCTCCATGTGCTAAAAAAAAGGGCGGTTTATCTACCGCCTCTTTTTTAAACGCTTTCTTTGAAGTACTCGCGAACACCTTGTTCAGTTGCTTGCATTGCAGGTTTGCCAGGGGTCCAGTTTGCTGGGCACACTTGTCCATTTTGTTCAAAGTGTAGGAGTGCATCACAGGTACGCAGAATTTCATCAACATTTCTGCCAAGTGGCAAGTTGTTGATAGAGGCATGCTGGATGATGTTATTTTTATCTATCAAAAATACACCGCGCAGGGCAACGCCTTGTTCTTCGTTGAGTACGCCATATTCACGTGCAATATTTTTTGTCAGGTCTGAAAGGAGTGGGTATGCAATGCCCTGAATACCACCCATACTTTTTGGTGTGCGTAGCCAAGAAAGATGAGAGTAAACTGAATCAACGGATGCTCCAAGGAGTTGAATGCCACGCTTTTTGAACTCATCTAGGTTGTCGTTGAGCGCGTGCAGTTCGGTTGGGCAGACAAATGTGAAGTCGAGTGGATAGAAAAAAAGGAGTTTATGTTTGTTGTGAAAGTCTTGAAGGCTGACGGTTTTAATTTGGTTTTCGACGGCTGCTTCGCATGTAAAATCAGGGGCTTTTGTTCCAATTTTGATCATGATTTGTAGGTTCCTTTAACACTAAAAGGTGGTTATACTAAAGTACTTTCTAAATCTTTAGTGTAGAACAAAAAGAACTTCGTGCAAACCGTCTTGAGGCTGTGTTTGTGAGTTTTGAAAATAAGGGTTGCTATGAAATACAATTTGGTAATTATTGGTTCTGGGCCTGCTGGTTTGACTGCCGGTTTGTATGCTGCTCGTGCAAAGTATGACACATTAATTATTGATGGTAATCAGCCAGGAGGGGCGCTGACAACAACAACATCAGTCGAAAATTGGCCAGGGGACGAGTCAATTTTAGGTCCGGATTTGATGGAGCGTATACGTAAGCATGCAGAAAAGTACGGTGTTAAGTTTGCGCAAGGGCAAGTGACGAAGGTTGATTTTGACAGCTATCCGTTTAAGTTAACTATTGACAACAAAACAGAAGTTGAAGCTGAGTCGGTCATTATTTCAACTGGTTCATCAAACAAGCTGCTTGGTTGTCCGGGAGAAAAAGAATATTGGGCAAAAGGTGTTGCTACGTGTGCAACGTGTGATGCACCGTTTTATCAAGACCGTGAGGTCGTCATCGTTGGTGGCGGAGATACCGCAGTGACTGAGGCTGAGCACCTTACCAAGTTTGCAAAAAAAATTACGATCATTCACATTCTTGACGAGTTGACGGCTAAAGATCCGATCAAATATAAAGTACTTGATCACCCTAAAGTTGAGTTTATCTACAGCTCAACCGTGACAGAAATTAAAGGTGACGGTCAGCGTGTGACCGGTGTTGTAGTGCAAGACCAAAAAACTAAAGAAACAAAAGAAGTGCCAACTGATGGTGTGTTTATCGCCATTGGGTTCAATCCTAACACAGGACCATTTAAAGAATTTATTGAACTCGATGACTGGGGTTACATCAAGTTAACGGGCGAAACACAAACGAGCAAAGAAGGTGTGTTTGCCGCTGGTGATGTTGCGGATGCAAAGTATCGTCAAGCAATTACCTCAGCTGGAACAGGCTGTATGGCTGCACTTGATGCGATTAGCTTTCTAGGTAAAAAAGAAGCTGAAACAAAGAAAACGTAGTTTTTTTGATACAAGCTTTCAGGGGTGTTCAAAATTCTGAGAATACTACTGGTGACCAGGAGGGTTACTAGTGTGAAGTTAGCTTACAAAAAAAATTGTCATTCCCGACGCCGATCGGGAATGACGTCCTAACTCGAGACAAACCCTTCAAGGACTGAGTATGAGTTAGATGAGTTTTTTACATTACTGCAAGAAACTCTTTAGTCGCTTCATCTGGCTTTTTGTCAAACATGATGCCAGCTGCATGCTTGTGGCCACCACCGCCAAAATGTTTTGCCAGTAAGTTAACGTCAGTATGTTTTGAGCGAAGTGAGGCTTTAGTTTTTCCGTCCTCGGTTTCATAAAACAGTGCAATCACGTCAACGCCACAAATTTGGGCCAGAAAGTTATGAAAGCCCGCTAGCGAGCTTAGGGTTAAGTTGTGTTTCTTTAGTTGATCCTGGGCGATGCTCGTCCAGACAATTTTGCCATCGCTTGATAGGTTGATGGAGCTCATGACCTCAGCCCACAATTTTATGATGGTTGGGCTTTGGTGTGAGAGTAGTTCATTTTCTAGTTCATACAGATTTGCGCCTAAGTCCATAAGGGTTGCTGCACGACGTAGTGTTTGCGCATTGGTTGACTGGATGTAAAAAACTTGTGTGTCATACAAAATGCCCATCAAAAGGCATTCTGCAATATCTTTATCAAGCATATTCGGTGCCCACGCTTCTATCAGGTCAAACAGTTCGTCGCAGGTGCTTGCTGCACGAGCGTTAATAAAATTTATAGAGCCATTAATTGAGTTGCTCACGTGGTGGTCGATATTTATAAGCCGAACGTTTTTAAATTCTTCAGGATAATAAAGTCGATCATAATTTGCGGTGTCACAGGCAATAATTAGGTCAGGCATCTGGGTGTGCTCATTAATTTTTATGTTAGCGCCGTGTCGCTTGTATGCAAGGTCTGGCTTGCTTGGGTAAATTGTTTCAATGGTTTTGTTATTTTTTTCGAGAAGTCGAGAGAGTGCTGCACATGCAGAAATGCCGTCACCATCCGGTCGGTAGTGTGTGAGAAGCGTCACTTTTTGTGCTTCTTGTATCATAGACCATGCACGGTTGACATCGTCTTGATTGCGGTGATTTTTTTTAGTCATTTACTGCCTTTCTATTGGAAGTGCACACTGTCGTTATGGTTGGTTTTCTAGGGACACGACAACGTGGTGTTTTTTTTCCTTCGAGCCTTTTTTGTCTTTTTTCTTTTTTGTTTCTTTGGGTAGCTCAATTTTTTGTTCTTGATAGTAAATTGGGTATACCCTTGTAGGGTGCGTTGGAATTCCTAGTGTTTTCATATAGAGACTGAGAAAGGCTGGATTTTTTAAACACTTTGAAACCACTAAATATAAGACGCCAGGATTTTGTATGAGTTTATCCATGAGAGTAGGGTTACTCATAAGCTTGTTCATAATTTCTTCTGAGTTATTATGATCTCTTGTTTGTGCCAATTGCTTTAAGCGTTCAAAGTCATGATCATCATTTATAGGATGAATAGGAGAAAAGGTGAAAAAAGCAAAGACGACTGGAAATAAAAAACGTTTGTTCATAAGGATTTCTCTGGTTTGTGGCTATGAATGAAGTTGACAATGTTGCGATCTGCTGTAGGTGGTGCAACGGTATTGGTATTTGTTTTCTCATGGTTGAAAAGTGCGTTGAAAACTTCTCTTCCCTCGCCAAGCCTAACAGTCCTTAAAGCTGCAAAATATAATGGCGAAAAGCCTTGAGCGTCTGAAATGTTTGGATTAATATCTGGTCGCTGTAGCATGTGTTTGATAATTGTTACCTTTGTTTGCCAGTCAGGAAAGGTTGGTGTAATTACCCTGTGGGCATTTTGGCCTTTACATTGTATTTGTGGTAGCGTTGCTTGAACAGGCATGCTAATTGCCATGTACAAAGCGGTTGTGTTGTCATTTGTGATTACGTTGACATTTGTTTCTTCTTGATCGAGCAAAAAATGTACGATGTCAAATTTTCCAGCTTTGAGTGCAAGCATCAGCGGAGTGTAGGTTAGTGCTAGATAGTTTGACATAATGTTGTACAGCACAGGCTTTTTTTGATGATGTTCACGAGTTTCATCTTTTTTAAAGGCGTAGCCTACAGGAGTGTAAAAGTAGTTTTCATGTTCAATGACAAATGGATTTAAAGCACGCTTTCTGTCATAACTTTTGGCTATAGCTGTTTTTACGTTATTGATAGTCCCCTTGCTGGTTGCAACTGTTAAAGATGTATGCCCGTCCTGGCGGAGTGCATTTTCTTCTTTCAAAAATTCTATGAGTGCTTTGAGTTGGCCCTCTTCTTGAGAAGAGTCTTTTTTTAGTGGTGTGGTATCATCAACAAAAAGTTGAAACGCTAGATTGGCGTGAAGTGCAAGTCCTTTTTGGTCTTGAAAAAGCAAAAAAAGATTACGCTCTGCTGTGTGAGCTACATGAAAACAAGAGAAAGTAAGCAAAAATATTACAATTTTTTTTCGTGAGAACATAAGAATCTTAGATCTTAAGTTTTTTGTCTTTTATGATAAAGGCATGCGCAACAGTATAGAAATTTTTTGATTTGTTTTCAAATTGGTTTTTAGGTTGGTTCTTTGTATTGTCTTGTGTATTTTTTTATTCGTTCAAATTGTTCGAGAAATTGTTGGCACAGGCGCTTCCCTTTGCTGATTATAACATTTTCTTCGTTTTCTTTGCGAGCGCGGTGTGTCCAGTTTGCAGATCCACTAACGACTGTTTTGTCATCAAATACTGCAAACTTGTGATGCATAAAGGCTTTATTGAGTGCTATGTTATCGTAGAGTGATACGTCTACACCTGAATTTTTTAATGTTGATAACATAGGCCTGCTGTGTTTTACGCTGCTTTTATCAACAATGAGCTCTACTTTTGCGCCGCGCTTTTGCGCGTCACATAAAGCCTGTGTAATAGGTTCGTCGGTGATGATGAAAAGAGCTGCCTTAATTGAGCTAGTCGAATTATCAATGCAGTGCTTGATGGCTTTAAAATGTTTCTCATCTCGATCGGGGCTAAAGTATACCTTAGTGTGTACTGACTGAGAATGGGGCTTATACAATTGATGCTTGTATTGGTGTATAGGTGGATGGGAGCGACCAAATTTTTGTTGTATACCATGTTGTGGGAAGTATGGAAAATTTGGGAGCGTTGGCTTTCTTAATGTTAGCATAGCGTTGCATGAGTGCGGCCATGCGATAGTGGGCAACAGAATAATCAATGATAAGAAAGAGAGTTTTTTTTGATTTATTTTTATTTTCATTATTCCATTCTCATTTTTTTAAATTTAAACCTTTGTTAGGTCGATAGTTTTTTTTCCTTTTTCCCATGTCACGCAAATGTTGTTTGGCTTTAGAACGAATGCAACACTAATCAATTTGCCAAGGATTTCGCAGTCTTTACATTTAATGAGTGGTGGTTGAAGTACCCGTGAGTTGTATACGTTAAGGCTATTGGCGTGTCGTACTATTAGGTATTGCTCATTATAGTCTTCAACGCTGTCAAGTAAGTTAGAATCTTGAAAATTTAGTCCGCCAGAAGCAAATGCTTTGTCTTGACCATTGTCTTCCACTTCTATAACGCGCCCAATACGTCGCTCTTGCCAATGGTCATCATGTTCGAGTGAGCGCTTTCGCTCTAAGGCGCTTATAGCAGATACAAGGCATGAAAATAATATGAATAGTGTGATTGCATAGTGCCTTACGTGCTTCATAAAAAACCTCCATTAATGCATCGTATTAATCCTAATTGTAATTATATCAAATAGGGGGGATCTTGTAAAATGGCCTGTGGTGCGTGGTTTAAGTAAGATAGAGCAAAAAAAAGAGGCTGCAGAAATGCAGCCTCTTTTGGGGGAAGTTGATGCCGTCTAGACTGATGTTTGCAGCCATTTGACGTAACGACCACGTTTTGCGGGATCGTTAAACCACCAGTCACAACGTCCTTTAATAAGTTTAAAGTAACGTTTAAAGCGACCTGGTGAATATTCATCGGTTTTCATATGAAAGTTTTTGAAGCGTGAATCTTCACCGGTTTCGAGTTCAATTGCAGGCTCAACAAAGTGAGTTGCTAAGATACAAATACTTTCAGTGATGTTTCCAATCTTTTGACCAAATTTGATCAAGAGTTTTGATGCTTCAGCTTCCATGGTTCCTTTAAATCCTTCGTCCATGATGGTGAAGCCAAAATGGTCATCATGCAAGCGGCGCAGACGGCGCTTGAGTTCATCAGCACGATCACCTTCAACCATGAATGTTGACATGCCTTCTTCAGCGTTGTCTTTAATGTCCATGTAAGTGTTGAGTGAGTTGAAGACGGTCATGGTACATGCAGTTGCAGGTGCTACACCAAAAACCTGTGAAAGGAGTACGGTGTATGCAAGCTCACGCATGAATGTAGACTTACCACCACCGTGTGGACCAGTAAGCAAGATGTTTGCAACGGCATCTTTACCTGAACCAAGCTTAACATCTTCAGGAATAATTTTGTCCGAGTGTACAACCGGGTTCCACACTTTTTCTACTTCAAGGCGTGGACACTCTTCTGTGACGAATGTTGTAAAGCAGTAACGTGCATCATTTTCGTCATGAGTGCGAATCATACGTGCAACGCTGATGTATGCATCAATTTCACCGATTGACTTAAGGAGAGGAACAAGTTGCTCTTTAAGTCTTGTTGCACGCTCATAAGCAACACGAACACGGCCCATAAAGGAGAAGTAAGAGGCGTTATTTTTAAATGTTGAGGTGTTAAGTTCTTTGAGTAGAAAGCGCATTTCTTTGCTGAGCTTGTCGCTATTTTCAGCAAATGAAACGAGGTCGTTATGATATTCAAGTGCGTCGACAGCACTAGGAACTTTTTTGAGCAGCTCATTTACTTCTTGTGCTGAATTAATAGTGTTTGCAACGCTGATCATCAGCTCTTGCATGCTTTTGTTCAAGCGCTCTTGAGCAATCAGTCCAGGCCATACTTTCCAAATAAGCAGTCCTGCACTAGCAAATGAGGCAGCGCCCCATGCGCCATTTTTTCCATTGAAATCTTTACCTTGAAAGTGGTCTTGAATTACGTCGTATCCACATTTCGCTCCATAACCGATAAAAACTCCGGTTGCGGCGCTTAAGCTAAGCAACATTGCGGTACGGATACCTTCAATAGTGGTAGCAGAGTTTGATGATCCGGTCATGTTGGTAAAGTTGGTCAAAGCATCAGTTCTGCTGTTAAATGGATTTGAAAGGGACCATAAAATCAGCATATCTTCCTGCTGTTGCGCAATTGGTTGAAAAACGTTTTCAAACTCTGTCAACAACTCAGGGCTTTGGGCAAGGCGTTGAACAAATTTTTGACGGTTAAGCAGTTTTTGTTCTTGCTTGTTATTGAGAGGGTGGGTAAGCAAGTAGCGCATTGCTTCGTGTCCATAGATGGTGTTAACGTATCGGCCAATGCGGTTTGCAAGACTCATTTGAGGACACTCAGGTTTGCCTGCAACAAGATTTAATTCATCTGAAGCATGCTCTGAGAGCACGTCGTTTTTACCATGATCGGCACTGTAGGTAAGCAACGTTGCTGCCAAGTGGTCTTGCTCGGTCCACTCAAGGCCAGGAAGCGCTCGGTCATCATCTTTTTGAAGTTCAATTTTTTCAAAGTACGATGCAGGAATGCGGAGAATCATTTCCTGAGTTGGTTTTGGTTTTACAGGTTGAGGTGCTTTAGCATGGACTGGACTCAGCCCAAGAATCATGAGGGCAAACAATCCAACTTTATGCAAAGAAGAATATGTCATAAAAGACCTTTCATTTGGGGGTTAAATAAAAAAATTCCATGTAACGTGGTATTATAATAACAATCTTTTTTATAGCAAGCATTGTGACCAAAGCTGCCGGTTTAAGGTCTTTTAGGGTATGTACGGTTTTCAATTGTTCTTATTTGTCGCCTAGTTGGGCATGTAGCGCCTCCCACTGCGTGAGTGCGTCGCTATGTTGGTTTTTTATCTCCTCTATTTTTTCCATGGTTTCTTGGTAGGTAGTTGAAGAGTAGTCGTAAAGGCCGAGTTGCTCATATAGTTGGCTGAGCTCTTGTTCGTATCGATCAATTTTGCTCTCAAGGTTGTTAATTTTTTTATTAAGTTCGTACGCTTGCTTACTCGATTGTTGCTTCTTTTGTTGTGTGTGTTCTTTTTGCTTGGGAGTTGCTTTTTTCTCTGACGTTGATGCTTTTGGTTGGGTCATTTCTTTTTGGTGTAAAAACGAGTCGTAGTTGCCTTGGTAGGTCAGTGCTTTAGTAGGTGTAAGTTCAACAATGACCGTTGCTAACTCGTTTAAAAAGGTACGGTCGTGAGAAACAAAAAGAATGGTTCCTGAAAATTGTTGCAAAGCGGTGAGCAAAATTTCTTTTGACTGGAGATCAAGGTGATTAGTTGGCTCGTCCAAAATAAGAAAATTTGCATGTTGTAGCAGAACTTTAACCATGGCCACACGATTTTTTTCACCACCACTCAGGACACCAATTTTTTTGTGTACATCATCTCCAGGAAATAAAAATGTGCCGAGAAATGTTCGTACTTGAGCGTGAGCTTGTGATGTTTGACAGGCGCTTTCAGCCTCTTCAAGGATTGTCTTTTTTTTGTCGAGTACTAGGTCTTGATCTTGCTCAAACAAGGCATGCGTTACGTTGTAGCCAAACTCAAATGAGCCATACTCGAGTGGATATTTGCCGGTAACAACATTGAGCAGCGTTGTTTTTCCAACACCGTTAGCTGCTACAAGGGCAACTTTTTGCCCACGGTCGACATCAAAAGAAATGTTTTTAAAAACTGTTTGGTCGCCAAATCGCTTTGAGACATCTTTAACTTTGAGTACTGTTTTGCCTGCACGTGGAATGTGCCCAAAGTTGAGCTTGATGGTTCCTTGTTTTTGCTCGAGCTCGATTATTTCCATCTTTTCAATTGAGCGCAGCAGGCCTTGTGCCATTTTTGCTTTTGTGGCTTTAGCGCGAAATCGTTCAGCAGTTCTCTTTTTTTGAGCAATTTCTTTTTGTTGGGTGGCGTAAGCCTTTTCAAGCAGTTCTTGTTCATGCTCTTGTTGCCCCAGAAACGAGCTGTAGTTTCCGCGGTAAAGTTTGCCTTTGCCTCGATCGATGTGAAAAATATCTTGGCAAACATAGTCAAGGCAATAGCGATCGTGTGTGACGAGTAAAAAGCCAAATGGTGCGTGTTTTAAAAAATCTAAGAACCAGTCTTTTGCAAAAATATCTAAGTGGTTAGTGGGCTCGTCAAATAAATAAAAATCAGCGTCTTGTAGTAAAAGCTTTGCGAGTACAACGCGCATCTTCCAGCCAACGCTGAGTTGGTTAACAGGCTTGTCCCAACCATCGGGTGAAAAACCAAGGCCTTGAAGTACTTTTTTTGCTTGTTGTTCAAGATCTGCAATATTGTAGTCAGCCATTTCATGTTGCAAATGTGCGTATCGCTCGAGCATATGTTCGTCTGCATCGCCAAGTTGTTGCTCAATTGAGTCGATTTCTTTTTGAAGTTTGTAAACCCGCTCAAATGCTGAAAAAGTCTCTTCAAGAATTGATTTTGTTGATTCAAGTACCATTTCTTGTGGCATGTAGGCAACATGTTTATCTTTTTCAATGCTCACGCCGCCTTTGTCTAGAGCTTGCCTGCCGGCAATAACTTTTAGCAGTGTTGATTTTCCCGCTCCATTACGCCCAACAAAACCGATTTTATCAGTTTTTGAAAATGAGAATGCAAGGTTGTCAAAAAGTGCCCTGGTCCCGAACGAAAGGCAGATATCATTGCCAAGAATCATAGTACATTACACATGGTTAAAATATTATTAATCAAAAATAAGACGTCTCAAGTGTAGCATGTATTTGATAAATGGGGAAAAATGACAGCAGAAACCGATATATGAGTAAAAATATTTGGTTGATTGTTAGCCAGCATTTAACAAAATATTGATAACCGCATGAGTTGTGTCTGGACTTTTTTGAGCAAGCATAAGTGGCGTTTGTCGGTATCGAGTTAAAGAGTTTTTGTTGGCTCCTGATGTGAGTAAAAATAAAATCATAGCGATGTTGCCTTCCTGTGCTGCTTCGTGCAAAGGTGTGGTACCAAAATGCATTTTAGCATTGACGCTAGCTCCATTTGCTACAAGTAGTTGCGCAGAATAGAGGTACTTTGTTTTAGCTGCAAGGTGTAGTGGTGTCATTCTATGCCAAACTGTTACTGCATCGACGTTGGCTCCATATTTAAGGAGTAATTTGATTGCTTTAAGATGGCCGCCTTGAGCTGCGTAGTGAAGTAACGTCATGCCGTGGCTATCGAACATGTTGATGTTGACTCCTTCTTTGATGGCGCTGCTCAATAGTTTTTCAGATAGATTGCCTGCTTGCAGTATTGTACGTAACTCATCACAGCGGTTTATTACGTGTTGAGCTTGTGCAAGGTTTGCAAAAACAGAAGAAGGGTATCCTGCCCTTTGAACCGAATAGATGTACCCTTGCATGAAAAGAGTTGTGCCTTCTTGCGTCAAGCAGGGTGGTGGTATGCGTAGAAAAAGAGGCAAGCGAAGATGGCTGTTCAAAGTCCATAGCATGCCATAGAGAGAACCACGTGCATGCTCTTCTATTTCCTCTGACTCATCTGATTTATTTGATGATAGAAGGTCATAAATTCTTGCAACTTGGTTATCGTTTTGAATGATGTAAAAAATAGAACATACTCCGGAGCAAACAAAATCAACAATTGTTTTAGCTAAAGTATTTCCGATTTTTAGGGAGTTAAAGAGTGAAAAGATAGCGTCGTGAATTTGTTCGTGTGAAATTAGATTATGGGAGATTATAAATGGTACCATTTTTTTAAAAAAGTAGATTTTGTCTTCTATTGGTAGGGTTTCGTTGTGGGGAATACTCTTCAAATCATTTTGTAGATCCTTGGAGAGCTCTTCTCGAGAACTGAATGGGAAGTCAAGAGGCCTATGCATTGTAAGGTTGTTGTTTTTGTCTACGAAGGTGTTACTGCCAAAGTTTTCTAAAAATTTTTGGCAAGGCACTATCTTACTAAAAAAAAAGGTTAGGGGTTTTAATCTTTCTGCCTTGTCCTTATTAAACTCCTGCATTAGTGACCAAATATCACTAATGAGGGCACTGTCAAAACAGATTTGTTCCGTTTGGCTGCTGACAATCCTGCAGATATATGGGCCTTCGGCGGATTTAAGTTCGGTGCTGAAAATTGTTATTAAAAGAATGATGCTCAGTGTGATAACGTTTCTTTTTTTATTCATCGATCCCCAAGTGATAACAGGTTAGAAAAATTTCGAGAGTTAATTTGTACCAAATTTTGCCTCTCTTTGTCTAGAGTGCGGGCTTTCTTGCGCATGTTTATGCTTGTCCTTAACCACTTGTATTTTCTTTAAAAAAAGTTATAAACAAACGATCTGTTTTTTTATGGAAGCGTTGTTTTGCTAATGGAGAAAGCAAGTTATGAAGAAAACAAAGTATTTGATGCCTGTTTTGTTGGTGTATGCGCTCGTTTTTGTTGGCAGTAGTTTCGGTAGCGAGACCCGCCTAAAAAATGTTGCAAGCTCTCATGTTGAGTATTGCAATAGGGAAGTGAAGATTACTTATCGCAATGAAGATAGTAAGACTGAAAAAAAGTACGAGCATTATTTTGATGAAGAAGAAGATGTGAACTTTTTTAAGCTTAGCAGCGACGAGACGATGTTACTTGCGGTAGGAGATCATAAAATTTGTTTGTTTTGTTTAGATTCCAACAAGGAAAGAGAAAACCCTATGAATTTTTTTAGGACTGATTGTACGATACTTGATGCCGTTATTAGTGAGTGTAAGCATGGTATTGCTATTGTTGGTTGTCGTGATGATCAACAGAATGGGAGAGCATATGTTATTGCCATATATTCTTCTATGAGAGGAATAAAGCTTAGAGAGATAAATGTGGATCGAGTGTTAACAAATCTTGTTTTTCCCAAGGGTGCATTATGCCTAGAGGGGGTCGTTGATGGTAAGCATATGGGGTATCACTTTAATGATGGATGCTTCTATGAGAAGTGAGATATTGAAAGTGATAAAAGTCCAGGCTGTATCTAAGTAACAGCTCCAATCAATCCTGGCAACGGCGCCGTCCCATATATGAATATGACTGACCGTGTGATTTATGTTTCGTAGGATTCAGGCTAACACCCAAATTATTTTTCCTCAATTTCAGTAATATCTACAAAAGTAAATCCGGCTTTTTGGACAAGAGTACGCATTTGCTTGCTCAGTTCATCTCGTGTTAATTCGTTTTTCTTTTTGAGTGTGATGGTGACAATTCCATCTTTCACGTTAATTTTTTCGATCTTTTTAAGGAATGTGAGTTTTTTTAGTTTACTCTTTAGTCCTTGAGCACACAGCGAACAGGTCATACCATCAACACGCATGGTCATTTTTCTGATGACTCCGTGAAGTGGGAAATTTGAGAGTAGGAGTAAAGAAAAAAGGACATACAGTTTTTTCATTATTTGGTCTCCTTAAAAATCGATAGCTGCAACCAGTGCAAGACGAAAATCAAAATTTGACTTGCTATTCCAGCTTTGCACAAGTGGTACCTGCATGCCACCTTTTAAAAAAATATTTTCATACGCCATACCAAACGTTGGACCTGCAAATAGTACATAGCCACCAGTGTTGATTATTTTTTCTTGTTTAGAGCGCTCCTTGTCTTGCACAATTACATTGGTTTCCCAGGCAACGGCCCAGTCGGGTTGATCAAATTGTACAGGAACTGGGCGATAAAAAACGACCAAGCTCCAGTCAGCAAGATTGCTCTGTTTAGCCTGACTTTTTTGTGAATAGAGATCAGCTTCAAGTGTCGAATAAAAATACCAGTGAGGCGATTCGTAAACTCCCGTCGCAATGAGGTTGAAGCCACCGGTACGAAAAAATGGGCGCGTTGCATTACGTTCTGTGTTGGTAGGTAAAATAAACCCGCCAAGCAATGAGGCTTGAACACTGTGCCCCTTCCAGTCTTTTTTGTAGAAGCGGTGTTTAATGAGTGTGCGAATGTTGCCTAAGTTCGAGTTATGCCCATGGCCATGCCTACGATCAAAAACGAGTGGAGCAACAAGCAGCAGTGTTGTAGATTCGTTTATGCCATACCAAGTTTCATAGGCGAGGATGGACGTGCTGCGGTCTCGTTGTTGGATATGTAAGGTTTGGCATTTTTGTTTAATTCCTTTGTCCCAAATAGTTTGAGGGTAACGAGCAAATGTTGGGCGATGGGCGTTAAGCCATAAGGGTGAAAAAAATAAAAAAAGCAGTGGAAGTAACATCCTGGTTTTCATTTTTCCTATTTTCTTTATCTTAAAGTGGGCATAAAAATAACTTCAATTACTTATTGTATATTTCTCAGTCTAGTGACTCTTATGACAAATGAAAATGAAAAACTCACTGGTTTTTTGCCCGTCAACAAACCGGTAGGCTGTACATCGTACGATTGCATCAGAAAGATAAAAAAACTTGTTCGGCCAGAACTTGGCAAAAAGGTAAGGATTGGCCACGCGGGTACGCTCGATCCGTTTGCTTCGGGGTTGATGATTATAGCCATAGGCAGATCGTTTACTAAGCAACTTGAATTGCTGAGTGGCAAAGATAAGACGTATCAGGTAAGGGCAAAACTTGGTCAGCTAACCACAACGCTTGATTGTGAGGGTGTAGTACTTGAAGACAAGGATTGTTCATATGTGACGGCGCAGCAGTTGCAACAAGCAATTGATCAGTTGGGGCAGCAATACAAGCAGGTACCGCCCGTTTATTCAGCCATGAAATATCAGGGGCAACGCATGCACGAGCTTGCGCGCGGTCAAAAAATGTCGCAGGAAGAATTAGGCAACATTGCCTACCAAAAAGCACGCGTAGTTATGCTTTACGAAGTGAAATTGTTGAGCGTAAAAGACTCATATTTTGAGCTTGTCGCTCGGGTTTCGAAAGGCACCTATATCCGGGCACTCGTTGATGATATCGCTCAGCAGCTAGGATTGCATGCAGCGGCACATGTGCTTGACAGGCTGAAAATAGGAAATTTGAGCGTTGAACGCTCAACTAATCTTGATGACCTCAAGTCAGTTGCAGATATCGAAAATAGTGTAGTGAAAAATCTAGAAATTTAGAGCAGAGAAATTTGGTTGCGGGGGCTGGATTTGAACCAGCGACCTTTGGGTTATGAGCCCAACGAGCTACCAGGCTGCTCTACCCCGCGTCTACTTCTGAATATTTTTTTACAAATTGAAAAGTTATTTATTTTTTTCTACCTGTCAACTTGTAATCATAAGTATAGAGTAAAGTACATGATTGTCAAATATATTTCTCAGCTTACATGCTATTTTTTTATGGCGTTGAAGTAGTTTTGTATGGTTGGGCGCAGTTTGCCAATGAATGGGTAAAAGATGACAGAGCGTTCCGTGATAACAGCAAAGTGCTCATTGGTAGGGCTAATTGCTACGGCTAGAGCCGCCTCTTCTTTATCAAGTTGCCAGGTTCGAATAAGATCCCCATACCATGTCCACAGATACACGGTGTTTTTGTTGCTTACGGTTAAAATGTAGGTGCAGCATGGGCTAAAGGCAATATCTCTTAGGCAGCCGTTATGTTGAAGCTTTGAAAGTTTTTGACCGTCTTGGTTGTACAACGATGCTGGGGTGATATCATCACCGTAATGTACGAGAAAACAGCGGCCATAGAGTTCAGATGCAATTTGTGTCAGCGTGTACTCTCCTGGTGGGGTATCAGCCGTTGCAATTAATTGTCCAGCGAGATTGTAAATGTGCCTTTTGTTGCCTTGCTCAATCAAAGTGAAGTGTAGTGGTTGTATGTTAAAGCTTTTGGGTTCTGAGTGTCCCGGTTCCCCAGGGAAATATGAGACTGGTCCAATTGCATATTCAGGCTCCCCGCCGAAGTCGAGTTTTTTTAGATCGCGGTTACTGCATTGAGTTAGAACGCTCTGCCCATCCCCACCCAAATAAATTTGGTCATGACGGATTCGGCCATCAGCAGTAAATGATGCGACGTCAAAAAGTCTTATTGCAGAGATTACGCCACCTGTCTGCGTGAGTGGTGGATGCTGGGTGGTCATGATAGTGATATCATTATCACCTGAGGCGATAATGATCTTTTTGCTCTTTGGGTCATGGATAACGTGGGTAATTTCGTTTTCGAAGGTATGTTTTTTACTCCAATTAAATTTATCAATATCCAATCTTCGCCAGATTGATAAGTTTTCTGTGCTGTAAAAAAGTATTTCATTTTTATTGGTGAAAACTAAATATTGTCCATCGTAGGTTAGGCTTGCTATTTTTAGATTGCACACGTCCTTGGCAACATTGACGGGGATAAATGGATGTTCGTTTTCTTCTTTGGTTTCGACTATGACAAACCTTACGCGTTCTTGAAAACTCTTATTTGTTGTTGGGTCATATTGTTGAACGCTGTATTTCATAGCCAGATATTGCCCGTCTGGGGTGAAGCAAACTTTTGGATTGATGTAGCGATTATAGGTATTGGTGTATTTTGTACATGATACTGACGCAAAAACTTCTCTCAGTATGCCGGTAAAAATATCCTCTTTTGATTTTTGTGCTACGCATGTAGGTTTGTTTTGGCCAAAATCAGTGTGTAAGAAATAGCGTTGAATTTCTTTTGCCGCAAGCCAAGGATTGTTAACCACAAGGCTGGGTAGAAAGCGTTTGTCGATTAAGTTTTGTCCTACAACATCCAGCATACTCATTATTTGACCGTCTGGTTTTGTGTGTGCGCTTGCCAGGAGCACTGCAAGCGTTAGGTAGTCCAGTTGCTTGGTGCCTCGATCGGTTAACTTGCCAAGAGCTGTTGGGGAGTGTTGGACTGATGGTTGTAGTGCCACTTGAAGTTTTTTCCACAACTCTATTTTTTGGAGCTCTTCTGTGTTGGGATCATTATGATCTTTTTCTGTTGCCTGTAGTGGACAGGCAAAAAACAGTGTTATGATACTTGCCAGTAGCATTATTTTTCTCATAAAATTTTCTCCCTTTTTTACATGAACCTTGTGAGATCGGTATATTGAGAATAATAATTTTTCGAGTATAGCCAAAACTTAGAATGATTACCACTTAATCAATAAGACAAAATATCTTCCAGTTCTTCAAGGCTTAGTTGTTCAAAATAAGCTGAAAGAGGAAGGCGAACAAAATATCTATCTGTCGCAATACAAAAATATTTACTACATGGATCAAAAGAAAAATGTTTAGCATTTAGGCCGTGAAAAGTGAATATATCAGTATCTTTTTCTACTTTTTGTATAGTAAAAAAAATAGTTTTGTTTTTTTTGGCTGCCAACATGTATTGTCCACAGGGGCTGATGAGTATTTTTTGCATACATCCAAAATCCCAAAACATTTTCTTGTTAAAATTCCATAGTCTTACAGAACCATCTTCATAATGAATCATTACTTGCTGTGTGCCGGGTAAAAATGTACATCCTTGTATAGGTGCTTGGTGGGAATGAATTATATATGGTTTTGTGATGTTGTCTTTAGCGATTTTCCCAACAAAAGTTTCATATTCATCGTGAGTATGATGTTGAGATACTCTGCAGCTGCTATCGTCACAGTGTTTAGGTGTACATATGGTTAATGCGAAATATGTAGAAGAAGGATCTATTTCTCTAAAAACGATTCTAGAATTAGTATTATCACCACATAGTTTTTTAATGCTTGGATAGAGTGACTCAACTTTTGAATAGAGCTCATGGCTTGCGCAGTTTTGTGTTGTTGTGTAGGTAAGACTAAAATTCTCAAGAGGTGTTACAGTACAAGAAATTTTTGAATGGTCAAAGGTATCGAGGAAAAAAGCTCCTTGCCAAGAGTCATATGCTTTGATTATAGTTTCTTGCTCCTTGCATGAGAGCCCAACAACTTGATGATTTGAGTAAAGATTAAATTTTCCAAAAATACGAGTTTTGGGGCTTGAAGTCATGGCGCATATTTTTTTAAAAAGCTTAAAAAAGTGTGTACGTGCAAGATGTGGAGCTAGTTCTTTTTTGATGTGGCAAGGTAGGGCATTGAGAGGATAGTCTGCTTGATCATAAAAATAATGTTCATTTTTGTGCTGGATTTTTTGGAGTGGATATAATGATGTAAATTCATTGTGGTTGTTTAGTTGGTTTGGTTCGGTGCAGATAACTCCGTACTTTTGCCATACAAGTTCATAGAGCATATTTAAGAACTGTCTACGTGTTGAAGTTAGCTTAGGTTGAGCATGTTGTGCAAGACCAATGATTGCTAAGTTAAATAGGCTGGGTGTGGTGTTATTCTCTTCTGTTTCTTGGTTATCTTTTATTTCAGTTGGACTTTGCTCGGTGGCATAAGTTATTGAGCTAATGAGCAAAGTTAGGGAGAGGATTGTTATTTTTTTTATCACGTTTAGACATCTCTATGAGTTAAATTGATTAAACTTGTATATCAAAAACATTGCCAATTTGATAAAGCCACTGTTCGGGGAAGAGTAGGTCAATCAATTCGGCAAGGGTAAATCGTGAAAAAAAATTTACAGCAGGGAAAATGACACAAGCGCGATCATTTAGAGGAAATGATACGTAGTTTGAGCATGGGCTGAACGTTGGTAAAGGGGTCGTGTCTTCAGGAGCAATTGTAATGAGTTTTCCGTTTGCCTTGCATAATGCATGCATGAAATATTTCTCCATGAGTATGATTAATTTTCCGCATGGACTGAACCAAGTGGTAAGGTAATTTGTACTTATACTTTTTTCAAGATCTGTGTTTAGTTTTTGTAAGAAATCTCCGTTAGTTTTCCATAAATAAGCGGCACCATCGTGGTCCGTTGTGACTACAAGTTTTCCGCATGGGCTCAATGAAGCACCGGATACAAATTTGGGGTGAGGAAGGTTAGTAGTAGTTTTCCCATCCGTGTGCAATAGCTGGACGCTTTGACCTGGTGGTACTGTGACAAGAAATTTTCCGCATTGACTGAATTGTGGAGGCCCAGTATTGACTAGCTGTGCTGTCTTTGTAATATATTCTCCGTTTATGTTTCGGAGATATAAGTAAGATAGAGGAGAATTGTTATCATGTGTTGCTACTGCAATAAATTTTTCGCATGGACTAAGAACAAAACTTTTCACTTCTTCCGGGTGCTCTAAATTGCGCTGTAAATCTCCGTCAGATGTCCATAGTTTGAGAGTTTTTTTTGATGCTGTTGCTAAAAGGTTTCCATTTGCACTGAAAACGACGAGGGGAACTGTGCCGTTGTGTATAAGTTTTTTTAAAAGTTTTCCTTCATGACTCCATAGTTTGACAGATCCATCGTGTGATGCGGTTGCTATGAGTTTGTTACAAGGGTTGAATGTAATATCGCTTATTAAGCCATCGTGTTGTAATTGTGCGACCAAATCTCCTTTGATACTCCATAGTTTTGCAACAGATTTATCACGTGAGATTGTAGTAATTAATTTGCTACATGGACTAAACTCGATTTTGTGTATTACTTTGTCATGATTAAGTTTTACTGAGTGCCTACTTTCCAATGAGTGTATTGTAACAGTAGGTTTTGGGCAGGCAGCACATACAATAAGTTTTCCATTAGGACTGAACAGAACATTTCCAACTGCTTCGTCATTTTCTATTTTAATAACTCCATATTTTTGAGTATAGAGTCTTAGCAATGTTTCATAGCAGCCAAAAGCAATATTTTTAACAATATTTGGATGATTGTCTGTATGAACAGTTTGTTTGAGGTAGCACAAAAAGTTATACAGATGTTGCTGTTTTTCTGCACCGTGAGTTGTGGTGTTAATGAGTGCTGCAAGGGTAAGGATAATTATTTTTTTTAGCATGTCTAAATGCTTTCTATGGTGTTAATGAATTAAAACTGCACATCAAAAAACATCGCTAATTTGATAAAGCCAATGAGCTTGTTCTGGGAAAAGCAGTTCGATGAGCTCGTCGAGCGTGAGTTGTGCAAAGTAATCAGGTGCAGGCCATAAGATTATTGTGTCGTCAACTTCTGATACAATTGCAATTGATGCAGCTGCAATGAGTGTTCCATCAGGGCTGAATGAAACAGAGGTGACCCAGCCGTTATGATTGAGGGTTGCAATGAGTTGTCCGTCACGGTTCCATAGTTTTGCAGTGCGGTCACCTGATGCAGTTGCAATGAGTGCGTTATCAGGGCTGAATACAACAGAGTCGACCCAGCGGTTATGGTTGAAGGTTGCAACAGGTTGTCCGTCACGGTTCCATAGTGTTGCAGTGCGGTCATATGATGCAGTTGCAATGAGTGTGCCATCAGGGCTGAATACAACAGAGTTGACCCGGTCATTATGATTGAGGGTTGCAACAAGTTGTCCGTCACGGTTCCATAGTTTTGTAGTGTGGTCACTTGATGCAGTTGCAATAAGTTTGCTATCAGGGCTGAATGAAACAGAGTTGATGTGGTCATTGTGATTGAGGGTTGCAATGAGTTGTCCATTACGGTTCCATAGTTTTGCAATACAGTCTTCTGATGTAGTTGCAATGAGCGTGCTATCAGGGCTGAATGCAGCAGAGTTGAGCCAGCCGTTATCGATATTGAGGGTTGCAATGAGTTGTCCGTTGCGGCTCCATAGCTCTGTTTTGAAGTTGTATAATCCAGTTGCAATGAGTGTGCCATCAGGGCTGAATATAACAGAGTTGACCCGGTCATTATGATTGAGGGTTGCAACGAGTTGTCCGTCACGGTTCCATAGTTTTGCAGTGTGGTCACGTGATGCAGTTGCAATAAGTGTGCTATCAGGGCTGAATGAAACAGAGGGGACCCAGTCGTTATGGTCGAGGATTGCAATAAGGTTGCCATCAGGGCTCCATAATTTTGCAGTGCAGTCATCTGATGCAGTTGCAATAAGCGTGCCATCGGGGCTGAAGGAAACTGAGCAAATACTTGCCTGCAAGTCGTGTTGTAAAATCGTCTGTCCGTGTTGCCTGATGTGCGCGTTAAGTAGTGCTTCATAGCAACCAAAAGCAATGCTCCTAACAATATTTGGATGATTGACTGTATGAACAGTTTGTTTGAGGTAGCACAAAAAGTTATACAGATGTTGCTGTTTTTCTGCACCGTGAGTTGTGGTGTTAATGAGTGCTGCAAGGGTAAGGATAATTATTTTTTTTAGCATGTCTAAATGCTTTCTATGGTGTTAATGAATTAAAACTGCACATCAAAAAAAATCGCCAATTTGATAAAGCTACTGTTCGGGGAAGAGTAGGTCAATGAGTTCGTCAAAAGCAAGTTGTGCAAAATAATGTGGCGATGGGAATAGTTTAACTGTAGACTTTTTTACGCAAGCAAGAGCGATAAGTTTTCCATCTGGGCTAAATAATACTTTGCTGTTGGCATTTGGGGTTAGTCGTTTAAGAATTTTTCCGTCTAGGGTTACAAGCCAGCTGCAATCTGTTACGAAAAATTTTTCATAGGGATCTATTGCAACATTGGTAACTGTGTCTTCGGCTGATAGCTTTATTACCAGGTTACCATTAAAATCCCATATTTTAATTTCTCCGTTTCGAGATGATGTTGTTATTATAAAATTGTTGTGATGACTAAGGGTAACACCAGTGATCCAGTTGCCATGCGAAATTTTTTTAATAAGTTCGCCATGTTGGGTATACACTTTTGTAGTGCCGTCATCGGAGGCAGTAGCGATGTATTGTTTGTCATGGCTAAAGACTACAGAATTAATTTCATCATTGTGCTCTATAAGAAATTTTTTTTCAGGAGTGTGTACTTCTACTACTCTTATGCCCAGTGCTGATGCAGTCGAAATGACAGATAGATCTGAGGTTGCAAAGAGTCTATAAACCGCTTCTGGAAATTCACGGCTTTCTATTAACTCCCCCTTGGTATTCCATAGTTTGATTTGGCAAGGATTGTTGTAGTAAATTGTCATGATTTGATCGTCTGAAGTAAAATCAATGGCATAGGCGCGTTTGTTTTTTTGTGGGATTTGGCAAATAATAATTCCGCAAATATCCCATATGTTTGTGGTCCCATCGTCACAGGCAGTAGCGATGAGCGTTCCAGAAGGGTTAAAAGCTATTGAGTTGATGTATGCGTTGTGAGGTAGCGTTATTCTTTCGTGTTGTCTGAGGTATGTTTCTAGTAATATTCCATAGTAACCAAAAGCAACGCTCCTAACAATGTTTGGGTGGTTTGATTCGGGTACGGTTTGTTTGAGGTAGCACAAAAAGTTGTACAGGTGTTGTTGTTTTTCGGCAGGGTAAGTTGTTGCGCTGGTGAGTATTGCAAGGGCAAGAATAACTATTTTTTTACCAAGATTAGCTTTTGTTGAAGTTTGAGTAAGTGTTGATAGAAAAAAAATAAGAACGGCTTTAGTTGAGATTTTCATTACACGCACCTTTTATGTTTTTGTCGTTTAGCAGCATCTGAATATTGTCGTTGTCCACCGTACTAAAGAATCTTGGGAGTGGATATTGATAAACTATATTTTGGTTGAAGAAAATACAAAACGAGCCTAGTGGACTTGGCATTATTCTATTACTACTACAGCATGGCATGAGAAATACGCTTGGAAAAGTAACTGGAGCAATAAGTATTGGGACTCCGTTTTTTACAGTCCATAGTGTTATGTCAGTGCTGTTTCTTTGTGCGGTTAAAAAATAGTTACTTTTTGGTACTGAAATTATTGTTTCGATAGGACGTATGCCGGCTTGAGTAGTGGCAACTAAGTTTCCCGTTGTTGTACAAAAAGTACGCAGTTCGTTACCTGTTCCAACGATTAAGAGTTTGCCACATTCACTGAATTTAAATGTGTGGGTACCATAAGGTTGTTTTAAGGTTGCAAGACATACCCCTGCAAAGTTCCAGAGCTTAACACAGTCTCCTTTGTCTTTATATAATGTTGCAAGTTTTTTTTCAGTTGGACTGAAGACCATATCAAAAACGTGTCCTGGATGTGCAAGGAGTATTGTTTTTTTTGCGTGGAAATTGTAGAGAAACAGGTTACTTGTTGAGGCACATAAAATTGCAATGTATGATTTTGCTGGACTGAAAAGTGTTTTTGAGACGTTGGTTTTATAGTCGATTGAAGTTATTTGGTAAAGATCTGAGCTTGAAAAAAGATGTATCCCTTGCTCTGAAACTATCAGAAGGGTTTTCCCATTTGCACTTAAGGCCATATTCAAAAGAGGAGTTGGTGAAGGCCACATATGTCTTAGTTCCCCTGAAAGAAGGTAGCGTTGTACGCTGTTGTCAGATAAAACAAAAAGGTGATTTCCGTTGTAACTAAAAGCAATTTTTCTTATATTTGTTTGATCAGTGGCAAACATCGTATGAGTTTTAGTGAGTCTACTATAAATAGCAATGGTTCCACGTGCAGATGCTAAGGCGATATATTCTTCATTGTTGCTAATTGCTACGCATTGCAGGGATGAGCTATCCTTAAAACATTCCAGTAGCGAGCTGGGATGGTGTTTAAGTAAATATTGGAAGTTTGTTTCAATCGTATCAAGATTTTTTTGCGTTTGTTGTTCTATGTCCATTGCAAGAGCGGAGTACGTTATTAAAATGATAAAAACAAAAAAAGTGTGTTTCGTCGAAATATTCATGTTCTTTAGCTAGTTAGTTACTTTTTTAAGAAGCAATGTATTAATTGTTTCAAACTGTTTTTTTTCGAAATAGCTTATGGAGGGTAAAATATAGCAAAAATTGCTGGTTCCGATACAAAAAAAATCACCGTTAGGACTATAAGAAACTGTTTTTATTTCCTTATCAAATGCCTGTTCAAAAATTTGAGCACGAGCTTGATTTGAAGGATTTTGTAGGAGTGTTGGAACATCGTACAGATGCATTGTTTTTTTCCCATCACCGATGAGCAGGTAGCGCTGGCAAGGACTAAAAGCATACGAGAAGTAAAGTCCCTCGCTTAGTACTTTTGCGATAGGGATAACTTCACCATCTTGTTGCTTGTTGGCAAGAGTTTTAAAATCCCAGATGTACAAAGCCTTGTTAGATGTGGTAATAACTAAGTTTCCATGAGGTGAAAATGCGCTGCTAGAGGGGTTTTTAGAGTTGCTCTCAAATTTTGCAACAAGGTGTGGGGCGGCTTGTTTGTGGGTGATATTTTTTACTTGACCTGTCTCAGCTTGTGTAATCAGATTTTGGATATTCCAAATGTTGGTTATGCCGTTATTACATGAAGCAAGCAGGTATTGACCACATGGACTAAATGATGTTACAGCAATTGGTTTGCTTTCTTCTGGGCAAATGTTAACGACCAATGCTCGCTCAGGGTTACTTGTGAGCGTGAGTATTTGTTCTAGGTCGTAAACCATAACGTTACCGTCAAAGTTACTTATCGAAACATATTTTCCGTTGGGGCTGAAATTGGCAGATAATGTTGCTGATCCTTCGCTGGGTAGTGCCTTGAGTCGAGCACCATCGGGCTTTCTGTGGTTGTTTGCCAGTTTTGGTACACTCCAGAGACGAATTATGCCATCACCTCCAGTTAAAAGGTACGTGCCGCATGCGCTTATTTTTACAGAATAAGGAGTGATTGTTCCGTATGAAAACTTGGTGATGTATGCCACTTTGTTCGTTAACAAAGCGTTAAGGTCATACATGTTGACTTCGCGTTGATGACCCATATTACTTGAAATAAACATGTAGCGCAGGTCTGAGCTAATAACGATGGTATTTGCGCCTTTGTTTAAAGAAAACTGGGCAAGAGGTTTGTGTGCAGCAAGTAGTTGTGAGTAAAACTTACAGATTATTTGATGTATAAAGTCTTGCTTTTGTTTGGCGCCGAAAGGTTCTCTTTCTGGCGGTAGCAAGACACTTTGTACGCACTGACTGCCAAGCCGTAATCTTGGACCGAGGTCTTTTGTAACGGCTTTATTTTCTGCCTGAAGTGTTTTAAAAACATAGCTTGGGTAAAAGCGTTCTTTTAGGACAGTCAACAGATGAATAACACTCTCTGGTTTTTGGCTTAAGCCAACTTCTGCCAAAAACTCTGGATACTCACAAAGCTGCCCAAAAAGTTCTTCATTGTAACCAAGGTCAATTTTGTTGGCAATCATCTTGGATACTATTTCTCGCAGTTTTGGGATTGTGGTTTCGGCTGTTTTTTCATGTTCTTTTTCATTTTGGCTGCTTACCTGAGTTATAGCGAGCAACTGAGATGTCTCTGCACTACGAACGTTGGTTGTGGACAGTGCAAGCAACGTGAAAAAAACATGAGATAGCATGAATTTTGTAGGATTGAGCACAAAAGGTTGTCTGCTGAATATTTTCATAACAAGACTCCTCTACGCTTCCGTGTATCTTGTCGGGCTTTTTCAGAATCCTATGCATTCCTGGAACCTGAAAAAAATTCAGGGGATAGATAAAGGGAAGCGGTTTTGTGATACGCTACCGTGACAACTTGTATTTACGCTCGAGGCATTGCTCGTTGTAACACCTGTAGTCTTCTATAAAAAACACGGTTGGTGCAATTATTTAGAAAAAGAAAAATGAGAGAGTAAAGGAAAAGCCGGCAGGGAAGAAGTTCTCGATAATTATGGCGGGGCTGACGAGACTCGAACTCGCGACCTTCCGCGTGACAGGCGGACGCTCTAACCAAACTGAGCTACAGCCCCCCACCATAAACATCTTTGGACCAAATATGGTCAGGAAGTACCACTATTGTGCCATACAAATTTATTTTTTCAAGTAAAAAGCTTATTTGGCAGCGATTTATTGCAAAAACCTATTGGAGCGGTTACTCAATGATTGTGACCTGAGGTATTGCTACAGGCCGATAATTCGGGGCAAAGGCATTGAGCACGCGCTTTGATTTTGCTAGCTGTTGCGGCCTGCGGCCCTTATAGTCAGTAAGCTTGGGGTCTGCACCGTTCCTGAGAAGGAGTTCAATAACATCAGTATCACCAATGCGGTAATCGGGTAATTCTTTATATGGATTTCTCGTTACATCGTTGCGCGAACAGGCATCTGCTGCCTGATGCAGAGGAGTCCAGCCTTCGTTGTCAGGGATGATGATATTATTTTGTGTTGCAATGACTTGATAGGCATACGTGCTACCCCACCTATTCTCAGGGTTTTTAATGGGAGCATTGATTTGAGCACCATATGCTAGGAGCATCATGATGATGGCCTTACGAGCTTCTTGCGTGTCTTGTGTGTAGTCACTGACAGCTTTGTGCAAAGGCATAAGGCCTTTATTGTTTCTTGTGTTGGCAAGTGTTTGATCGTGCTCGAGAAGTGCTTCGACTACTGCAGGTTTATTGGTGGATATGGCAGCAAACATGGGCGTCCAGCCCTCGTTGTCGGGCATTGTTGTATGTGCATGGTGTTTAAGAAGAAGCCGTATCATTTCAACATTACCTTCAAGTGCAGCGATGCGCAGCGGTGTTCTGCCGAGTGGGTCTTGAGTGTTAATGCTAGCTTTTGAACTGGTCAAGAGCCTTGATGCTGACTGAACATCATTGTTTTGTGCTGCTGCACAGAGTGCTATATCATGCAAGGTTTGTTGAGTTGGGGCAAGTACCAGAGAGGTACAGACGGCTGCTGTTTTTGTAAGAGCACTCCAAAAGCTATCCATGGGTTGTTATGTATCGCTTTTTTATTCGTTTTCTGGAAAATAGGTTTTTAGCAGCTTAATACACTCTTCATCGGTGGTAAGTTCTTGTGGAGTTCGTTTTTTCAAGTCTGTGCGTTTGCGATCTGCTCCGTGATCAAGTAACAGTTTGACAAGCTCAGGATTTTTGTAGGCAGCAGCACCATGGAGCGGAGTCCATCCTGCATTATCTGCTACATTAATATCGGCTTTGTATTCCAAAACAAATTCAACGTGCATGATACCCCAGCGTATGGCAAAATGAAGGGCACATTCTCCGTGTTTGATAGGCATGTTTATATCGGCACCATGCTCGACTAAAAAATTTGCAGTCTTACGGTTGCGTCCATTAATTGCATGCAGTAGAGGGGTCCAATCAAAAAAGTCTTGGCGATTAACGTCCGCGCCGGCATCAACAAGCTTTTTGACAACATCAAATCTGTTTTCAAATACTGCAATGTGTAGGGGAGCATATCCTTCATCATTGAAGTCGTCCAGGTTTGCAGCGTTGCTTGTTATGAGTTGATCGATTGCTGCAAGGTTTTCGTTTATCCAGTATGTGTTGTATGCGTAAATGGCTTCATGCAGCGGATAAGGATTATCTTCATGTGCGAGCAGAGGAGTCCAAAGCGTAAGAATTGAATGGAGGCAAACCAGCAGTAAAGAAGTTCTTTTCATGACCCTCTCCTTTTTTGTAGAGAATGAAAAATTATAAACCTGCTAAGAGCCTAGAACGAGTTTAAAACAAGCGCAAGAGTTTATGTGAGATTAACAGAAAGAAGTGAGTAAGCAGGACTGTTGCCCTGCTTACTCGTATAATTTACGTGTTATTGTGCCAAGTAGTGATCATATCTCTACAGGTGTGTTCAACAGCTAGATCGGCAGCGGTTCTGTTTTTGCTGTCAGTAATTGTTTTGCTCGCGCCATGTTTAAGTAGTAATTCAATAACTTCAAGATTATTGCCCAAGGTTGCACGGTGGAGTGGTGTTAGCCCCTCTTTGTCTTGAACATTGATGTTGGGATTGAGGTTTAAGACAAATTTAACACTCTCAGCTCCCCATGAAACTGCGTAATGTAGTGGCGTGATGCCGTCTTTGATTGGTTCGTTTATATCAGCGCCACGACTCAGTAGTTCTTGTGCTATCTCCCGGTTTTTCTCCCATATTGCATGGAGCAAAGGTGTCCAATCAAATTGGTCGATGAGTGAAACGCTTGCTCCGGCGTCGAGCAGCAATTGAGTAATTTCTTTTTCTTTTTTCATTACAGCGATGTGTAGTGCCGCGTGGCCACTACAGTCGAATTCGTCAAGATTTTTGCTTTCAGCGATAAGTTGTTTTATGTATTCGATGTTTTCACTTTGATAGCGAATTACTTCATTGAGTAAAATAACATGGTCATTTGATCTGAGTAGGGTATATGGCTTTGGAAATGACCACTCGTTTTCCTCGAATATAATTGAGTGATTTTCATTTGTATTTTCAATCTCCAAGCTTTTTGCTGAACATGAAGTGGCTAGTGCGGTAATGAGCACACCCATTGCCAATGTTGTGATTTTGTTCATAAATCTTCCTCTTTTACAGGTAGTATTCGATTTTTGCTATAACTTACAAGGATGGTGTAAGGTGAGGCAATATTTTATTTCTCTTTCACTTTTTCTACAATTGCTGCAGCATCGATTTTGGCGTAAGCGAGCAACTCTTCAGGCTTGCCTGAGCGAGAAAGTTGTTTGACAGCCAAAGACTGGACGGCAATGTTTGTTGTGCTTAATGCATGCGCGACGAGGCTGCCAATACCGCCTTGTAGGTAGTGATCTTCAACAGTGATAACACGATTGCCAGCTTTTTGTGCAACTTTTTTTATTGTTTGGTTGTCAAGTGGTTTGACTGAGTATAGGTCAATCACTGCGGCCATGATGCCTTCAGTTTTAAGTTGCTCGTGTGCTTTTAGTGCCTCATGCAGAGTAATGCCGGCTGCGATTATACATACCTGGTCATTGTCACTTTGGCGTAAAACTTTGCAGCCACCGAGTTTAAATTCTTCGTCTTTCTTATAAAGGACTGGGGTTGCTGCGCGTGTTGTACGTAGGTATGAAATGCCATCGTGATACTGCGCCATCAAGTTGGTAAGTTTGTATGTAGCAACAGCGTCAGATGGGTATAGAATGATAGAATCTGGTATTGTGCTGAGCATTGCAATGTCTTCAAGTGCCATTTGTGATGGACCGTCTTCACCAATTGATACCCCGCTATGTGAACCGCATAGGCGTAGGGCGTTGCGGCCGATGCCAGCCATTCTAATTTGGTCGTAACAACGAGTAAAAAAAGCTCCAAATGTTGCAGCAAAGGGAATTAAGCCACGAGCTTGTAAACCTGTTGCAATGCCTACCATGTTTTGTTCAGCAATGAAGCATTGAATAAAACGATCAGGAAAAGCCTGCGCAAACATTTCAGTAAATGTCGAATTTTGTACATCAGCATCGAGTGCAATAATTGAGTTGCTTGTATGGCCAAGCGCAGAAAGTGCATAGCCAAATGCTTTACGTGTTGCAAGTTTTTTATCAGCTGTAAACTCTGCGCTATTGTCATCGTGTGCTAAATCAATATCAGGAATATGTGGAGTCTTGGTTTCGTGCGCGTCAGCTGGGGTTGGTTCAGATGGTGCATAAAGAGAGCTTGGGGCGTAGTTTGAAGCAGAAGAAAATGTTGTGTTGAGTTGATCAATAAGACTTTGTATATCGTCGAGCTCAAATGGTTTTCCGTGAAAACCATCTTTGTTTTCGCTTGCTGCTATGCCATGACCTTTAAATGTTTTTGCAATGATCATGCTCGGCTTACCACTTTGTTCTTTGCTGTGTTCAAGGGCTGCAACAATATCGGTGATATTGTGTCCATCGATAATGCATGTGTTCCAGCCAAATGCTTCAAATTGGCGAGCATATTTTTTTACATCATGATCGTGGATGCTCGATCCAGACTGGGCAAGGCGATTACAATCGAGTATTGCAACCAAGTTGTCGACGTTATTGTGAGCGGCAAGCTCAGCAGCTTCCCACACACTACCTTCTGCAACTTCGCCGTCACCTAAAATAACGTAAGTTGTGTAATCAAGCTCGCGCATGCGTGCATTAAGAGCCATACCAACCCCGATCGAGAGCCCCTGTCCAAGGGATCCTGTTGCAGCTTCATTGTATGCAAAGCGGCTTGTTGGGTGTCCCTCAAGTACGGAGTCAAACTTTCTCAAGCTAAGTAGTTCTTGGTCTGAAATGACCCCAAGCTGCTTCCATGCTGCATACAGCACAGGAATAGCATGTCCCTTAGAAAGAATAACCCGATCGTTGTTCGGATGCTCTGGATTTTTTAAATCATAGCACAGTACGTGAAAAAAAAGTGCGCTGACAATATCTGCAGCTGAAAGGCATGATGTTGGATGACCGGAGCCGGCTTGGCTTGTTGCACGAATGGAATCGATGCGAATTTGTAGTGCGTGATATTCAAGCCGTGCAAGGTCAATAGCGTGGGTGTTTGGCATAATCAGTTCTCCTTTAGTATGTTTTCTCAAGATGTTTGAATACGAGTTGGCTCCACGTTTCCATGTTGTCATATTGTTTTGCACACTCTTCAATGGTTAGTAGTGAGCCGTGTTTGAGTTCTGATCTGATACTAATGTTGTCGCTGCTGCCTTCAAGTAAAAAAACAAAGCCAACGTGCACCTGGCCAACGCTATTGCTTTCATCATTAACTAAACCAAGTGGCGTTATTGAAAAGTCATCCTTGTAGTTTACCTCTTCGGTAAATTCGCGTCTGCTCCATTCAAAAATAGAATTGTGTGTTAGGTCCTGTTCTCTAATGTGCCCACCAATGCCAAGGGTATATTTATTTTTTAAGCGCTGTTCGCCTGCTTTTTCGGGGCGTTGCATGAGAAAAATTTTTTCTTGATATTTAAAAACCAAATAAGGAATAATTTGTTTGTAACTTGGATCTTGTTCTGCTGCTTGGCGCCAAATAAACTCCTTGTGAGCATCAATGTTTGTTTCAAACTCTTTGAAATTGTCGATGGAAACAAATCCCTGTGGTGTTGTTGCTGCGAACAAGTTTTTGCGTGCAACGACAAGAATTTTTTCATCGGGCTTTGTTGGAGTTGCTGTCGGTTGTTTTTGTACTATTGTCATGGGTGGCCTTTCTAGAACAAAATCATTTTTTTTAAATGTTGTAAGAACGTATAGCCTAACACAAAATTAAAACGACTGCTTTTTTGGTTATGTTTTGTTATTTTCCTGATAATTTTATAGCGGTGAGTTTTAAAAAGGAGAAAAATGAAAAAAAATCTGTACGCCATTTCTATGCTTTTTTGTTTGTCTTTTAACACGTCTGTTTATTCAAATGTTGAGTTAGAGAAATTAGAAAAATTTTATGCTCTTGAAGCAGAAGAATTTATAGAACTTTCTATGGCCAAAGAATTAAGAATCAGTGAAATGCATAGGCTCATGTATTTTCAAGATGCAGACGAGCTGGATATGATTCTTCCAGAGGGAAGAGAATGCCGCGTCGAAGATTTTAGGGATGCGCACAATCGAACGCCACTGCATTGGGCTGTGCTTATTGGATGGCTGCAGGCTGTACGTTGCCTTGTTGCAGGAGGAGCAAGCCTTCAAGCGCGGGATAAGTTTAATAAAACACCTTGTGATTATGCTCGAGAAAAAAATTGTAGGCTGTTGCTTGGTGCTGTGCAAGGATCTTGTGTAGGGGAACGTGGTGAAAGTTAGGTATTTGTTGTATTTGTTACCCTTGATGGTAAATCTTTTTGCCAAAAGTGATAAAGAGAGTACAGGTAAGCTATCGGAGGCTGAAATTAATACAATGATTGGCAACACGCTTGGGGCCGATAAATTGCACAAAGCTGCAATATGTGGACGCATTAGTGAGATGAAGCGCCTGCTGGGTTTTCCTCCTGTGCCGGTCAATGGGCTGGATGAGCACCAACGAACACCGTTGCACTGGGCTGTACTTGCCGGCCAATATGAGGCGGCTAAATTATTGTTAAAGCATTCAGCAGCTATTGACTTGCAAGATGATGAGAGAAAAACAGCATTGCATTATGCCGTTATAGCCGATGATACAAAGATGGCAAAAATGCTCATTAAAAAAAAGGCGGTAATCAATTTGCCTGATAAAAAAGGGTTGTGCCCATTTGATTACATCAAGAGTGAAAAGATGAATGATATTTTTTTTAAATCTGAGTGAATGTATACAAGTGATAGTATGAATTTCTATTTAGCGAGTTGATTGTTTTTAAACGTACATAGTCTTTTGGAGTCATCCCCGACGCCGATCGGGAATGACTCCGTATGCCATTGAAATGGGTTAACAAATACTACCTGTTGTAAATAAATTTTAGCGTTTTTGCTTGGGTAGGTTTTATTAAATTTATCTTCTACGACGCTCACGTCTCTTGCGCTGCTGTGCTTTCATATTTGTTTTTACAAATTCTTCCCAATTTACTTCTTTACCAAAGCGAACGTCAGCATACGACGCATGCATTTCGCCCTTGCGAGGGAAATAGATTGAGAGGCCGTGCGCACCATCCATTAATGGTCCAGTAGCATTTGAGAGAACTGCATCTGATATTAGGTTCATGCCTTCTTTGGCTGTTTTTATCATGGCGTCAAGTGCTGCAAGATAGTCGGGGGAATATTTTTGGCGTCTGCGGCGGCGAGCTTTGCTTAGTATTCTGTCTGAACGTGGGCTGACATCGTCAAGCCGTCTGACTAGTGCTGCATAAAATGAATGTAGGTCGATGTATTCAGAGATATACATTTCAATTGATGCGTATCGTGCTTTTTGTATTGCGCTACGTGCTCTATATTCGTCTGCTTGAACGCACGTATCAACATCACGGATAAATTGTTGAAGGTTGTCTTTAATAGCATCAAGCTTTGTGGTGCAAACGCAGGAGAGTGTGTGGTCTTGCGCGTAGTAGTTATTTGCATACAGTGTTGTATATGAATTTACAATTGCTTGACCAAGTTGAGCAGCGGTCATTTTTGGGTTTGTTGTTAGTGGATTTATAAATCCTTCATATGACCAACCATAACCAGGTTCAATTTCTTCTGATGCAACAATGACATCAACAGAGTCTTTAACTTGCCATTCAATTTCAAGCATTGCCATTAAGCAAGCATCCATTCCGAGTAGATCAAGATTTTTCCCAAGTATTGTTTTAATTTCACCCATGCACGACCCGAGTTCACTACAGCCAAGGCACGTTCCTTCAGTGTCGTCATACAAAATTGTGCGCTCAGTTGTTTGGTTTGCTTGCTCAAAACCCGGGATTTGAATCCATGACCTGAGCTCTGGGGCTAGTTGTGGTTGGCGCAGGTCATATCCATCGTCCAACTCTCCTTGGTAGCAGTAGTTTTCTACGCCCGTTCCATGGTTCCATAAAATCAAAGCATAGCGATTTGCTGGGTAGTCCGAGCTAGCCCAGCGCATAGAGTCAGTTAGTTCTTTTGCTGGCTGATTACCCATTTCGCCCGAAACTGATGCGTCTTCAACTTTGCCGCTTGCGGTTATGCGGTAGCGCCAAATTCGCCTGTTTTCAGGTTGATCCCATTGGACCAAGATATTGACATCATCGTCAGAGAGTATGCCTTTTTGCATATCGTTGATATTGTAGTAAGCGAAGTCTGCAAGATTATTATCGGCCTGAATAAAAGTGAGTACCGTCCATTCTGCTGCTGCATGTGCGGGTACGGAGGTAATGAGCGCAATAAGTACTATACTGCTTGCATACGCAAGTTTACGCACTTTAGAGTTTTCCACTCTGACTCCTTCTCGTTTTATTTAATGAGTTTTATTAGTTGCAGTCAGCGTAGAAATAGATGATGTATCTAGTCAATAAGTTTTTTAATGTGCGTATTTTTACAAGCTTGGAAGCAGCTCTTTAATAAAATGCAACCATTTACTTTCCTTGGCGAACTCAATTTTTTGATACGAATCATCAATGTGATGACGAGGAAAGTATATCGAAATACCTTTGGCACGAGAAAGGGTATTGCCCGCAGCGTTTGCAATAACGGCTTGTTCGATTGATTGTAGTCCCTGTGTTAAAATCGTTTTCAAATCATTGGCCTGCTTAATTTCTTGTGTAACATCTTTATTTGAAAGCAGCTTAAACAGTTCTTGGTAAAATGAATGAAGATCGACGTAGCTTTGTGCGCTAAACTGTAGGCTTGCTTTACGCGCTTGATTGATCACATTATTAATGACGCTTTTATTTGTAGCTTGGCAAAGTTTTATTTTTTCGACGAGTGCATCAAGATTTTCTCTAATATTTATGGTTTTTTCCAAGTCTATGGCAGACTGTGTATAAAACCCTATTTTATTTTTGTAGTAGCCTTCATAGGCGGTCACAATCGCTTGAGCTGCCTGCGTAGGGGTTGCTTTGCTGTGCGCTAGCGCATGCATAAATGGTGTGTATGACCAACCATAGCCAAGCTCTACCTCTTGTGAAGATACTAAATAACTTGCATAGTGTCGTGCTTGGTAGGCTATTTCAAGCATGGCCATCAAACATGCATCCATGCCAAGAAGATCAATTTTTTTATTTTTTAAAACATTTTTGTGGATATCGCTGAGCGCCTTGCATAGCGTTTGGTTGTCCATGTATGTTTTTTTATATTCATTAAAAAGAATACCTCGATGTTCATTTTCGTGATGACTTGAGTGAACAAAAAGCGGTGAGCGTTGCTGAGGGGTGAAAAGTTTATCTTGTTCCTCGATGGTAAGCCCTTCAATTTGAATGCGAGGGTTGTTTTTTACCATTTCAGGGTCAAGGTTACAAACGAATTCCTCAATTTTTGCATCTTTTTTAAAAGAGCTTAGCCTGCCCCATGCGGGATCCAAAACGCCGATACCGTGATCCCACAAAATTAACCCATAATTTTTTGCGGGGTATTTATTAACGGCCCAGCGCATGGCATCTGAAAGATCTTTGTCTGAATTTCCGTCGGATGTGGTTGGGAGGCGAACGTCGAGTTCCATTTTTCCCTTATTAATTTTGTAGCGCCAAAAGCCCTGGTCATGAGGTTGATACCATTGAATGGCTATGTTTAAGTTTTGGTTGGATCCAATTTCAGCCATATCGGTAAAGTTTTTGCTTGCGAAGCTTGCTAGGTTATTGTTGGCTTGTACGTACACCAAGATGGTCCACTCTTTGGGTTGCGCTGAGCTTGGCTGTAGGTCGGTATAGAACAACGTTGTAGCGCAATAAAGTGCCGAAAAAAATACAAGGTTCTTTAAGCTATAGTTTTGCTTCTTCATATGGCTCCCCAAAAGTTCCCTTAAAGCAATTCGCTTGATGGTGTTGTAATGGTGGTGAACTGCCCCATTATATATTTTCTATTTGTACTATTCATAGCTTAAATTTACTTATTATAGCTACTATAAGTCAATAATTTAACATTTGTAAATATTTCCTAGAGAGACGGGGAGAATGTCTAAAGGAGGCCGTATAATAGGCTTTTTGATGATTTAGAGGGGGCAATGGTGTTCAGGGACTGGCCAGCGTTGAGCATAGCGAGTCAAGCTTGGCTTAACGTGCCAATTAAGTTAAGCGCTGGCCGCTTACGGAGAGGGTAATTTGCGTATTAATCGATGGAAGTATTGGCAAATGCTTCTTTGAGCATAAAGTACATTTTATCAAGATCTGAAGAGACTATTTTGACGCCCCCAGTTGTTTCCAGAAAGTTTGTATCACCTTTCCAGCGAGGTAAAACATGAATATGTAGATGTGAAGGAAGTCCGCCACCTCCGGCAGAGCCCAAATTTATGCCGACGTTAAACCCCTCACTATTCAGGGTTTTACCGATGACCGTTGTGCTTAGGCTTACAACTTCCATCATTTGAGTACGTACCAATGGGGTGAGGTTGTCAAGATTGGGTTGGTGATGGTAAGGTAATACCATCACATGACCCGCATTATAGGGGTAATAATTCATCATGACGGCGCAGTCAGAGAAGCGCTTGATGATGTAATATTTATCATCATCTTTGTGCATTAGTTGCTTGCAAAAGACGCAGCCCTTTTCCGAACTGTCTTTGTCTTGTTTGCGTGCTACATTATTAATATAATCGTGTCGCCAAGGCGCATATAATTTTTTCATAATGCTGATCGTAGCAAGTATTTTGTAGACAGACAAATTTTAAGAAAAAATGCCAAAATAGCCTCTGGAAATTTTGTTGCTCTTATCGTTATATTTAGTTTTTTTCATTGATTTAAGCAAACTCCATGGAGTAAGTGATTGTTCGTTGCATATGAAAGTACTGGCTCCATGTTTGCAAAGTAGTGAGTAGAGTATTTCTTTTTGTTCAAAGTTCATTGGTTGGCAATAAAATAAGTAGTGAAGTGCCGTTTCGCCTGTTTTGTTTTGTTGATTTATTGCCAGTTTTTCATTGCATAAAAACGCACTAATGATTGCAAAGGTATTTTGAAATGGATGAATGAGCGATGGGCAGACAGCCAGAGAAAACGGAGAGTCGCCATGGTTATTCTTGGCATTAGGGTTTGCCCCTTGTTCAAGTAAAAGATTTACCATTTCAACGTTAGCATGCCTTACTGCAGTATGTAGAGCGGTATAATTGTCATCATCAACGGTATCAATTTTAAAGCCATTTGTTATTAATTGTTTTGCAAAATCATTAAGATTGTGTTGGATAGCAACTTGCAAGACGTTCTGCTTTCCTTTGCCAAATCGTATATCTGATAATGTGAAATTAGCCTGGGTTTGATGCCCATCAATTTTTTTTATAATTAAATGAATTTGCATCAAAGCATCGTGTGAATTTTTAGGCAAGGGATAGGTGAGGTTTTGTGCACTCATTGTGAAGATGAGTAGAGGTAGAAAAAACACTGAAGAGAGAAATTGTCGCTTTATCATCGACTGCTCCTGCGAAAGTGTATAACTTTTACTGAAAGGGCACAAAGCGTAACGTAAAGCTTTGTGCCTGTCAATTTACATGGGCAAAAGTATCTGAAATGATGCTCCGTGCGTTGTAGGAAGCAAGTAAATGCTGCCTCCAAGTTGGGAGATGGTGTCTTTGACGATAGCAAGACCAAGACCCATATTTTTTTTCTCGCTCGAAACATACGGCAGGAAAAGTTTGTCCTTGAGCTGCGGGCCGATACCAGGACCATTGTCGGTCAAAATGATCTCAAGTTGTTTTTTTTCGGCATGTGTTTTTGTTGTGATGGTGATAACGTGCCGATGACTTGAATTTGATCCATATCGCTTGATTGCATTGATGCTGTTATCAACCAGATTAATCAAAACCCGTTTAAGCTTTTTTTTATCGGTGTTAAGTAAGGCTTGGCCTTCAAGTGTTTTGAAAAAATAGATCTCAGGATAACTCATTTCATACAAGTACATAATCTCTTGAATAAGTGTATGAAGGTTTGTAGATTCGATAACAATTGCCGGCATCGATGAAAATCGAAAAAAGTGAGCAGTAAGATCTTTTAAGATTTTGACCTGACTGAGAATAGTCTCAGTCGAATGAATGAAAATGTGGTCATGTTTTAAAATGCTGCTGTATTTTCTTTGTAATCGTTGCGTAGAAAGCTGGATGGGGGTGAGTGGATTCTTAATTTCATGGGCCATTTGTTTTGCTGCATCTTGCCACGTTTTTATAGTATTGAGCTTGACAATATCGGTCAGATCTTCCAAAACCATGAGCATGCCTTGATCGTTGGGGTTAAAGGTTGGCGTTATCGAAATCAGGGCGAGATGTACAACAAATGTTTTTGTTTCATTGTTTGATAGTAGTGAAATTTTTTGTGTGAGTTGTTGTTTGCCAGAGGTAAATAGTTTACGAATACAATCATAAAAAATTTTACGTTCGGTTTCTGTTTTTTGATTGAATACTACTTTTTTATTTTTACCGAGCCGTATGCGTAGGTGACTTTGTGCGAGTGTGTCTGCTGCTTGATTGAATGTAATAACCCTGCCAAATTGATTAATGAAAATAACTGCAGCCTTTAAATTTTCCAAGATGGCCAACATTTCTTTGTTGCGTAACTCAAGTTGGGTATGGGCGCTGGCAAGAGCTTTGGTCATTTTGTTAAAACCTAGGGCAAGGCTTTGTAGGTCGCTGTGTAAATTTGGTGAAACTTGTACATCCCATGATCCCTTACTGACTTTGTCAGTGGCATCAAGTAGTTCCTTAAGGGGTTTGCTTATGCCTTTTGCTAAATAAAATGCGCACCAAATTGATAAAAATAAAATAAGCAACGTGACCAGAATAAACGTGCAAAGATAATTTGCGTAAATTGAATTGCGAATTGACTTAAGTTGTGTGTAGTCGTTAATAGCATTTTCTATTTCTATCAATGAATGGCAGACATTGTCTGGATAGCGGTGCACAAGCATTAGTGTCTGATTGTTGTTTTTAACAATGTGATAGAGTGAACCATAAAAGTCAAAAGGTTGCTTGTTCGCCTCAGCTTGAGTGAGTTTGGTCAGAAATACTTGACGAAGATTCTTGATTGAACGGTCGTTTGTTGTACGTAAGGCTCGCCAGACACGAGCTTCTCGTTCCAGCGCTTTTTGTTTACTTGCGTTATCATGCCAATGATAATGCGTGCAGCGAGTGTTTTGTTCTTCTGTAGATGCTATAATATGCTGTTGGCTGAGCAGATGTGCGTCGGCTTGAATTTTTTTTCTTATGTCTTGCGTATACTGCTCATGCAAAAAAAGTGTTGTATCAAGTCCCGAGCTAATGCGTGCCTTAAACCAGTCGTCAATGCTGGTGGTAATAAATTTTCCAGCAGTAAAAAAAACAAAAAATGATGGAATTACAGAAAAAAAGGTGAAGGCAAAAAGAAGATTGCGTTTAAATACGCTTCCGGGAACTTTTTTCTGCCGTTCTAAGAAAAGCTTGATACTTTGTCGCACAATTAAGTACAACAGGATGATCATGACAACAACATGGATATTAATGAGTAAAAAAAGAAACGTTTTACTAACGCCAACTCCAATGATTGTTTGTTTTCGCTGTAGAAAAAGTTCTATCCACGAAGTAATAAAAAGCGCACAACAACAAAGAGCAAGTACACCTAGGCGTCTATGGGCGTTAGTTTTCATTTGATACCATTAATCCTTTGAATGCAGTTAATAACTTTTACAAAGTAAAAGAGTTCTGAAAAAAATCAAAGAGGGAGACCATTTTCATGATTTTTTACAACTTGATGTTAATCATATTTTATTTTGTTGTCAGTTACGCAAATGCAGCCGACAACTCTAAATGGAATGGTTGCCTAGATGATCAGGGCAGAGATGTTCCTGGCTGGTGTTATGACAGAAGAGAACAGGATTCTCGTCATATCTTGAGGCAGAGTCGTGCTTGGGATGATGACACAGACCCGCATCAGGGACAAGGCCAAGAGTGGAATTGGGATTTTGACCAGGACGATGAAGATGATGAGCTTGTGCAGCGGGCACTTGCTCTTTCATTAATCGAACGAACTCAAGAAAAGGAAGGCGAACAAACTCAAGAAAAAGAGCGGGAAAAAGATGGGACAAAAAAAAAGAAATCGGATAGGTCGTCGCTTACGACTGCAGTGCCGCTAGGTAGTATGACTTGTGATTCTAAGATTGGAGAGCGCAGACATTTGCCTGATGGTTTTTTGAAAGATATAGGCCAAGGTAAAACCGATTCTGCTCTTGCGCTTCTTGCACAAGATCCAAGCGTTGTAAACGTTGCTGGTAAGGCTGGTATGACGATGTTATACGCGGCCTGTGCATATGAAAGAGAGTTGTTAAAATTTGTGGCAACATTGGTTGAGATGTATAAAGCAGATATCAATAAACCAAACCAATCAGGGTGGACACCTCTACATAGAGCGTGTAGTAGGGGGCATGTGAAAATTGTTGATTTTTTGCTTTCCAAGGGAGCGCAGCAAGTAAGAACCATAGATGGACGAACTCCGCTTGATGTTGTTATGTATGAAAACAACCCCCCTTATCCAGCAATTAAGATTCTTTTAGTGGCTGACTTGCAAAAGTGTAATCAGAAGGGTGCTACCATTGCTGCAACAGACAATGTAGATGAAATTCGTCGGCAGCTTGAAACGGCAGTTATACAAGGTAACGTGCAAGAATTCGATAGATTATTTCGTGAGAATTGTGAGCGACGGTTGATAAATGTTGCCGCTGTTGGCGTCCTTGGAAGTATAGCCGAAGAGTATGGGCAGATTGGGATTATTGAAAGATTGTTTTCACTACAGGGTGAACTTTTTCCCAAAGATGGATAACTAAAAATAAGTGACGAGATCATATGGTTGTTTTGCTATGGATATCCTTTTTGTTGCAGGTTAGTAGTATTTCAGCATCTGAGAGGTGTTGCGAAGTTGGGCCACTCTTACTTGAGGAGTCTATGGAGCTTTTTTATGGTGAAGGTTGCTTGGACTCGGAGCAGGATCTACCAGGGTATGCGGCGCTTGCAGCAAGCACTGAGGTCATAGCGCCCATCGCTATCCGTCCGGGCATTGTTGAAAAAGTACAGTCACTAGTTGAGCGTTTTGAGCCAGAGGGAAAACCGGCAGTGAGTGATCAAGAGCCGTTGGTTAAAGATCGAAATGTGTTTGGTGGTTTGCGACCAAGTGCTCGTGATGAAAAGATCCCCATGCCTGTCCAATTTCTGCAAAACTTTGCTCCCTGTTTGAAAAATTATTCTGAGTGTATTGAACTAAAAAATCAGCAATTAAAGGTTTTGGGGCAACTAAAAATTATGTTGGACGCGGCAAAAGCGGGACGTGATTTTGACGTTTTTCGATTGCTTGCACAAGATAGGAATTTGGTTAATAAACCGGGCTTGCGTGGAATTACTGTGCTACATATAGCTTGTCGAGGTGGTTACTTTCAGTTTGTGCAAAAGTTGGTTGAAGATTATGGTGCTAATGTTAATCAAGCAGATGATGAGGATTGTACTCCATTGTGTCATGCCTACATTGAAGGAAATGTTGACTTGGTTAATTTTCTGCTTTCACGTGGAGCCCTACAAACAAGCAAACTTAATCACATAACAACTACTTTTTATCTGAAACAAAATGAACATTTTTTGATAGACAGGCTTTTGTTTGTGAACAAGTTATGTTGCGAAGTTCTTGATGCAGTTAAGCTGGCAGATACTGAAAAAATTGAGACATTGTTTCGTCAAGGTTTTAAGCAAGGAGTCCTTGCCCAAAGTTTTTTGACTGATTTAGATAAAGCAGCGCGAAAAAATCTTAGTGGCATTGGCAGTTATTTGGCTTATGAGGCTGTCATTGCTACTTTGTCTAAATTAGAAAAAGAATTTGGGCAGTAAGGGTACAGAATTGCATGTGGCCGCTGTTCAAGCATGCGCAGGCAATAGTTTGCAATTATTGCGCTTGCCCGACTTCATTGGCTAGATACTATGTACAAAGTAGTATCTGTAGCGTTTTTTTAGGGAGTTGGTTTATGATTGGTGCCACGAAACTTTTCATGGGGTTGTTATTTTTGTTTGGTACAGCAGATTGTGCCTTTCTTAAGGGTGTTGAAGTTGAAAGGGTTGACCTTGAGGCCTCGGTGGTAGAAAACTCTATCAAAGGTTGTCTTGATCTTGCGCAGAGACATCCTGCGCATGCTCTTTGTGCTTTGAAAAGATTAGAACGGGATGGTATCGATATTCACCAGATGATTGATGATTGTACTCCGCTAACGTATTTACTGAAGCATAGTAATAGCGATAGCTTTGATGGCCTTGCTATGTACCCGCTCATTTCATTTCTTCTTGAACGTCGAGTTAAATTCAACGGCGTACGTGAGGGAAATATTGCTATGTTAACTGATGCATGCGTTTTTATCTGCCCTTCAGATTTTTTGGTCGTTTGTTTTGTCAAAGAGCAAGACTACCTTATTCATATTAAAAATGAGCTCTTTTTGGATGGCTATTTTGAGCGTCTGGACAGAGATGGTAAGGTTAACTGGCAAAACCAAAGTCTTGAGCAGTTTGCCCACGATAGGGAATGTCTGCAGCATGTATCTGACGCCATAAAAAGTAACCGGCATAATAACCAGACTTTTGCAACAATGATTGTTGCTTTGCGAGGTGAACATGACAGGCCTAGATGATGGTACACGAAGTGAAAAATTGTTTGCTGTAGCTGGTGTGCGGTGCGCCGTACTCTAAAAGAATCTGTGCTAGGTCAAACCTATCTTTTTCGCATGCAAGGTCTAGGGCTGTTTGGCCTTTCTTGTTTCTGAGTAAGAAATTAATACGGCCGGTTTTGACCAAACTGGTAACCATCGCCTCTGAGCCTTTTAAGATTGCAGCGTGCAATGGTGTATTCAGAGTTGTTGGATGTTGGGTGTTAGGGTTGGCCCTATTGCGTAGTAAGATAGCAATGAAAAATAGATTCTCTACAAAAACTGCGCTGTGCAGGGGGGTGATTCCAGCGTGATTGTTTGTGTCATTAATGTTTGCACCCTTTGCAATAAGACCCTCAATTTTTTGCCGGAAGAAATCTTCATCTTCGGGTATCGTTATTGCAAGCTCATTGAGCTGTGTATCAAGCAGCTTCTGTAACCCTTCTGAGTTGGCCGGTTGACCCATGCTAGCAGCCTGCTGTAGAACGCAAAGCAAAAATATAAATATTAGAATTTTTTTATTATGCATAGTGCCCTAATTGTTTTATTGACCCTAGAGGGTGATGTTGAGGTTCTTAAGAATAAACATCATTTGAAATTTTTTTAAGAAAAACGCTTAAAGGTCGAAAAAATTAGGGTAAAGGCGTTTGAAGCACTGTTTTTTTAGTGCTAGAGTTATTGTTACTTCTAGGGGGATCTGCAGCTGTGTTAGGGGCACACACCATGATTTTTCAGCAAAAAAATAGTTTACTTACTACTCAATCAAAAATTATTATAAATACCTTGTGGGAGGGGTTGTTTATGACATTGTCTAAAGCTTGTTTCAAGCATTTTTGCCTTTTTCTTACACTTTGTTTTAGTACGCTTTTTGCCGATGCCACTACGCCTGTACGGCTGCCGCAGACTAAGATTCGTACCATAAAGCATTCAACGCGAGCTGCACAGCATGACCAAGCAGCGCTTGATAAGCTCTTGCAAGAGCTTGGTGTGAGTCCATTGTTTGATTATCTGAAAAAAAATGTTAGTGGACTGAGTAAGCTCAGCTACCACACGGCCAAAGATATTTCATTACCGCTTGTTGCCGGACAAAAGCTTATTTTTGACTGGGGTTTTGCAGGGTCAGGTGAGTTGTTTGATCAATTGCCAGAGCTTGAGATTAAAGTTTCTGACCCAGTGTACAAAAAAAGTGCTGATAGCCTGTGGGGCGTTGCAACGGATTGGTTTCGGTCATATGCCTGCAAAAAGGCTAAGTTTCGTGCAGATCCCAAATTAACATTTTTGTTTAAATTGTTTTTGCTCTGCAAAGATGGTGTCAGTGATGTTGCCCTAGTACGTGAAGAGCTTTTCCGTCTTTTGTTTAAGTTAAGCATGACGCCATCAACACATTTGTTTGATGGGAATACGGTGTTGTCTGAGTATTTGCCAGAAGAGCTTGTCCAGTTCTTTAATAACAACAGTCCGGATCTGTTGCAAAATATTGACGGTGCATGGGCGCTCGTTACCAATCTCAGCCTTGAAAGTGTAGAAAAATATACCTGCGACAAGGAGAGTGTTGAGATGGATGTCTTTGTGATGCGCGACTTAGCACAAGCTCAGTCCTGTGCTGAGTATCTTGCAAATGGTAGCGAAATTACCTTTGAAGATAAAATGGCTGAAGCATTGGCAACGCACGGCGTTAAACAGCATGACATTATTGATTATGAAAAGTTTAAACAATACCTGCTAAAGCAATCTGATGCGCATTTGGCACAGTATGTTCAAAAATTTGTCGGCAAGGCGAGTTTTACTCTTGGAGACAAAAATCTACCAGTACGGGTAAAAGACAAAATTGAGCAGCTTTGCCAAACTAATCAGCTTTTACCTCAGGTTCAGTTGATTAGCGTTGACAGTGATCAGCATTGGGTACTGCTTGTGCGTGGCAAGCTTGGGCTCTTTCGAACGACAAAAATGACATTTGCCAACATGCTACGTGCATTGGCTGACTATGCCAATGTTAAGCAAAAAATTGCAGCAAGCGATATAGCCGAGTCGTTGCAAGATAAGCAAGCGCTTGAGCAAGCAGAACAAGAGCGCATTGCAACGATTGAGTTTTTGCGCACTGAATACGGCAAAGCATCAGCACAACGCATTCAGCAAGCTGTAGCGGGGCTGCTTGAAAAGTATAAAGATCAACAAGAGCAAGCATCTGAGTGTAGTCGGGTCGAGCAGCTTAAAAGTTGTCAAAAGCAGCTTGATGACTTGGCCGAGATAGAGTCAGATGTTGATAATCAGCAAGATTATGATAACCAAATTAAGAATCTGCAAACACGCATTGCAGGGCTTGAGTTGCAGCTTGCATCAGCACTTGCTATTGAAAATAACTTAAACGTACGCCGAGAGCTTGTGTGGACCTATCGTTGTGAAAAAGAAGAAATAGACGCACAGCTTGCTCAAGAGCAAATGGCTATCGATGCGATACTTGATGAAACTGAGCGTAAAACTGCTCAGCTCAAATTTGCCCCACTTAAAAAGCAGTACATTCACTACATGGAGCAGCTAGAAAAACGTGCACAACAGCTTGAGCAAGAAAATGAGTGTGTTAAAGAGTTGGTCAGCGTGCGCAGCGCTTTGCGTGCTTGCAGTGATCCAACAGATCTGCCAGCTGAAAAAATTGATAGGCTGGAAGAACTTGAGCGTGATGTGCAACTTATTCAAGATGGACCAGAGGCTTATGAGGTTACCTTTTTAACGCATACGCACAAGAGTGAACTGAAGCAGTTTGTGGGTGATGTTATGTACAACAGCGCTTACGGTGATATTAAATATAGGCTTGTTGGTGTGTTTGATTATATCTTTCAAAAGTCATCATATGTCCAGGAAAATATCGATAAGATCGTTGTTTTGATAACACCGTTTATTCCTGAGTTGCTGCCATACATCATGGGTGAAAAGAGGTAGCGTTGTATTAGTAATGCTCTGAGCGGTGTTGGTATTGTAAAAGATTTTGCCCTTTGCGTGTCGTGCTGAATTTATTTCAGCATCCAGATAATGATTTTTCCTATTTCTGGATCCTGAAACAAGTTCAGGAAGACATGGGAGCTTGTCCTCTTGCCTGATAAGGGGATTTAGCCGGGATCCATGCGAACAGTACCAGGGTAAAAAAACATTGTCCGAAATTAATGGAATGAAAGTTACTGTGAAATTAAGTTTAAGAACTATCATTTTTTTGCAGCTATTTTGTTTGGGTTCAGCGTTTGCCCAGTTGCACACTGTGCAACACAAACTGCTTGATCGTTTTGATCAGCTAAGTACTGCTCATATCTTGAGTGCTCAGCAAAGAGTAAGTTTTGAAAGTTACAAAGCACGACTTGCATTGTTGCTTGACCAGACGGCCAAAAAGTATGAGCAAGAAAAAATGTTGGAGCAGGTTTTAGATGCTGCTGACATGCTTGATCTGGGGCTGCAGTTTTTAGCGATTGGGCAACAACAAAGTCAATATGCTCTTCTCAAAGATGGGCTTTCGTCCTGTGAGCTTGCAAGCGTATGGCTCAAAACAGTTGGGCTGCTTGTGCAACTTGTTGAACAATTATGGCATCAACCGACACTCTTTGAGCAGGGCCAGCTACTTGATAAGGCAGGCACAGAGATAAATCACGTGTATCTGTTTGCATTATTTAATGCGGCATTGCCTGCAGGCCTGCAAGGTTCGTGGCTTGACAGTGTGATCAATACCACCTCGGTGCGTTACGCACAGGTGTGCGCATTGTTGCTTAAACCAGATACCGACTATAATGCCTTGGGTAAAAAGGTTATTGATAAAGTTCGAGAGCTTGCCCTGTGGCGAGCAGGTAAGCCAGTGTTTGTTAATTTAGAGGGTTATCAGGCAGTGCAAAAAGATATTTTGCAGATACGCTCTCAGGTTTTTTTTACCGATAAGCAAGCACTATCTACCATGGAAGCCTTTTTTGATTTGATGCTTTGTAAAATTGGGCAACTCATCCAATTCATCAAAGAGCATCAAGCGTTTGAGGCTGGTAAAAGTAAATGTGGCCAAGATACAGACAAGCTTGGTTTGTTTGTCAGGCACTGGTTATTTGTCCACAACGAAAAAACGAGTGAAGTGATTGCACTCAAGCTTGAGTTGCAGAATTTATTTAATTCCTACTCTATGCTGACTGAGCGTTTTTTTCAGGGCAAGACGGCTGGAACGTTTAAAGTAGACATTATTACATTGCTTGATCAACTTATTCAGTTGCAAAGCGGTTGTCAGCATGGCAGTCCTTATGGTTTTGATACCGACCGTGTACGGTTGGTTGTTGAAGAATGTGCAATGATTTTGACCGAAGTGGCCGGCAAGTCAGACATTACTTATGAAATACCGTTCAGCCGACAGGCTGATGGCGGTCATTGGGCGCTTGATCTGGCTAAAATGGTCGTGGGTAGTGGAGGTGTGGCAAATATCGCCTACATGTTGGACAAGCCCACACATTATCAAATGTTGACTGGATTTACTTCTACTGCGTGCAAATATGCTGTGGGTGGATATGTCCTGTGTAAGTGTGTAACGCCGTTACTTTCCTATTTTGCCTAAGCCTGCTTTTCCTGAAGTCTTTGGTGTTCAAGTTTATCAAGCACTGCATGTATGTCTTTTTTAACATGATCAAAGCTGATATTTAAGATAGCTAAAATTCGTTCAACATCACGTGCAATAATGTGGTTAGAAGCGTTTGTGTAATTGCTGTTAAAAAGTGAGAGAAGTTCATCACGTTTGTCTGCCTGCAGTGAGATAATGGTGTAACCAAGTTTTTGCATTGTTTCAGGGTTTAAGCGCTTGACCAATGTTTGATTGGTAATGGCAGTAGCTGAGTCGCTATCTTCAGCTTTCTTTTCCTTGCCGTCTGCGATGGTCTCTTTAATATTTTGCATGATGGTGCCAGCAAGTTTGCGGGCCACGTGCGCACCAATTTGTGCTCCGCCGATAAACCGATTAAACGAGCTATCTGACGTGTGTGCTTCAAGATTTGGCAGTACTATGTGCATTATGATATTTTCAAGTAATGATCCTTTCTCTCCGGTTGTAAGCGTATTTTGGTAAAACGCTCTCCCTTGATCGATCAGTTCAAACACAGAGTCTGTTCTATTGAGCAACTCTCGTGCTTGCTGTAGGTGGCTTTTTGCGATGTATTTGTGTTCAGGTTTTTGTTCATATGGGGGCTCATCTTGTTCTGGGTGAGCGATAGTGTAACAGTCTTTGATTAAAAGGCTCAAGTGTGCAAGCGCCAAAGCAAGCAGGAGTTTTTTTGCGCGTTGCGAGCTCGAGCATTGGCAAAACTCGCTAACAGCTCGCGAAAAATATTCCAAATCTTGGCAAATCAAACGTCCCTTGCCTATGTCCAGGTGCTCGTGCAAAACGCTTCCGGCGCTTTCAAGAATGGGCAGGCAGTATGTAGTTAAAAAATCTGTGATGGCATAATGCTCTTGTTCGTCAATCAGTTCAAGTGCGGGGTCATACGTTTGCTCATCGTCGTTAGTTATCAGTTCTATGAGATCATCGTAAAGCATGAATGAATCGTAGCACAGCCAGCTTGCGCGAAGTACTGGATGCTCATCATAGACAGTATGTTTTTTTTGTGTGAACCAAGAATAGAAAACAGCGCTTTGATGGATGATGCGCATTGCATCAACGGTCATTTTATTATACAAATGAATGCGTGGAGCAATTTTTTTGTCAGCCTTACTCATATGGCGATAAATTATGATGGGTGCTTTGAGCAACGAGACAATCTTTGCAATATCTTTGACTCTAAAGTCAGCATGAGCATGTTGTGGCAACAAAAACAATAACATGCACCCCAATGCCCTAAGGCATTGTTTGACGGTCTCTTTCACGATTTTCTCCTTACTACTTAAATAGCTGAAATTTTAGAGCGATATTTAAGTATCTTTTTCATGCGTTATTGTCAACGAAACTGGGGGTGCTATACTAATATTTTCCTTAAAAAATTGTAGCAACCTAAAGGAGAAACGCATGATTTACCATCTGGCTTTAGCATTGCAAACTCACTGCACGTTTTTCAATCTTTTTCATTACGTAAGTGTGCGTGCCATAGCGGCTCTTTTGACATCACTCTTTCTTTCTTTGCTCTGGGGCGAGAAGTTTATACGGTTTTGTCAAAAAAATTTTCGATCTAAGGTCCGTGAGTGGGTGCCAGACTCGCACCACAAAAAAAACAATACACCAACAATGGGAGGCCTGTTAGTTATTCTGATTGGTATGTTAACCATGCTTCTTTGGTCAAATCTGTGTAAACCAAATGTGTGGATTTTTTTATTAACGATGATTTGTTTTGGCATTCTTGGCTTTATAGATGACTGGAGTAAAATTTTTCATAAAAAAGGTATCAGTGCAAAGCAAAAATTTTTAGCGCAGTTTATCTCTGCACTTCTTGTTTCAACGCTTTGGTACTGTTTTGGCCTTCAAACACCGCAAATGTGTGTGCCATTTTTTAAACACTGCGAGTTGATGTTAGGGCCATTACTTATTTTTTGGGCAACGTTTGTTATTGTTGGCACCAGCAATGCGGTTAATTTAACCGACGGGCTTGATGGTCTTGCAACGGGGCCATTGATCATGGCATTTTCTACGTTTGGTTTGATTGCATATCTGGCCGGGCACAAGCAGTTTGCAAACTATCTCTACATTCCATTTGCAGCAAGCGCAGAGCTTGCAGTTATTGCAGCCAGCATGGCTGGAGTACTCATTGGTTTTTTGTGGTACAACACCTATCCAGCGCAGATTTTTATGGGAGATGTAGGCTCGTTAGCCCTTGGCGCAGGCCTTGGCCTGACAGCGCTTATGTGTAGGCAAGAACTGCTGTTACCGCTTGCTGGAGGAATTTTTGTTTTGGAGACAGTCTCTGTTATTGTGCAAGTGCTTTCATATAAGTTTCTGGGTAGACGCGTTTTTAGAATGGCCCCTATTCATCATCACTTTGAATTGCTTGGGTGGAAAGAGGCCAAAATTACGGTTCGTTTTTGGATTATTTCGTTTGTCTTGTGCTTGTTGACATTGCTTTCGCTTAAAGTGCGCTAGCTTTTGCGTGGCTGCAAAGGACCTGATTTCTTCATCAATTCTTGCATTAATATTCTAACTGAAATTAAAAAAATGTCAAATGGGGTATAAAAAAACCTTTCTGGTAGGTCAAATTGCCATAAAGTTATAATTATCACTTTTTCTGGAAATAATGCACAAACGTGGTACGCTGTAACAAACATTTGCCGGTAATTTCAGTTGATCGTCATTTCATTTGTGTAGTGGAAAATTCATGGAAAATCTCGATCAGAAGCTGCGTTCGGTTCAACAGGAGTTTGAACAAGCGCTTGGTTCTGCCTCGTCAAGCAAGTCTTTAGAACAGGTAAGGTTACAATTTCTGGGAAAAAAGGGTGAGTTTACCCAACTCCTGGCTACCCTTAAAGATCTTCCCATAGAGCAAAAACGGGCCTTCGGCTCACAACTTAACCAGCTTAAACAAGACGCACAAGAGCGTTTTGAGCAGGTTAAGGACGAGCTTATTGCTCGTGAAGTTGATGCTGCCAATGCAAAGCAGCAAAACTTTGATGTGACCGCTTACAAACCGCATGCCTATCCTGGCCACTTACATCCCTATTCTCAGTTCGTTCACGAAATTGAAGATATTTTTCTCTCAATGGGATATGAGATTTGCCAAGGGCCTGAGGTTGATTCTGAATTCTACAATTTCTCGGCTCTCAACATTCCACAAGATCACCCAGCGCGTGACATGTACGATACTTTTTGGACAACACGACCAGATTACTTGCTGAGAACGCATACCTCGACAGTTCAAATACACTCACTGCAAAGCAAGGAACTACCGCTTGCCATTGTGGCGCCGGGTCGAACATATCGTTACGAAGCAGTTGATGCGTCGCATGATTTTATGTTCATGCAGTGTGAAGGGCTATTGGTAGACAAAAAAGTTAATGTTTCTCATTTATTCGGTACGGCGCAGACGTTTTTAAAGACCTTGTTTGGCAAAGACGAGCTGGACATTCGTATCCGTCCTGGTTTTTTCCCCTTTGTTGAACCTGGTTTTGAAATTGATATGCGTTGTCCGTTCTGCAGTAAAGGTTGCGGTGTATGTAAACATACAACCTGGATTGAAGTATTTCCCGGGGGACTGGTGCATCCGAATGTTTTGCGTGCATGCAACATTGATCCAGAAGAGTATTCAGGCTTTGCATTTGGCTTTGGTCTGACGCGGCTTGCCATGCTCAAGTATGGTATAGATGATATCCGTCTTTTTCATAGCGGAAGAGTTGCTTTCTTAAAACAGTTTTAACAGCCTAAAGGAGAAGAGGAGAAAGAGGGATGATAAGTGCCAAAGCAATTATTCCTGCTGGTGGGCTTGGGACACGGTTTCTTCCTGCAACAAAGGCGATGCCAAAAGAGATGTTGCCAATTGTTGATAAGCCTGCCATTCAATACATTGTTGAAGAGGGGGCGTGCTCAGGGCTGAGAGATTTTGTTATTGTTACCGGCAAAAACAAAAATACCATCGAAGATCACTTTGATACCTGTCCAGAGCTTGATAATTTCTTAAAATCAAAAAATAAGATGGATCTTGTTGAAAGCATTGGCAAGATTGTGCAAGCGTGTAACTTTGTCTATGTCAGACAAAAAGAGCCGCTTGGTCTTGGTCATGCGGTCTGGAGTGCCAAACATGTAGTTGGCAAGGACCATATTGCAGTTTTTCTGCCTGACGACATTATTATTGGGCAAACTCCCTGTATGCAACAGCTCATGCAGATAGCTCATCAAGAAAAATGTAGTGTGGTTGCTGTTCAAGAAGTACCGTTTGAGCAGGTTTCAAATTATGGGGTCGTTGGTATTCGAAAGCAATTTTCACCCAATATGTTTCAGGTGAAAGAGTTGGTAGAAAAGCCGGCAGTTTCCGATGCTCCATCAAACTTGGCTATTGTCGGGCGCTATGTACTCTCACCAGTGATTTTTGATGCACTTGATGAGCAGCGTATTGGCGCAGGCGGTGAAGTTCAATTGACTGATGCGATCCAAACACTGCTGCTTGGAGGTGAGAAGGTCTTTGCCTATAAAATACAAGGCATGCGCTACGATATTGGCCAACCATCAGGATTTTTGCAAGCTAATATTGATTTGGCATTACGCCATTCAAAATATGGAACACAGATGTTTGAATATTTGCGTCAGCTTGATACTGAGTTTTTGCTGATGCAGGGCAAGGCGGATGCACTAAGTAAATCGAAAAATTCTTTTTTATAAAAATGTGACTTGGGCCCCCGATTAACTTAATCGGGGGCATTTTTTGCAAGGCGACTCGTAACAGTTTTCATCATACGAGCGAGTGTTGGTATTTGTTTGCAGACTTCTTCTGCCAACTCTTCATCGTATGTGTGAGATGTTAAGTTGCGTAGTTCAACCTGCCTGATACAGAGCGTAAACTCTTCCTCTGTAATAATGTTTGTATCACGGAATGCTTTATAAACACTTTTAGGGCTGACTATATCAAGTTTTATGTTGTGCATTGTTTTTAAGTAGTCGTGTAAATATTTCCAGAAAATATCACTTGTATATTCAAATCGTTGTATAAGGCTATCTCGTGCTTCTTCATAGTCGTTGTATTCATTATTCGTGATTCTGTCGATCGACTTGAGAAGTGTAGTTAGGGCTTTGGTTAATGTTTTGTGCCGTTTGTTCAATCTTTCCATATCACTTTATCTTTCATGATTTCTTCTCTTATGCTTTTTGATACAAAATGAACATCAACGAGGTCGAGTTTGTAGGGGATGTGTGTAGCATTTAAAACATCACGAACTTCACCGACATCTACCAGGTCAAGCTTATAGCCTGAATCAAGAGCGATATCGATATCTGATCGTTGAGCATCATCACCACGAGCACGTGATCCATATAAATAAATTTTTGCTTCCGGGATTAATGCGCTAATCAAGCTTATGATTTTTTTTTTATATTTTTCTTCAAGTGCCATGCAAATTCTTTCAGGTAAAAGTAGTCATAGTGATATTATACTACTGTGTCGTGCCGAACTTGTTTCAGCATCCAGATAATGATTTTTCCTAATTTTTTGATTCTGAAACAATACTCTGATCAAGTCAGAGTACATGATAAAACTTATAGCACGTGACAATATATTTGTCACAAAAAAAAGAGCCGGCTGATTGTTATACCAGCCGGCTCTTTTTTTTAAAAGGAGTATTTTAGAACTTCTTGATGTCGCGCAACTTCCAGTACTCGCGTACAAGTTTTGTTGAACCGGCAATAGCCACCAGGCCATCACGTTCATCAACAACTGAGCTTTGTGTTGCTTGTTCAAAAGCTTGAGCAAAGGTTGCACATGCTTTTGCTTTTACGTTCAGTTCTTTAGCCATCATAGCCAAGTCTTGTGGATCGTGGCAAGCATCGCCAGGCAGTGGAACAAAGAAAACTTGTCCGCTTACTTTTTTAAGCAAGTAGCGAATAAGCTTGAGCGTTTCCATTGCGTTGGTTGATTTGCTTAAGCCAAGGACCAATGCAAGGCCCTTGAGTGGCTTTTGATAATGCAGTAAGCGCACACCCAAAAAGAAGTTGGTAAATGCGTCAAGGTTGTTTGCATTATCAAGCAAGATTGATGGTTTTTCTTTATTTAACAGATCAAAACGACTCTTGAGCAAGTCAAACTCTTCGCCCCAAAAGCTTTTGAGTGTTTTGATTGGGTTAAGTTCAGCGTGACGTTTTGCCTCAATGGTTGGACGACCACGTTGACCTTTTTGTGTTGCAAGCAGATTGCCGCGCAAGAATGGTGAAAATTTACCTTTTATGTCTTCAACATAAATTTGGACGATACGTTCACCAAGTGATGCAATGCGACCATACAATTGTTCAAAAATGTATGGCAACTGAGCAAGCTTGCGAATAGGCATAGCCCATTTGATACCTTTTTCTTCGCACAATGTTTTCATTTTTTGAAGACGAAGTTTGCTTTGTTCCGCTGAAATAAACCAGCAGTTACCTTTAGCAATGTTCATCATTTCAAATGCTGCATCGTCAAGATCGTCACTGAGCAAGCCTTTACTGTCGTTTGCAACACGAGTAATGGCTGCAATGAGTGGTGTGCAGATGCTTGTAGCATCGTATTTACCACCATAGCCAACTTCAAGCAAGCAAACATTAACGTTTTCTTGTTTGAAATACAGCAGTGATGCGATGGTCATAATTTCAAAAGCTGTTGCTGCAATATTGTTGTCTTGAGCAGCATTGATAACGTCGTTGACGATATCAGTAAACGCCTTGTTTTGAATATGAGTGAAGTCGATATTTACACGCTCGTTGTACGTAAGCGTGTGTGTTGAATAGGCGGCACCAACCTTAAATCCCTCTTCTTTGAGTAACTTGCTGGCAAAATGAATTGTTGAGCTCTTGCCATTTGTTCCACCAACCAAAACAACATCGAGTTGTTTGCTGATGTTACCAAATTGCTTATCAAGTGCTTGCATGCGAGTTAAAACATTCGGACTGTAATCCATTTCTGGTAGCGAGTCCAAATATTCAACAACTTCATTGTAGTTGCGCACTTTTCCAAGCGGGACATGAACCTTCTGGCGTGAAACTTCTGTTGCTGTGTTCATCGTGTGCCTTCCTCTTTTTGTGGTTTAAAGCATTCAATCGTTATCATTGAGAATACTTTGTGCCCGATTAAACTTCGTGTAATGCAAAAAATTGCGGCCTAGACAGTATTGCTGTTGGACAATAAGCCCAGGATAGGGCGTTATTTTTAATATCCGATTAGTATAACCGGATTGGCGTTTCTTTGAGAAGTTATGTCAATTTAAAAATAACTTATAGTTTATGGTAGTTTATTTTTTCTAAACTGTCAAATAGGCCTAAGTTCTTTTTATTCATTTTTCAAACATGCAAAAAAACCTCCCAATGCGTAGATTCGCTGTATATGGTGCTGGGCGTGTGCTTTTGCTCTGTTGTTAAATAAAAAAAATAATTATGTTACAAATAGAAATGTTTTCAGACTGTGTTGATACAGGGATTTCAAGAGAAAAGGAGTCATCCCCGAGTCCAAGACTGGTCATCTCCGACAGTCCCCACGAAAGTGGGGATCGGGGATCTATTTTTACTTAATACAGGGGATAGCTTTGATATGCAAACTCGTCACCCTGGACGTCGATCCACTACTGTCCAAAGTATTTTGAAATAAGTTTTTTGCGGGACACACATTTCCCCTTTGGGTCATCCCCGACTCCGATCGGGGATCTCCTTTGTAAGAATCATACAACCTTTACATCATTTATTTCACTTTTAATTTTTTGGATCCCCGATCAAGCCGGGGATGACAAATTTTTTTTCTGCATACAACTTTGTTAGTCGCAACGCTTTAACTCCCCAGCAGATACTTCAGCACTCTGGACAGTAATGGACGTCGATCCAGGGTCCATTTCTAAAGATCAAACCTACTGTTTTACCTGAGTCTAAAGTGTTGATACCGGCTCATGGGCCGGTGTGACGAGGCTTGTAGATGCTTGTTGTTAGAGATACAACTTTTTAGTTCTCCAGGTAGATACCCTCAGTACTTTAGGCAGTTGTAGGCTTGATTTAGCGTTGTCTGTTTTCCTGACAAAAAATATCATTAATCGACTGCCAGCTTACCAAATCAGGCCTGCTGCGCCCCTGGTCTTGGCCACCAGCAAAGACAACAAAGCTTTCAATGTTTTCGTCTGTGGCAAAGCTTTTCCAGTAATTAATGCCATCAAAAAAACGTTGATTAATTGTTCTGCTCGATTTAATCTCGACTAACGTAAGTTTTTGCCCCTCCTGGACAATGCAGTCTATTTCATGTCCTGTTTTATCACGCCAAAAGTAAACCTGTGGTGTTTTGCCACGGTTATAAAAATGCTTAAGTATTTCTGTAATGACCAGTGACTCAAAAAGTGCTCCCCGCTGTGAATGCAGAGCAAGCTCCTGTTGCTTGATACCGAGCAAATAACACATCAGGCCTGGGTCATAAAAATAGAGCTTTGGGCTTTTGATCAACCGTTTGCCAAAGTTTTTGTGAAATGGCTGTAGCAGGAAGATGACATAGCTTGCCTGGAGAACCGAAAGCCACTTTTTTGCTGTTGTATCGCTAATGCCGCAATCATTGCCCAAAGAGGTCAAATTGAGTACTTGCCCGGCACGTGCAGCACACAGCCTGACAAAGGTTTGAAAGGTCATCAAATCACCAACTTGAGCAAGCTGTCTGACGTCACGTTCGATGTAGGTGTGAAAGTAGTTTTGGTAAAGGCGCGCTGGCTCGATATTGTGTGCATATATGGCCGGATAAAACCCCTGATACAGCGTTGGTTCGATGTCTGTTGGTAGTATGTTATGCTTGCCCAACTCACCGGTTGAAAGCGGCAGTAGTGTGTGTATGCTTACTCGGCCAGCAAGCGACTGCCCAATCGCCTGATTCATTAAAAAGTTTTGCGATCCAGTTAGTACAAATTCTCCAGGCTTGCGCTGTTGGTCAACCATTGTTTGAATGTAGGATAGCAGCTCTGGTACGTGCTGAAACTCATCAATGATGATGCCATGTTCGTTAGCATTAGCCTTTAAAAATGTACGAGGGTCGTTTTTTGCTGCTGCACGCAGATCCAGGTCCTCAAGCGTGAGGTATACATGCTGGTTAAAAACGGTACGTGCTGTTGTTGTTTTGCCTGACTGACGTGGGCCTAAAATAGCAACAACGGGAAATGATTTTGCGCCTTCAATTATATCTTTTTCAGCACTACGAGCGATCATATAAACTCCTTACAAACTACTTATCCAAATCCAAACCTAAAAATCGAATTTGTCCAATATCGATTTATAGGTTGACTGGCAAGGGTAAATAAAGCAAGATTTTCTATAAAAAAGGGCCGGTCAAACCGGCCCTTAATGGTGTACTCAGTCGTAGAGCGACTAGTTTTTAATTATTTTAAAGGTCATCATCTTCGTCGGAGTCATAACCAGGCTCTTCGCCTGCTTTGATTGCTATCAAATCTTTAACGTTGGTATCAGCAACCTGAGCGACCGTTGGGCCATCAGAGTTTCCCCAGCCAGAGCCTCTATGCTGCGCAAATTTACTTGCACCATGCTCAAGCAGTAGCGTAACCATGTCTCGATTGCCTTGCTGTGCTGCAATGTGCAGTGGCGTGTAGTAGGTGTGTTGATCATAACCTTGTCCTACCCACTCAAAGTGAAATTCGTTTGGATTAACTGTATCATGCTCTAACAGCAACTTGGCTGCGCCAACATTGCCAGTTTTTACTGCATGATATAACGCGTTGCCTAGGTTACCAATGCCGAGTCGTATTTGTGCTTGCACTAATTTTTCCAGGGCCGTGTTTGTCTGTGGCAAATGGGTGATGCCAAGTTTATCATCAACGATGCCTTGCTCCCAAAGTTTGATTAGCTCATCAACAGCATTGTTTTCATCAGCTTCTTTGGTTTGGCTGCCTTGGGTGAATGCTTTGTAGATAGGTGCAAATTTTTCTTGCATTTCGCTGCCTGTCAGAGCGCCAAGTCCTTTGAGTAGCTTGATGATAAACGGCTTGTCTTCATCGCTGTCATCAATTGCTTGCGCCAGATCAAGGCATGTTGTTTTTTCATTATAAAGGTTTACTTGAGCGCCATGTTCAAGGGCAAGTTTGACAAAGTCAGGGTTACCAGACTTGATGCCATGCGTGAGTATGAGCTGAAGACGCTCAGGGGTGACGTCAAGCAAGCGATGCGTGAGCGCAAGGTATGTCCAGTCATAGGCGCCAAACATGACCATACTCTCGATTGTCTTTTTTTCATCTTCTTCGTCGAAATATTTGTTTAAAAATGCTCGTAATTGACATGGGTAGTCATTGACAAGGAGTGAGACAAGAGAGTTGAGTGGTTGATTTTTTAAAAAGTGAAGAATACCTACGCATTCCAGAAGTGTTGTACCTTCTTTACCACGTTCAAGGACAATTTTTGTTAGTGGGGTTATTTTTTTCTCTCTGAGCAGTTTACAACAGCGTGCTTCAAATGCATGTACTGCGCTTGGTTGGTTAAGTGCCTTCATGGCGAGCAGACCAAGCTTTCTTACTGCTTCGTCATGCTCGTGTTTGCTTGGAATACCGTATTTTTCAAGCAAATTTACCATCTTGCCAATGCGCTGTTCAAGCTCTGTGCGTTGTTCGGCCCATGTTTTTGCGTTGCTATCAATGGCATAAGTTTTTCGAAGTTTTTTAAGCTGTTCTTCAACCTTAGGCTCTTGACCAACAATATTTTTTAGCCGTTCGTAGTGGTTAAGTGCCTCTTTTGCTTGTTTTATTTTGTCATCTTTAAATGTTTGCGCATCATACGGGAAATACTCAATGTGTATGCCGTTTGCAAGCAGGAGCTCGAGCAGTTGAGGGTCGAAATTTTCAAACGCTTGGTTGGTTAGCTCATCCCCGATATCTTCTGGCTCGTATTCGACTGGCACGTGTGTGAGTAAGTAGGCGATTGTGTTGTAACTGTGCTCGTTGACGGCATAGGCGAGAGCATTGGTATTTTGTTGTTGGCCGGCATCACCTGTTTTTACGTCAAACGCATCACGCTTGCGGTTTTCAAACAACCAACGCAAAATTTGTGGATTGTCACTGTCAATAGCCTTTTTGGCTAAGTCAGATGTTTTTCCGTTTACGCTCAGGTCCCACACCAAGCCGTCGTAGCCAAGTGAGATAACATTAAGCAAGCAGCAGGCAGACCAGCCGAGTACCCAGGTTGGGTATGCGCGGTGTTCAATGCATTGACCTAACAGTTTTGAAAGTAGTTCAAGGCCTTGGGCAATGTGTGCTTTTTTTGCTTCCCACTGTGTTGTTTGATGAGCTGCACTGCAACTTGCAACGCTTTCACAAACAGGCAGCAAGTAAGCGTGTACAATCCCCAGCACAGCACCGACTCCTTTTGACTGCAGCATTGCAAGAGGTCCAGGTTTTGTGCCTTGTCCGCTGCTGTCAAACCCATCCAGTTCATCATCTTCGCCCATCAGGGTTGGTGCCATGTCTGCGAGTGTGCCAGCTAAGTAGCTGCCGGCAAAGAGTTTGTCAATCCGTTTGACCAGATCAGCAAAGTCAAGTGTTGCTGAGATTGCTTTGTAGTAAGGCATTACCCGCTCGTCACGGTTGATAAAAACTGCTGTTGCCGCGTTGGTCAGTCCGGCAAGGTCTGCAAGTGCGTGTGCTACATCAATAGCACTATCCTGTTTACTGAGTTGCCCTCCAGCACGTGCGGCTAGGCGCAGCCCTCCTTGTGCGAGTGCTGAGCCTAGCTGAACACATTCTGCTGTAGTGTAGTTTTGCCCACTGCTTGGTATCAGACTGCTGATAGCGTGTGGCATGCGTGGTAAGGTTGCTTCAAGGTGCGCTGTGCTAAGTGCGCTAACCAATAGGAGCGTAATTCTTTTTGTTTTATTTTTTGTCATAGTTCTTCTTTCTTTTTTTGTCTCTTGTTCTGTTTTTTCATCTCCGACTCCCTTGGGTTGTCCCCGGCTCGATCGGAGATCCAGATAATGGTTAGCCAAGTTCTGGGTTCCCATCGAGCTTGTCCTCTGGCTTGACCAGGGGAGACTTGATCCGGAATCCATTGTGTTGGCGTGGACACCGGCTCACAGGCCGGTGTGACGAGGGTTGTGTGCTGATCACCGTACAATTTTGTCTTCGTTCCTTGTCATTTTTTACGAGCCCGTTCTCTGGCTTGACCAGGGGGTCATCTCGACTGCCATCTTCGTCGTCCCGGCCACCGAGCCGGGATCCAGAGCTTGTAATTTCCTTGCCTACTTCCAGTCTCGAATTAACTGAGCGATTGCTTGATGGTGAGTATCATTTGTAAGGGTGGTTGCATCTTTTTCAGCGGTATATTTGTCCTTGTCTTGAAGCGTTTTATCTATACCGCGAGCAAGCAACAACTCAACAACTTCTTTATGTCCAGTGCGAGCAGCTTCGTGTAGTGCTGTACCATTGTACTGGCCGTGTTTGCCGTTTATGTCAACAAGGCCACTCTCAAGCAAAAGCTCAACGACATCTTTGTTACCGTTTGCTGCAGCCTGACATAGAGCCTTTTCTGGAATGTTTGTAGGTTGGTTTGCACCATGTTCACGCAGCAGTGCTGTCACGGCCTTAGCGTTATGTTTGCAATGTTCATACATAACGCTCAAGATTTCTTTATGCAGTGATACACCACGCTCAAGCATGAGCCTGACAAGTTCAACCTCACCAGCGGTGCAGCACTCTATGAAAATATCATTTTGGTTGAGATTGAGTGGAGCGTCACTTTCAAGAACTACTGTGGCAAAATTGCGTGCCTTGGTTTTTTCTTCAGCATCGTATGCGTGTGATACAGCTTCTACAAGCGCTCGAATATCGATACATTCTGGTGCATGCTGGCAAAGTGTACGCACCAGGCCCTCATGTTTGAAGTGAAGTGCAGCTTTAAATGCTCTTTCAGTAAAATCATGGTAAACCAAATAACCGTCTCTGACGTGTGCAGCAGCTTGATCAAGTAAGCCGTTTATTTGTTCTTGAGGAGTACCATGACCATTTATCTTACCAACAGTGTCATTAAAAAGTTTTTCCAAAGTGTCATATGTTTTTGCCTTGCTACCAAGAGCTGCAATGATGGCAGCTTTCCGAGCCTTTTCTTCTGAGCTTGTTCCACTGAGTGCTTGAGCAAGGTCAAGCATTGATTGATCACTAGAAGGCCAGCTATTTTTGATTTTGTTTACTGGCCAGCCATGTGTGACGAGTAATTTGACGTGTTTAACTTTTTTGCCTTCTATCGCTGTTTCCAGCAGTTGTGGTGCAAGCTGTTTGTTTAGACCACGCTCAAGTAGTAATTCAAGCAGCGAGGTGTCATGCTCATCTGCATATCTGACAGCAGCATCTAGTAGCTGATCGTTTGTGATTGGCACTACATGCTCAGCCACCAATTTGCACAACGCTTGGGTTGCATTTTTTCGTTCTTGCGCAGGCTTGTCGGGATCATACAAAACATTGTCAACATGAGCTTCAAGCATTCCATCCAGCTCATCCTTTTGTTTTGCGTTACGCGCTTTGAGTAGAGTTGCCAATTTTTCACGTGTTGATTCCCATTGAGCCAAGATTCTTGTGCCTTCTTCGGTACTGTGCAAAATGCTTTGCATATCATACTCAAACAGCCCTTGAAAAAGATTCGCATCGCGGATAAAACCTGTTTTCTGCATGTTTTTAAGTGTAAGTCCATGAATACCAAAATCATCTAAGTTTGGACAGGCACCATGGTTAAGAAGCCACTCAACCAGAGCAGTATCACCAGTTTTGAACGCGTGTATCACTGCGGTTGCCAGTGGCATTACTACGTTGCCACGAGAGTCAAATTTAACTGGGCGGTTAACTGCATGCGGGTCACGTGCTACCATAAACTCAAGCGCCATTATTTTTTGTTGTGTGTTGAGTTTTTCATCAACAATGATGTAGTCAAGTCCGGCGCACAGTGGTAACCAGCCGGTGTTGTGCAGTGCGAGGGCATCAAGCTGGCCGTGCTTGCCCATGTAGCGCAAGTGCTTAAGGCCTGAACCATCAGCAATATCACGCAGTGCGTGTTTAAAACGCATTGGCACTGAACCGTCGGCGTCAAATGTATGCCAAACGCCCTCGTAAACGACGCCAACAATATTTGCCAAGCTGCACACAGACCATGCAATCAACCATTTTGGATAGCGTCTGCTCTCAACACATTTTGCCAGCAGTTTTGTCAGCAGTTCAAGACCGTGAGCAACGTTGGCACGTTGTGCTTCCCACTCAAGGCTTTGATGTGCACCAACATAGCTTGCAAGTCCTTCACAGACTGGCAACAGGTAGGCGTGCATGATGTGCAAGGTTATATCAATTTTTTGTGCGTCAACATATTCGTAGGCTGGCTCAAGCAGGTCAACTTTGTCGTTGAGCATGTCTGCAATGTTTGGCGGTATAATGCCGGCAATGGTTTGTTCAAGCTTGCCGCCAGCTGCCAGTTTGTCGATGCGTCTGACCAAGTCGCCCATGTCAAGCGAGGCGCTGGCAAGTTTGTAGTACGGCAATGAGCGCGTGTCACGGTTTGCCAAAATGGTGATGGCGTTGAGAAGGTTGTTTGTGTCTGCTGCTATGTGCATGCCGTCAGTTATTTTTGTATTACCTACTTTGTAATGTTCGAGTGCACGTGCCATACCACGTAGGGGGCCTTGCAGCATGCCGGTAGTCAGCGCTGTCCACTCCGTTACGGAGTATTGTTTGCCAGACATGGTGGTTGCATCTGAGAGAAGGGATGATTTTGTTTTTTCATGTTTAGCGTGTAGCGGTGTGAGCGCAAGCATAGAGATAGCAAGAAGCGAACGAGAAAGTTTTGAGTTCATAAACAACCCCTTAGCAAAATTTTTGACCTACGTTTTTTTTGACAAAAAATAAGAAAACACAAATGTAGCACATTGTTTGGGACAAATCCAAAAAAGTTGGATTTGTGGTTTCTTTTGCTGTTGTTGTGTCGTGGATTATGGACCGTGGGCTTTGTTTTACTAAGTGAGCGTTAAGAGATCCTGAAATAATCCCCTGATCAAGTCAGAGGACATGATTTAGGATGAGGCAGTTACGGTGTTAGGATGTGCTCGTTATTAACTCAAAGCCAACAAAAAAGTGGTCATCCCCGAGTCCCATCGGGGATCTCGTTTGAAACATTTTTTATTGATCAGGAGCAACAATTAGTAATGAAAATAAGATTCCCGATCAGCCCCCGTGTCAAGCACGAGGACAGGCTTGGGAATGACCCCTACTCAATTGTATATGATTTTACAAACAGCACTTTGGACAGTAATGGGCTTGATCCGGAATCCATCGTGACACTGAAAAAGAGATCCCCGACTTCAAGACTCGTCATCCCGGCCGACAGTGTTTGTCATCCCGGGCCCTGTCCTCTTGCTTGACAAGGGGATACGAGCCGGGATCCAAATAATAGTGAGTCAAGTTGTATTAGAGTATCTTTCTCTGTAGGCTATGTTAGTTAAGAATATTTCCATAGTATTGAGTTTGTATAAAAAGGTTTGTAGGCATAAGGTTGATAAAAGAATTACGCTACAAGAGTTGCAAGAAATGTCGGAAAAAATGTTTGGGGCATTAACTTGCATCCATCCAAAAGCGGTAGCAATGAATTTATAGAGTTTGATTCAATGATTAACGTCAGGCCCTCTCAAAATAATGTGAGCAGAGGTGTTGAGGACGAGCAAGTGCGTGAGAAGATAAGAGATATTATCAAAAAATTGGTGGTACTATGAAGATGGCACGAATTATCCATAAAGACCTTCTTGAGTCTGGACGTTGGTTTAAACTATCGCTGCTTGAACAGCTTGCAAATGTTGGTAGTGATGTTGAGCGGGCAATATCATGGCGTAAAAAAGGTGATATGGAATATAGCCGTCAAGCATTTGAACGTGCACTTGAGCTAATTGATTTTACCATTGAAGATCCTAAAAATCGCAAGCGGCTTAAAGAGGTATTGCGCGTTCGTGAGTTTCTAGCAGATTATTTTGTTGGTGATAACCAGTATGGCTTTACTGATCAAGCGTGGCAGCAGTACTTTCTTCAGTTTGGATATGCTGCGGCAAAATTAAGGGGACGTTAAGCACCTTTTCGTGTTAATAAAAAAAAGCAGCTCCCGATATTTTTCGAGAGCTGCTTTTTTTATTGTCTGTGACTATTGAGTCTAGACTCCGGATCGAGCCCGGAACGATGAGAGTAGGTGTCTCATGTCCTTCCGTTTGTCGCTTTGCCGGCCTGTTCTCGTGTTTGACAGGGGATCATCCCCGTCCCTAATGTTCGTCATCCCCGACTCTGATCGGGGATCCAGATAATGATGAGTCAAGTTCTGGATTCCCACCTTCGTGGGAACGACGAAGGTGGGATGTAAGACATGTAACAATTCGTCTTGGACAGCTGTGGTGTGACAATTTGGTCATCCCGGCCTGTGAGCCGTGATCTACTCCCTACTGCTGTAATTCAGCCTCTGCTCGTGCTTTGAGCAAGTCTGCAACATCACTGTGACCGGCATTGCGAGCAACTGCTTCAGCTGTTTGGTGCTTGTAAGGGATACTTGCACGTGCGCCTTGGCTGAGCAAATATTCAACAATGGCTTGGTCGCCAGTTTTTGCTGCTTCATGTAGGGGCATGAATTTAGTGAAAGCAGTATTGACATTGATGCTGCTGTTGTGCAGCACAAGTTTAACCATGTCTAGGTTTTTACTTTTCAGTGCTTCCTGTAGAGAGTCATGATCCCCTACTGCTACCCCTACTGCTGCATGGACTTGTACATACTTGTCTTGCACGGCTTGGTCTAGCGTTTTCCTCTTAGTAGCATTATCTGGTAAAACATCACAATCTACAATGCCTTGTTTTGTCAATGCGTACCACGCATCAAGTGCGGCTATTTGCGCATCTTTGTCTGTGCCGTCAAATGCATCTTTGATTGATGTTGTTTTTTGGGCAATCTCTGCGTTGGTGAGTGCGCCATACTCTTTAAGCAGTGCAACGACTGCATCTTTTTTGTCAGAGGTAAGTGCTTGCGCATTATCAAGGCGCGACATATTCTGTTGTGAAAAATTAACCCATGCACCACGCTCAAGTAGCAGCATAATCGTTTCTAGGGAACCGTGCTTGATGGCTTCGTCTAAAACAGGTATTAAGTCAATTGGTTTACTGCCAATAAAACCAGCATCAAGCAGTGCGCCAAGCCAGTCAGTCCAGTCGTTTTGTACGAGCGTATTGATGCAAGAATTATGCACCAGGTATTGCTTGAAGTATATGTCCTTCATGCACAGTGCGTGGAACAAGTCATGAGCAGCATATGCTTTATCTTTGTCTGTGTGTTTTCGCAGGTCAACAATCAAATCTAGAAGAGAGTTATTGGTATAATAATGGTTTCCTGGATGTGTGTACCTGAATGTAATTTTTGGATCGATAGTGCCGAACGCTAGTTTTAACGCTAAAGCTTGTTCAAGCTCACGACCTTTTTCTTTTGGATCTGTAAGCGCCGCGTTGGCCATTGCGTCTAGTCTTACTTGATCAATGGTGTCTAGGGGAGTGCCGTCTTCTAGCTTGATATTTTTTTCCCACTCTTGCATCTCTTTGATTGTTTGCAGTAAAGCAATCATTCGTTGGCCACGAGCTTCAAGCTCTGCACGCTGTGCTGTCCAGTCCTGGTTGGGATCGATGCCGAGCTGTGCTTCGTGTTTTGTCATTTCAGCTTTTACTGCATCAGTAGGGTTGCTCTCATTTCTGAGTGATTCGTAGTGATCAAATGCTTTTTTGAATTCAGCTTCCTGGCCTCTTTTAAACGTTTCAAAGTCAGGATCAAAACGGTATATGGCGACGCCTTCGCCCAAGAGCCGTGTGAGCAGATCTTCATCAAGATTTGCAAATGCTTTTTGTACGAGATTTAGGGGATTATCAATATTGGTTGCGTGGAGCAAAAACTTTGTTGCATTGTGTTTGCGATTTTCAACAGCATAGTTGAGAGGATTTTGCTTGATGGTACGATCTTTATGATCGTGGATACTGACATTCAACACGCCACGTCGAGCTAAGTCACGCAGTGCTGCAGGGTTGTCATTATCAAGCGCTCGTTTTGCAATTAACGAAGTACTTTCGTCAAGACCCCACTCGCCGCCAGCCCAGTGATAGACAACCAGCGCAGTGTTTGCCACCGCGCATACCGCCCATGCAGCAAGCCAGGTTGGGCAGTTGTGGCTATGGATAATGCGTGAGAATATTTTTGAGAGCAGTTCAAGGTCGTAGGCAATGGCAGCGTGTTGTCCTTGAAAGTGTAGTGTCTTGTGTGCACCAACCAAGCTAGCAGTGCTTCCAGCAAGTTTGAGCAGTACGCCGTCGATGAGCTTGAGCACAAGGCCAAGTTCTTTTTTTGGAATAGTTACACGCTCGTCATCCCGGCCATCGAGACGAGATCCATAATTTGATGGTTCACTGCCTGCACCAAAAATTTTGCCACCAAACATTGCATCAATGCGTTTGACTAAGTCGGCAAAATCAAGCAGCCCAGAACCAAATTTTGCAACGGGTAGTTTTTTCCAATCTTCGCGTGCACGGTCGTCCATGTTTGCGTAGGCTGCAGCTGTGTTGACCAAGCCATTCAGGTCGGCAATGACGTGAGCTATGTTTGCGTCACTTACGCTTGCTAGCAGGCCAAGTGGTGCGCCGGTTACGGCGGTGTAAAGCTGTGTTTGCTCTTTCCAGTTATAGCCTTGGCGGTTTTTATAAGTGCTGAGTGGGTTGAGTGCACCCTTCAGTTCGCGGCCGTAGTTTTTTGCTCCGGCAAGTCCAGAGCCAGCTTGTGTTGCGCTGGTTGCCAGCAGGCACATGCTGAGCGCTAGCAGGGAGTTTCTTTTTTTATTTGTAGCAGTGTGTTTAGTCATATTTTTTTACCTTTTGGTTTTGTTTTTTTGTTTGACTTAAATTCTTGGCGTTATGCAAAGCCATATGTTCTGACTTGAAAAGAGTATGGTTTCAGTATTCCTTTAGAGGATAGACCTGGCAAGGAGTTTATGTAGTGTACTGTAAAAAAACTACCATACTTATATGTCGTGCTGAATTTATTTCAGCATCCAGATAATGATTTTTCCTATTTCTGGATCCTGAAACAAGTTCAGGAAGACGTGGCTTTGTATCTCTGCATTCAAGGTGACGTCTATCAAGTTCTGGACTCCCGCCGAGCTTGTCCTCTGGCTTGACCAGGGGGCGGGAACGGCGAAGTCTTGTTGTATGCTAGTTACTCATCTCGTCACACCGGCCTGCGAGCCGGTGTCCATATCGCCATCTCCGACTCCGATCGGGGATCTCTTTCTCGTGTCACGATGGATTCCGGATCAAGCCCGGAATGACGAGTGTAGAGTATGTAATGTTTTCTCAACTGAGCCTGTCCTCTGACTTGATCAGTGGATCACACCGGTTTGTGAGCCGGTGTCCATACCGCCATCCCAGACTTCACATCGTCATCCCGGCCACCGAGCCGGGATCTCTTCCTACTTTAACAACGGAGCCAGGTTTATCCGGCTCCGTTGTTTTGTTGTCTTGTAGATTATTATGTTAGACCTACTTTAGCAAGCTAATGATTTTTTCACGCTTTTCTATGGCATCTTTATCGTCAGCTGGAATATTATCGTGACCGTATGCTCTCCAGTAGAGATTGTTTTTGTCTTTATGTTCGGCCAGCTCAAGTGCTGTTTTGTCAGCAGCATTTTTGACGTCTTTGTCCGCACCGTTCTCAAGCATCAATGTGACCATTTCCGGACTGCCGTACACAGCGGCCATGTGCAGTGCCGTGATGCCTGTGTTGAAGTTGTTGTGTTGGATGTCTGCGTTGTTATGAGTAACGTGCGTACCTGCAATGTTTGGACATGCACCATGTTCTAGCAAGAGTGTGACAAGCTCTGTGTTGTCATCTTCAATTGCGAGGTGAAGTGCTGGCAGGTCTGGTTGATAATCGGTATACTGACTTGGTTTGACCCAAGCGGGCTGGTTAACATCAACACCCAGGCCAGCCTTAAGTACTGCTTTAAGCAGCGCAATGGCTTTTGCTTTTTTTTCATCAGTGTTGTTACGTACATGAGCCAATATAAAGTTAGCAATGTTCATTCCCCGCGGATTTTTTGTAAGTACGGCAAGCATCAGCTCAGTGTGTAGGTACTGGCAAGCAAGTTGGTACAGTGTTGTGTGAGTAGCGGCGTAATGTCCTGCTGTGTTTGTATCAATAGTTATGCTGATTGGCAGTGCTCCACTTTTAACCTGTGCTGCAAGTTCATTGAGCGCGGTTGTTTTTTCTGGAGTGGTGTCATTGGTCCAGATTTGTTGCGCAGCTGTCTGTGTGTCGTGTAGGCCCTTCGCACCTTTTTCAGTGAGTTTTGCTTTAACGGCACCTCGTTTTGCTTGATCAGTAATTCTATCAGCCCAAATCAGTGTTGATTGAAGAGCCTGGCTGCCTTGAGGCGCTACCAGCTGGGTTGCACTACAGCCTTTCTCAAGCAGGAGCAATGCACAATCCGGACGGTTTAAAGCAAGTGCCCAAATTAACTCGAGGTCATTGTTTGTAGGGTTAAAACCTTTTTGACAGCACAGCTCAAGCAGCTGTGTGTCGTCAAGCTCAATGGCAATGCGTGCAAGTGGTTTGTTTGCTCCGTCATGAGTGAATTTGTAGTCTGCTCTGAGCGTCCCATCATTGAGTGTATCAGTAATGAGTTTGACAAGAGCATCTTTAGTATGTTGTTCAAGTTTCTTGAGATCGTCGTTAGGGATTTTATTGATGATTTCTTGTCCAAGTTCTGCGTATGCTTTGGCGTCTTTTGTTTTAAAAACATCAACAAGTGCTTTGGCTCTGTTGGTGAGCTCTGCTTGCTCAACTTTACCAGCAGGACAATAGCATTGCAGAAAGGCATGGTCAGGGTAGCTTGCGCGACTAGGATCATTTGTAGTGAGTACGGAGTAAAGTGAGGTGGTCTGGTTGTCTTTGTCAAGCATGGTGACGTTTGGACATGCACCAAGGTCAAGCAGCGCTTGAGCAACACTGTTATCACCTGTCTTGAGCGCATGCATTGTTGCGGTGACTAGTGGTTTTTCGCCATTGACCGTTGTAGCATTAACATCAGCACCACGTGCAACCAAGAATTTGATCAATTCTACTTTTTTGCTTGCGCTAAGGTGCTGATCAACGATGACAAGCTCAAGTGGTGAGCATGGTTTTTTCCAGTGGTTGTTGTGCAGCGCGATGGTGTTGAGGTTTGCATGTTTTGCCAAGTAGCGCAGTTTGTTTTTGGCACCATGTTCGCTGAATGCTTTGAGAGCTTTTTTAAATTCTGTCGGGACACTGCCATCTTTTGCAATTTCACGCCAGCCAATGTCGTAGCCAATACTTGCAATGTTGGCAAGTGACAAGACGGACCAGGTTACTAGTGCTGTTGGGCAGTCATGACTAGCAATGCATTTTGAAAGTTGTTTTGAAAGCAGCTCAAGTGCTTGTGCAGTGTTTGCACGTACGCACTCGCCATGAGCGTTTTGTTGAGCGCCTACAACGCTTGCACCAGCTTCGCAAGCAGGGAGTAAGATGGTGTCGATAATGTAGAGCAAGCCGCCTACGGTCTTGGCATTTGCCTGTTGTATGTTGCGTGTGCGTTGGTTAGCTTTACCAGAATTTTTTTTTGCTTGAGCGTCAGCGTGAGCCTCTGCGCCTTTGGCGATACTAAGAACACGCATAAGCGCGTCGCCGCAGTCAATGAGTGCACCAAATGTTTTGTAGTTGAGTGGTACTGGTTTACCAGCAACATTGCGATCCCAAATGCGTTCGTCGCTATTTTGGTACGCTGCAAAAGCGTTGGTCAGTGAGACCAAGTCGGCAAGAAGTTCTGCACCGTTGGCTGCGCTTGCGTTTACATGTTTTAGGTGACGGGCAACGGGGTTGACAACAAATTTGCCAGCGCCTGTGAGTAGCTCGATGTACTCAAACGTGCTGTATGCTTGCTCTTCGTGCTTGGTTAGGCCTTGCAGGTCTGCAGCGATTGCTGAAGTTGCCTGTTTGATGTCACCAATGACATCTGCAAACATACTTTGCCCTGCGCAAAGTGCCGTGAGCACAAGCGTCAGGATTTTGTTTTTTGTGAAATGAGACATATGTGTCCTTTCATTTTGGGGGTTGTTGTTTTTCTTTTTACTTGGGTAAAGTCTCGTTCTTGCATCCTGCATTGTCATCTCCGACTCCAAAGTTTGTCATCCCCGACTCCGATCGGGGATCTCTTTCTCAGTGTTACGATGGATTCCGGATCAATACTCTGATCAAGTCAGAGCACATGGCCTTAGGAATGACGAGCGTAGAGTATGCAATGTTTTTTTGCTCGTCACACCGGCCTGCGAGCCGGTGTCCACATGGTCATCCCCAAGCCTGTCCTCTGACTTGATCAGGGGGGCGATCGGGGATCTAATGAAATAACTGCTTAATTTCATCACTGCCCGACTGTTGTGCTAGCCCGCGCGCTGTTACTTTGGCTTTAGTATCTCCACCGTGTGGATTACGTGCTTCGTCTGGATCAGCACCATGTTCAAGCAGGAACTTTACAAGGTCAGCATCTTTTCGTTTAACGGCAAAATACAGGAGGGTGAAGACTTTGTTGTCCTTGATCGTTGCTTGAGTTTGTGTAACGATACTGTTAACAGGCAGCGTGCCGTTTGTAACTTTTTCCTTAATCCGCTTTACAGCTGCGGGAATATTGGGTGTTTTTCCTAGTGAGTTATCTAATAAATCATTAATTGGTTTAACTACTTCTTTTTCAAAATCTTCTTTTGTTTTTCCACCGTTTCGTTTGATTAAATCAATCATTGCGTTATGACGTTGATTAATTAATTGTTGGTGTTTTACAAACTCATCACTGGAAATACCAAGTGAATCTGCTGTTGGTTTGTAATGCTCAAGGAGCTCAAGCAATGTTTTACGGTCTTTATCGGCGTCATTAAAGCTAGCACCTGGGTACCAAAATGTTTCAATAAATTTGTCGATGGGTAGTCCGTTTTTATAATCTTTTGAAAAATTAAGTGCTGCAAGCATAAACGTTGTTTGCTTTTGCCCTTGAGTGCGTTTTTGTGCTGCAGTTTCTGGGGTGAGGTTTTTCAGGAGTGCTGCTGCTGCAAGTTTACCATGACGTAGCGCAAGTTGTACGGGGGTGTAGCGTTGGTCCTTGTCAGCTTTGTAGTCCATGTAGGTGGTAGCAAAATCTTTTTGGCCTACAAGCCAACGCACGGTGTGATGACAGTCGCGTGTGAGTGCATCGTTAAAGATAGCTTCATATTTTGTGGTGTCGTGACGGAGTTGCTTGGTTATACCATCGTGGCCGAGCATGCCTATGGTTGCCAGCGTGCTTGCGGCCCACAGCAGACGCAGTGAGCTGTCCTTGCATTCAATAAGGTGTGAGAGCTGCTTGGTCAAGAGCTCAAGACCTTGGAGCATGTGCGCGCGCTTGATTTCACCTTCGGCAAGTTGGTGCGTGCTTAAAACGCTCAAACAGGTCTCAAGTGCAGAAAGCAGGTAGGTGTCAAGCAAATAGCTTACGCCTTCAATTTTTTTCTGTTCGTCATCTTCATCAAGGCGGCGTGATGAGCTGAACATCCCCTTGATGTTTGCAAGCAGGTCGATGCTCTCAACGCCAGCACTGGCATATTTAAAGTAGGGCTGGCTCAGACTATCTTTGTTGTAGTGGGCAGCGCCAATGTTGATCAGTGAAACGGTATTTGCCAGTGCTCCAGCGATGCATGCTCCATGAGCATTGTCGCTGTGAAGGTGGCGTGCGATTATAGTGAGTGGAAGTTTGAGCGCTGCAGTTGCAAGTTCGGTTTGCTCAGCCTTACTATGACCATGTTTTGCGCATGTCTCAAGCAGGCCGTCATGGTAGATTGCGTGTGCGCGATCACTGATTTGATCTTTAAGTTGGACCGTGTGGTCTTTAAGTTGTTGCCAGGCTTGCGTTGCGTCTACAGCGTTGCTGGATAGCATTGTGCTTGTCAGTGTTGCGAGTAAAAAAAATTGCCTTACACGTATGGTAATGTGCATAATGACCTTTCATTTCTTGGAGGGTAGAAAACGACAAGTGACCAAAACTATACCAAAAAGCCTTTAAAAAGAAAAAAGTATTTTATTTATGCGTTTTGATGAGCAATTTGGTGTTTTTTTATTGCTGCGTGAAAGGGGGACTATTTTTTATCTGCAGAGATAAGAATCAGATCAGCTTCTATGAGTTTGCGAAAGTTTTTAGAGCATGTATTGAAGTTAATCAAATCAACAGTGAAGGGAAGGTCAGATTCTTCCAGTGCTGTTTCTATGGCCGTTAGTTCTTTGTCAGAAATATTTTCTTTGAAACAAAGGTCCAGGTCAGAAAATTTTTTATGTGTGCCCTTTACGCGTGAGCCGTATGCGTAAAAGTTGTATGGATATGGTGCAAGTATGTCTTGAATGATTTTTAGATGTTTTGGCTCTAGAGCAATCATCTATTTATAGTTTTTTTATAGTTTGAATGAACGTTTGAAGCTCTTTGTTAAAAGCTGGTAGAAAGTCAAAGATTTCTTCAGCCAAGTCTTCATTATATGTATGAACAGTGAGGTTTCTTTTTCTTATAAACTCGAACCAAGCTTCTGCATCAGCAATGAGACCATCACGTGCTGCCAGGCGAAATACCTCACGTGGATTTGTTGCTTCAATGCCCCGGTGAGATAATATTCGCTTCATAGTTTTCCAGGCAAGTTCGTAGCAAAATTCAAACGCTTGTATTGCACCAGCTTTTTCAAGATCTGTTTGCGCTTGATCAATGGCTTGCTCAAAGAAATTGGAGGTTTTAAGAAGCGGCGAAATATCAAGATGGCCTAAGATTAGTTTTTCCATACATTATTTCTTGTTTCTTATTTGCAATGAATAAGCATAGTCAACTTTGAACCATTTTTCTAGCAAGGTTTCTTTTTGAAATAAAAATAGTGTGTATGTAATTAAAATAGTTCAGGAAGCGTGCGTTGCTTAACCCAGTTGTCAAGCTCGATCAAATACTTGAGTAGATCTTCAAGTTGAGACAGCCTGACTGAGTTTGGTCCGTCAGAGACAGCCTGTTCTGGGTTGTCGTGTACTTCCATAAAGATGCCAGCAATACCTTGTGTGATGGCAGCTGCTGCAAGGTGTGGCACAAATTTGCGATCACCGCCAGAGCTATTGCCACGACCACCTGGGCGTTGCACGGAGTGTGTAGCATCAAATACAACTGGTTTGCCTGCTTCTTTCATAATTGGAAAATTACGATAGTCGACAACGAGATTGTTGTAGCCAAAGGTAAAGCCGCGTTCGCAAAGCCAGATGTTGTCATTTCCTGTTGAGGCAATTTTTTTTACAGCACCATCCATGTTTTCAGCGCTTAAAAATTGTCCCTTTTTAACCATAACAGGCTTTCCTGTTTTTCCAGCTGCAAGCAGTAAGTCAGTTTGTCGACAGAGCATTGCAGGAATTTGGATAATGTCGGCAACGGTGGCAACCTGATTTACCTGTTCAGTTTCGTGTACGTCAGTAATAATGGGTACATCAAATGTTGAGCGAACTTTTGATAAAATTTCAAGTCCTTGGTCGATGCCAACGCCGCGGCCACTAGTTGGGCTGAGGCGGTTTGCTTTGTCATAGGAACTTTTAAAAACAAAATGAAACTGTAATTTTTCAGCAAGCTTTTTAATGTGTTCTGCAACTTTAAAGGTATGTTGTTCGTTTTCAATTGAGCACGGTCCAAGAATGAAAAAAAGTGGTTGCGTGTTATCAACAGTCGTAAGCCAATCTGAATTCATTAAGCATCCTTTTTGTTTTGTTCTTGTATTGATTTGTGCAGTTCATCAAGAATGCCATTAACAAATCGATATGAATCACGTTCTGCAAACATTTTTGAAAGTTCTATCGCTTCATTGATAACAACTGATGGCGCATTGTCGGTATGAAGCAGCTCCCAGAGTGCAAGGCGCAAGATAAGGCGCGTTGCGCAACCAAGGCGTTCGAGCTTCCAGTTTTTTAAGTATGGGCTGATTTTTCGATCGAGTTCATCGCTTGCATTAATGACACTGTCTGCAAGTGTGCGTGCATAGCTGTCTGCTGGTAAGGTAAAATCAAAGCCTTCTTGCAGGTCGGCAAGCGCATCGTCTGCCGTAATTGAATAATCAAAGCGATCAACAATGTACACTAAGTAAAAACTTAGACGTCGTTGATCTCTACGTGTGGAAATAGAGGTAAAAAATGCAGCAAGCTCTTGTTCGGCTTGCTGCATTTCAAGAGCAGGATCGATTTCGTACTCTTGCGTATTTTTTGTTTCTTCTAGATGATCGTTAGGTGTTGTGCTTGGTTTGCTCATACTTATTCGGCTCGCTCAATATATTTGTCTTCACGGGTGTCGACTTTAACTTTATCGCCTTCGTTAACAAACAAAGGAACTTGCACAACAAGTCCGGTCTCAAGCTTTGCTGGTTTGCTGCCACCTTGTGCGGTGTCGCCCTTAACACCAGGGACTGTTTCTTTAACTTCTAAAATCATGAATGTTGGAGGTTCAACAGACATTGGTTTGTCTTGAAACTTTACGATATTGTAGGTCTCGTTTTCCTTGAGGTATTTTTTGACTGTTTCGATTTGGTCTGCTGATAGGTCAAGCTGTTCACCATTTTCAAGGTCCATGAAGTGGTAGAGATCATCTGCATATAAAAATTGCATGTTTGCATATTCAAGGTCTGGTTGATCAAACTTTTGTGCTGATCGAAATGTTTCTTCTAGAGTTCTACCGGTAAACAAGTTTTTGAGCTTTGTTCTTAGGTAGGTACCGCCTTTACCCGGCTGTACGAGCTGATAATCAAGCACAATCCATGGCTCGTTATTCCATAAAATTTTGGTCAGACCCTTACGAAAATCAGATGTGGAAATCATGGTTTTGAACCCCTTGTAACTATAAAAATGGAGAGAATATGCGTTTACAAACTATAACAAAAATAGAAAAATTAGCAAAAGCCGCGCTAGCAGCTAAGAATTTAAGATTAGATGGACCGCATTGCTGATTAAAACCTCAAGTTCGCTCTCCTCTGTTTTTGAGAAGGGTGCGAGTACATAGTGCGGTACATCTTGCTTGTCGGGAGGGCGGCCTATGCCAAAGCGCAGCCGCCAAAAATCTTTACCAATGACATTGATGATAGACCGTAGTCCATTGTGCCCTTTTGCGCTGCCACCAAAATTAATGCTTATTTTGCCAAAAGCCTTTTCCAGCTCATCATGAACGACAAGGATGTTTTCAGCTCGGATGCCTTTTTTTTGGAGAAATGAAATAACATTGCCAGAGTTGTTCATAAATGTTTGTGGCTTGACCAGGTAAACAACCTGCGCTGACTCAGTTTGGCCTTGCGCCGGAATTTGTACCTGCACGTAATGTGCGTTATTTTGCTCGAGCCAAGGTGCTGTATGAAGGTCTTGAGCAAGTTGGTCAACAACGCGAAACCCAATGTTGTGACGAGTTTTTGTGTAACGGGAGCCTGGGTTGCCCAAGCCAATGATGGCTTTTATTTCAGAGCGCTGAAAATTTTTGGTCATACTGTTTTGCTTGTGTTGAGGGTTGTATGGTGCGATCAAGGTGTGCACAAATCTGTTCAGTTAAAAACTGGGCAGCGCAGATGGTCGTTACTTTTTCTGTTGCAAGGCTAAGTTGGGCAAGGCTTGTGTCTGCGACAAAGATGTGGTCAAATGCACTGTGCTCAATGAGTTCTTTGGCATTGCATGAAAAAATTGCGTGACTAAAGCAGCCATAAACTTTTTGAGCGCCATGTTCTTTGAGTAAATTACATGCGCTTATTGCCGTTTGTGCAGTGTCTAAAATATCGTCAACAAGTACAATGTTGCGTCCGCTTACATCGCCAAAAAATTCTTGCGTTAATGTTTGTTGTGTTCTTTTCTTGATGATGGTGATCGTTTCAAGGCCGAGTTGTGTAGCGATTTTTTCTGCTCGTTGATCACCGCCCAAATCAGGAGCAGCAATGCACATTTGGGCAGTATCTGGAAAGTGTTGTTTAATAGTGTTTGCCCAAAAGTCGGCCATCTCTATGTGGGTGAGGGTAAGCGGCATATACGTTTGATCTGGGTTGTGCAGGTCACAGGTGATTAGTTTTTTTACTCCTGCGTAAGCTAACAGTTTGCCGAGTGCAGGCAGCACGCCGTGCGGGGTGTACCACGTTTTGTCTTGCCGCGAGTAGGGTAGATATGGTAGTGCCAAAGTTATGTTATCAATATTATTTTGTTTGAGAGCATCAATCAACCAAATGAGTTGAATGATTTGATCATTCATGCTGAGTGCTTGTTCATGGTGAATGCTGAATTGATGCAACACCAGGGCGTGTTGATAGGAATGCTCAAGCGAGATGGTTGGCTCGTGCAAGAAAACTTCGGTGTTGGGGAAAATTCCTGCCGAGCAAATGGCAAGGTCTGACTGTAACGCATCTGCAAGCCCGGTGGCTAGCCTGGTGTTGTGCAGTGCTACCACTAAATTATGATGCATTACGAAAAACTCCTAACGTGTCAAAAAACCAAAAAACTTTTTTAAAAAACCTGGCTTTTTTTCAGTTTGTAGGGCTGACGAAATAGTTTGCGCTTGCTTGAAGAGCTCCGGTAGACGACTGACAAAAACATTAAGACGTTTCCATGTTAAAAATGGAATAGCCGGGATGCCTGCAATTGTTTGACCGTCAGCGACGTCTTTGAGTACCGCGCTTTTTGAAACAATTTTAACTTTGTTGCCAATGGTAATATCATTTTTGATTGCAACTTGTCCGCCAATTTGGCAACCAGCACCAATCTTTGCACTACCCGCTATGCCTGTTAACGCAAGAATTGCGGTGCATGGCCCGATGTGCACGTTGTGTGCAATATGCACAAGGTTGTCCAACTTGACGCCGTCCCCAATGACCGTTGAGTTAAATGATCCACGATCAATGGTGCAGTTAGCACCAATTTCGACACCTTTTCCAATGTGTACGTTGCCAATTTGAGGAATTTTACGCATGCCGGTTGCATTGACCTGGTAGCCAAATCCATCGGAGCCAATGATTGCTCCTGCATGAATAATTGAGCCATCACCAACGGTGCAACCATCAAGCACCTTTGCGCCTGGGGCAAGTATTACCCCTTTGCCAATGATTGCATGTTTACCCACAAAAGTATGTGCGTGTAATTGTGCATGTGCCCCAACTGTTGCGCCATTTGCAACAACTGCATGTGCATCAACAGTTGCTGTCGGGTCAATCTGTGCTTTGTCTGTTGGTTGTTGTTGTGCTGTATAAATAATTTTTTCGAATGCATCAAGCACATCGCCAACCAAGATGTATGGCTTGTTGGGAACGATTGGGCTGGAGGCAAGAATAGCTCCAGCCTTACATTGCTCGATTTTTTCTTTGCTGACAGCATCAAAAACTGAGTTGTCACCGCGGTCTAAAACGATGGCAAGATCCTGTGGGCCGGCATGTTCAAGCGACGCGATGCGCTCGATAACAAGCGCACGCTCAGCCAAACATTCGGCCCCTTCAAGAGCAGTAAGAATTTTATCAAGTTGCAGTTTAATATTCATTAGGCTGTTGTAGTTTTTCCTGCTGCAGTTTTAGTGTCTTTTTTTGCAGTTAACAAAGCCGGCTTATCGGTCTTTGTTTTAATAGCTGCCTTTGATGCAGGAGTTGCGTCTTTTTTAACCATCATGGTTGTTTTTGCATCTGCGTCATCTGAAGCACCGATGTATTTATTCAGAACATAGTCTGATTTGTCGATTGCATCAGCAACATAAATTACACCTGGAGTGTTTTTGTCGATCAGTGCACTCCAACCTTCTTCTTGAGCAGCTTTGGTGTAAATTTTTTGCTGTTCTTCGATGAGCTTTACTTGGTCTTTTTGGATAACGCGACGAAGTTCTTCTTCTTGCTGTGTCAGATCGCGTTCGCTGTTTTTACGTTTGCGAGCAAGTTGTTCTTCTTTTTCTGTAAGTGCGTCTTTGCTGAGTACGCTGCGTTGTTTTTCAATATCTTCTTGCATTGTAGCAACTTCTTGTTGTGCTCTGCGTACAGTTTCTTGGAAGCCGTCAATTTTTTGTTGTGTTTTTGCAATGAATGCTTTGCCAGCTTTTGAATTTTGGAAAATGTAGCGGCTATCAAGTGAGACAAGCTGAGAGCTTGTTGTTGCAAAGCTTGAGCTGCATGCGCTCATAAGTGCCAATGTAGCAAGTGTTGCTTTTGTGAGTGTTTTCATAACCAATCCTTTTTTTAGGGTTATACCTCTACTTTCAACGTTCTCGACTAGACTAGCGCGTTTGCACTAAGTCGTCAATTTTCTCTCTACGAGCTGTTTCTTTCAAAAAATTTCGTCAATAATAGCGCGAGAATTTTTCTTTTTGTTGTTTTGTGTACTCATTGCGGCGTAAAATTGCTCATTGTACTCACGTGTTTTGATAACAATTGGCATTGGCACGGCGTGACCAAGTACCAGTGCTTGTTGTTTGCTTTCCAGTGTTGCAAGTACGCTACGCAGTCCCCCAGAGCTTGCTGCTCCTGTGAGCACAGAATTAATATCTTTTTCGTCGTTGAGTTGAGCAACAACCTTAGTGCCCAGCTGTGAAATAATTTCTTCGTCAATGCCTGATGGACGTTGGTCGACAACAAGCAGTGACACATAGTATTTACGCATCTCGCGTGCAATGATACCAAAAATAGTTTGTTTTGCTGCGGTGCTGTTCAAGAACTTGTGTGCTTCTTCGATTGTAATAACCAGATGCTTGGGTTCAAGCGATTTGTCTTGCGTTGCAAGGAACTGCTCGGTACGTGTGACCCATTGTTCGTGAATGCGACGACTGATGATATTTGCAACGAGCAAATAGCATAACATTGAGGTTTGTTTGCCAAACTCAAGTACCACGTGAATGCCACGGTCAAGGTATTCTAGCATGCGGTCAATGACGGCCGATCGTGTACCAGTTTCGCTGATGAAGGGAAAACGTTCAAGGCGTTTGAGTTTGCGATAAAGTGCTCCAACTGACTCAGCATGTGCACCGATGCTGGCAGCAAAATCTTTAATGTTGCCTTCTTGTGCAAGCAGCACTTCAAGCCATTGTTCTTTGTATTTGCTGGCAATAAGATAGGCAGCCTCAAGCGCTGTTTGATGCAGGTTAAGCTCGTCTTGCAGTGGCATGACATCTTCAACTCTGATGTCTCGGTAACTTAGGTTAACTTCAAAATCGGGAGCGCAACCACGCTTGCGTGTTGATTCTGGATCTAGAGAGAAAATGGCTACGTTGCTAGGAAATAATGTTTTTAGTCCTTTTACAAAAGCGTGACCGGCTCCTTCTTTTCGTGCTTGAAAGCCGTACTCTGAGTGCATATCAAAAATTAAATTAACGGCTTTACCGCTGTGTACGAGACCTGCAAGCAGTAGTCGAGTGATAAATGTTTTGCCGGTACCAGTTTTGCCAAAAATGCCATTGCTACGTTCAATGAAGCGTGTTAGGTCAAGGCAGACGGGTACGTCCATATCAAGCGGTGAGCCGATGTTGAAAAACTTAGTGTCTTCTTGTTCATCACCAAAAATTTGTGCAACGTCTTGTGCAGTAGCCTCAAAGACGGGAGTAAAGTGTGCGGGCACTGTTTTAACCGGCATTTTGTTTTGCTTGTGGTCAAGCATAAGCAGCGGCTTGAGCAGGAGCTTTGCGTAGATGTCTCGTTTTTTGAGTACATCAGAAAGAATAGTTTCTTGTGGCGTTGGTGGGAATAGCAAAATGTCTTGGTTGCTGACTTGCAATTCAATGTCGGTAATGAGAGAAAAAAAGGTGTACTGTGTTCCGTGGATTGAGACAAACTTGCCAGTTTTAAGCTCTTCAAGCTCACATTCACTTTCAAGACGCATTAACAAACCTTGTGTAAGCGAGCCGGTCAAAATATGGCCTAATTTTTTTTTGTTCATGGTTAAAGCCTCTTACAAATTACGACAAAAGCTAGCGCATATTCATGTTCATGCGAAAGAGACAGCGTAACATCAAGCGGCGGGAGTGGTCCAAGTTTATTTTCTATTGCCTGCCAGTCTACCGTTAAAAGTGGTACGCCCCATGGGGATTGTGTTATCGTTGCGTGCTTGCAAATAAAGAGCAGCGAAAAGGTAGTGTCGGTTTGTTGCAGCGTTGTGCATGCTGCGCTTAGTGCCTTGAAAAAAGCTTCTTTGCCAGCAAAGCGAGCGGCCAGTTTTTCTGGCTGCAGTTTGCCATTGCTGGTTGTGCATGTTGCCAGTTCTTGGTCTGAAAAAATTTTATTGAGTTGCGCACGTGATTTTTGTTGCCACGTGTTGAAGCGTGCAACTGATGCAATATCTGTGCCAATACCAACAACCATATTGCTCCTTAATGAGCGTGTTGATTAAATGCTTTGTCCAGTGAGCGATAAGAAATGGCTTCTTGAATGTGTTGTTTTTCAATGATAGCTGACTGATCTATGTCTGCAATGGTGCGTGCAATTTTTAATACCTTGTGGTAAGCACGCATACTCAGACCAAGGCGGCTGAATGCAAGTTTGATAACATGTTCAGCCTCAGTGCTAAGCGTGCAATGTTTTTCAACACTTTGTGCTTCAAGGTGTGCATTGCGCACGGTACCTGCTCGTTCGGTTTGTTTTTCTTGTGCAGTGAGAACGCCCTCATACATTTGTGCAGAACTGTTTGTTTGGGTTGTGCTGCTATGTAGTTCGTCGTAGTCAAGCGATGTGACGTGTACGTGAAGATCAATACGATCAAGCAAGGGGCCAGAAAGTTTTGACAGATAGCGACTTATTTGTTGTTGGGTGCAAACACATTGCTTTTTTTTGTCGCCATAAAAACCGCAGGGACATGGATTAAGTGCCGCGACAAGTAAAAATGATGCTGGAAATTCAACGGCACAGTTTGCACGCGAGATGAGTACGTTGCCACCCTCAAGTGGTTCGCGCAAAACCTCAAGTGTTGCACGAGAAAACTCAGTCAGTTCATCAAGGAACAGGACACCGTTGTGGGCAAGACTGATTTCACCTGGTCGAGGATAGGAGCCGCCGCCAACAAGTCCTGCTTGAGAGATGGTGTGGTGCGGACTGCGAAAGGGCCGTTTAACTATGAGTGGATTTTTACCCAAAAGGCCGGCTATAGAATAAATTTTTGTTGTGTCGATAACTTCGTCAAATGACATTGCGGGCAAAATGGTTGCAAGTCGTTTGGCAAGCATAGTTTTACCCGAGCCTGGCGGGCCGATAAAAAGAATATTATGATGGCCAGCTGCTGCAATCTGCAATGCGCGTTTTGCAGCGAGCTGGCCCTTGACTTGTGAAAAGTCAAGCTCGTGTGTGGCTATAGTTCGTTCAAATTTTTCAAAGCGTGACTGTGTTGGTTGAATGCTTTTTTCACCGCGCAAGTAGCTGACAAGTTCTGTCAGGTTGTCAACGCCAATCAGTTCAAGGTCTTTGATCAAGCTTGCTTCTTGCAAGTTTGACTTAGGTATTACCAAGCGCTTTTTGCCAAAGCTGCGTGCGGCATGAGCGATGGGGAGTATGCCACAAACAGGACGAATGGCGCCATCAAGCGAGAGTTCGCCCAAAAAGAGCGTTTGCGCAATAAACTCGTCTGATATTTCAAGGAGTTTGGCGGCTTTTAAAATTGCTAGGGCAATAGGCACATCAAAGAGCACGTCCTTTTTTTGGAGCATTGCAGGTGCTAGATTGACGGTGATCAGACGTTCGGGGAGGCGAAAACCGCTGTTCTTGAGTGCAGCGCGAATTCGGTCTCTGCTTTCTTTAATTGCCTTATCCGGTAGGCCTACAATGTGAAAATTTATAAGCCCCATGGCAAGGTCTACTTCAACTTCAACGTGTTGTGCGTTAATGCCTAATGTTGTTGCTGAATGTACTTTTGCATGCATGTCTGTTTCCCCTAACCGTCATCACTGCCCCACACTGTATTTACGCCCAAAAGGGTATTTAGATATACCAGTATTGTGTTTTTTTGCAAAACTTTTGAAAAAAGGCTATGAAAGTGTGAAAAATGATTGATATTAAGCTGCCATAGGCCGTTTTTATTAATTTTCTATTTGTGTTAAAATAAGAGATGGTAAGGGAGACTGTTATAGTTTTCTCGGCCTTTTTTAGCGAAAAATGGACTTGTTTGTCATGGAGGTTATTATGTTAAGTTCCAAAAAAGCATTTCTGAAGGCACTTGTGGTGGCAATAGCTACTACAGCTGCTTGCGTGCGTCCAATGGAGGCAAAGATTGAGATGTTTGGGGGAGTTGTTTTGTATACGTTGTTACAAGCGTTTTTTAATGCAGCATATAATGGTTTTCCTAACCAGCAGATGCATGATAGTAATGCTAAAAAAGATAAAGAAATCTTTGCAGAGCACCGAGATAAGGGAACTGTTTTGGGTATGACATTACTTGCGCTTTATGGAGCTGAATTACAAAATCAAGGTCAAGTACTTAATCGGTTTGGGGCTGGCTTTGCCTTTGCTTATGCGGTTGAGTTTTTTTGGCATTCGTTTACGGGCTTAGCATCTTTTTACGTTAACCAGAACTGGCAAAAATATGGTGATCTGGATCACGTTGATCGCAAAGAGCAAGAGCGAACAAGATCTTATGTTCGTTGGATGTACTTTTACGGGTTTGTTGGACTTATGAGTTTGTATAATTTTTATAAAAAAATATAACGATTGGGTTGTTGTGACTTTTTCAAGTATTTTATTTTATTTAACATTTACTGCGTTGGCGTGGGGCCCGATTTCGTATTTTGGTTTTGGTAGTGGTGCAAAACAAGAGTACTACCAAAAAAACAGTGAAAACGGCTATGAGCTTGTTGCGGAGACAAACAGCAATGCAGCGAGTCTGTATTTCATGTACAGCTGGTCAGGTTGTGGCCTGCGTTACTTTTTCAAAAATCAGTATGCCGCTAATGCTTATGCTCGCTATATGAAGTCAGCATGGAGTAAGTCAAAAATAGAGCCGTTTATTAAAGGTCATGCTATCGATTTAGAGCGTTTTGAAAAAGCGAAGGTTGACGAGTATGATTCATTCAATGATTTTTTTATCCGTAAATTGAGCATGAGTGCGCAACTGGATTTAGAAAAAAGATGTGGGGAGAGTGCTTCTCAGAACAAAGTTTATTCACCTGCTGACAGTAAGTTGCTTGTCATTGAAAATATCGGGCAAAACACGCCGTTTCAGATTAAAGGAAAACAGTTTAGCTTAGAAACATTTTTGGGTGATGCAGATCTTGCTGGTCAGTATGCAAATGGCACTATGCTGATTTTTCGCCTAGCGCCATATGACTATCACCGGTTTCATTTTCCTGTCAGTTGCATGCCGGGAGCACCGAGTACACTTGGCAAGTCCTACGAGTCAGTTAATCCAATTGCGTATAAGTCTGGCGTTCAGCCGTTGACGCAAAACCTCAGGCACATGATTAAACTTGAAAATATTAATAGAACCGGCAAGCAGGCGCTTATGCTTCCTGTTGGGGCAATGTTGGTCGGGAGTATAAAAGAGACATTTAATGTTAATACACAATGCCAGGCGGGACAAGAAGCTGGCTACTTTGAGTTTGGTGGCTCAACGGTGGTGCTTTTGTTTAAAAAAGGTGATCTTACAGTAGAGAAGCATTTTCTGGAGCATTCGAACAAACATATCGAGACGGCTGTCGAGGTTGGGGAGATTATCGGTTCGATTGTTTGATTTCAGTAATATTTTTACCTATAGAAATTAATTAAGCCCCAAGCTTTTTAAAAGCCTTGGGGCTTTTGCATGTCTGCTTTTTTATCCCTAGACTAGTCCTTTGATCTTGAAAAATTGGTGGGACAATAGTTGGGGAAACTATCGTGTTTAGGGATATAGCCTTCGTAGTAGCTGGCTACGGTAAGTGTGTGGTTATCGTTTTATTTGCGTTGACTATAAACAGTTCTTGTTTGTGGGCGTCTTCTAGCGAACAAAAAAATGGTCATCTGATGATTTTTGTCGACCATACTACTGAGATGCTTAGCGGGCAGCAGCGTCAGTTGTTTCTTGATACGTGCGATAGTGAAGAACAGAGCAAGCGCATTCGTCAGTCTATTGAGACTTCTTTCGCTTTTTCTTATCACCATCTTATTTATGCACTTGCGCAACAAACTTCGCCAATATTGGTTTATGGTAAGCACCTGTTTGATAACGTTATTTTTGCCGCAGGTTCTGCGCAAAATTATGTGACTTTAAATAAAGCGGCAAATTATTATGTTGATCTTCTTGAGCGGGAGCTCTTTCCTGCGCTTGATTGCGCATCTGCAAAAGGTGAAAAGAACCAAGAAGCTATTGTGAAAATTCTGGATAGTATTGGTTCTACAGCTGGTGGTTTACAGGCGCATAGCAAAGGGTTCATTTTTGCATGCTATTTTTTATACAAGCATCTCATTGAGCAGTGGCATGTTTTTGAGGGTGAAAATTCATACCTCCTGCTTCCACGAGTGTATGCCGCCTCACGAGGAGCGCATTTATTACATGGCCAGGAATTACTTGAAAAACTTGGGTTCAACGGGCGTGACCTAAAAGAAACAAGTATTACTCAACTGCAAGATTATCATGACAGAGCGGGCTATTATGTCAGCTTTGAAAATAGTTTTATAGATGAAGTGAGCTCTCTTTTACAGACAAAGGGAGAGCAGAAATGGTATGTAACCTTGCTGGGGCATGGTGACTATGCTGAGGTGGCCTGCTTATCTATAGAAAATTTTTGTAGACTATGCTCTGTTTTTGAAGAGAAAAATGTTGTTTGGACGCACGTTGTTTCGTGTAACTTTGGTCCTAAAAATTTGGCTCTTGTAAACAAGGAGCTTAAAAAGCGATTGGGTGGGGAAAAGGGGAAAGGAGAACGTATGATTATTTCATCTGGGGCTTCTCATGATAAAGATGTAATGGTTTATACGACCAACTTTTCATCGGAACTTGTGCAAAGATACTGGAGTTATTTTGGCAAACTGCCGTGTGCTGTTTACGCCATTTTCCCATTACTTTCAAGTGTTGGGTATGGTAGGTTTTTTGTGAATCTTGAATCGATGCATACTCAGTACATGAGCGGAAGAAAGGATGATAATGACTTTTCTTATCGATCAGATAAGGCTTTAGTTGATAAGGTTAGCCGTGCTTTTGCCTATGTAACGCCGTTTAATTTTTTTCCAGAGCAAGAGATTCATGAACCAAGTGCAATGCCACACATTGCGCTTGCCCCAAGTCTGGGCCAAGATTTGCGTTTTTACCCGATACCACTTCATCCGCGGGCGTTAGTGTTAAGCTAAACGTAGACTATTTCTGGCGTTATAAAGATAAGCAGTTCTTTATCGATATTTATTTTTTGACGTCCGCCAAAAATAAGATCTCCCAAAATAGGGATTTGTCGTAGAAACGGAATACCACTTGCATTGCGTTCTTTTGCGTTGGAAATTAAGCCGCTGATCATAGTTGTCTGTGCATTTTTTAAAAGTACTTTATTTTTTGATCGTGCTGTTTGGATGGTGTAGTTAAAGCTTGTTTTTTTATCATCCACTGATCGTTCGAGCTGAATTTGTGGCTTGATTACTGATGAGTTCTCAACGTAAATATCGAGAAAAACTGATTGATGGTCGGGGCATACCGTTGGTTTGACCTTGATTTTCATACCAATTGCTTTGTAGTTAACTGTTGTGACGTTAGTTAGCTTGCCTTCAACTGCCTCGTCAAGACGCACTTCATGAGGAAGTTCCTCTCCAACTAAGATTTCTGCCATTTCATCGTTGTCAACAAGGAGTGATGGCTTGAGAATAGTGCGAATTTCATTGCGATTTTCGGCTGCGTTTAGGAAGAGATTTAAGCGCTTGGTTGCCAGATCTTTGTTGCCCCAAACAAACGGAATTTTGATAGTGGGAGTGAGATTTTCGGGAATAAAATTAAGCGTCCAGGTGATTAAGTCTTTAAAATAATCATGACTTTTGGTAAAACAGTCGGTATCACTTTTGTCATTTGACGTGATTGGGCCAAGGCCAACAAAGCTGGTATTTTTTACACTTGCGCGTCGATTGTATACTCCAGACCACTGTATGCCAAAGCTTTGGTCAAAGTCTTTGTTAGCCAGAACCACGCGCACATCTATTTTAATTTGTGGGTGAGCGATATCAATTTCTTTAATATATTGTTCAAACTGGCGAACATGTGGGGTATGGGCTCGACACAAGAGTTTGCGGCTATAGTCATCAAAAACAAGATAGGTACCTTCAAACTCTTTATTTGTTTGAGTAATCCCTTCCCATAGTTTTTTAATACGTTTTTTAAAGTGCTCATTCCATTTTGCATATTTTATAGTGATTGTTGTCTGTGAGTAGTTGCGTTCGTGATCTGCCTGTCGTTTGCTTTTAAACTGCTCAATAAGTTCCTGTTCTTGCGTAATGCGCCATATATCGCCTTCTTTGAGCGGTGCAAGTTTGGGGTTCATGCTGTTGCATAATGAACGCAGCGCATCACTCAGTGTTACGTTTTCTAAAACAACGTTGCCTATAGTACCTTTAATGTCAGCATCAATGATGAATTGCAAATCGCTTTGATCGGCAATGAGTGCCATCGCATCATGTAATGATGTGTTTGAAAATTTAAGTGATATTTTCTTGCTTGCTAGATCTTTGTGCTGGTAAACGGTGCTGATGTAGTCACGAATTGCCTGAGGAAGGTGACCATTTTTTGAAGATTCTTCCTTTACTGTAAGGTGTTTATGGTTATTTTTTGAACCCTTTTTTGTGTGTTGTTTTGCCTTATCTTCCTCGTCAAGCAGGTTCTTAAGTGCGTGTGTGTATTTTTTAAGCTTTGTCTTGTCGTGTCGTTGGCGTTCATCTTTTAAAAGAGGGTTAGGAAGGGCAATGTCATCATCAGCGTTATAAGGCACGTAGTCTGAAAGTTCTACGTAATCCAGATGGGTGTTGTCAGCTGCTGTGAGCTGCAAATAGCATAAGAATGCGAAAGTACAAGATAACAAAAACTTCATTACTCTCTGTTGTGGTATTAAAGTGGTGGCACTAGCCAGAGCTGCTTCAGCTCGCCTCCTTTTGAAATGAGTATGAAGTCTTTTTCAATTTTTTCTATAGTCCAGTCTTTGACGATATCACCCTCAACAACTTTTTTTGTAAAGCGTCTAATTCGTAAGAGTGCTGCTTTGCCATTATTTTTTGTTTCAACAATGGCGGTGAGTTTAAACCCTATGTTTTCAGGCAAAACATAGCCTGCAAAAGGGTCAGGAATGTCTTTAATATTTTCAGTTTGAGATGCTGTTGCATGAGCTTGTAAGAACGTGCACACAAACACGAGCGTAGATAGTTTTTTTGTGTTCATAAAGTAACCAAAAGTTTGAAGGGGGAGTTTTTTATATTAATTTATAATCAGTTAGTTTAACAAATTTGAATCCTTGATTGAGTAAATATTGTAAGCCTTGAACAATTCCCAGGCCTGCATCCCGCTCGGGGTGGTTGACGTGAGCAATTATGATTGATCCTGGTGTTGCCTGTTTTAATGCATCATAAGCTTGCTCGGTTGAGTAAGTTGCTCCGGCATCCCCAAGGATAGTGAAGCCAACTACTTCGTAACCAAGACAATTAATCACTTTTACCGCGATTTCGTCATAGTATGCGGTTCCTGATCTGAAAAACTTGGGTTTATTGCATGTTTGGTGAGTCAGTTCCTGCGCAGCTTCTTCTACTTCTTCGATGAGTTCATCGATATTTTGGGTTCCGGGGATTCCGTATATTGATTTTCCGTTGACAGAGCAGGGCTTATGATTAAGGCCATGATTTTCTATGGCAAAGAAATCATGTTCAGGAAGTTGGGCAAAACAGAAGGGATGTTTTTCGATCCACTTTTGACAAATAAAAAAGGTAGTTGGTATTTTATGTTCGATTAAAAAATCTACAATTCGTTCGTCAAAGCCATCATAGTTTGATCCGCATGCATCAAGAGTAAGAGCAACAACTTTATCCTGTGTGTTTAAGCGTGTTTTGACCCCTGTGGCATTTTCAGACCATTCATGTGGTGTTTGGCCAGCAAACTTAGCCGATATTTGAGCGTAGTATGGTTTTATTTGTCCAAAAAAACATGTGGTTGCAATAAGTATTGAAATTAATGTTCTCATTGTATTATTCAATCATTGTTCAAAGCTTTACTTAACATTTGTACGACCAATTTGACTTCAAGTTTGTTGTGATTAGTTGAATCAATTTGCATAGTTTTAACACGAAGCGGGAGCATTTGCTGCTCGCTGTCAGCAAGCCACTCCAGCAGTGAGTGAAATGTAGTTCTGATGCACAGCATGTATTCACTGATAGTTCCTGCAACGGTTTTTTTTTGGTTAAGCGGTTTGATGCTCATGCATTTTATGTGCTGTTCGTGCAGTTGTTCCAAGAGTTGCTTGCAGGGTGAATGTTCTAGTGTTGATAGGGGAGTAGCTTGTTCGTACACAGCAATCAGTTGGTCGTGAAGTTGTTGTTGCTGGGTTATTTTTTTTACTTGAGCTTGAAATGATGCATGTTCTTGCTCAAGTAAGACGCATTCGTGGCGTGCATGAGAAAGTTTCGTTTGCAAAGGAATGACAAAAAAACTTGCGTACCAACCAAGACCAATGAAGAGGCCGGCAGAAAAAAGAGATACTCGCGTTACTGTGTTCAGGCTACATAAATAATGATACCAATGCGGTCTATCTTTCCAAAATGGCATCTGACTACTACTCTCTCAAACAGTAAGTTAAACTTCACTTTCTCCTTCAATATACGCAACCGAGAGAACTTCTTCAATAGTTGTGATACCCGCCTTGATATTTCTTACTCCATCAAGACCAAGTGAGATCATGCCTTGTGCCGTTGCCGATTGTTTGATAACGGTGGCATCGGCTTCTTGTACAACGAGTTTTGCAATTTCGTTATCAACGAGCATAATCTCAAATAGCGCTAACCGTCCTTTGTATCCAGTTCCTAGACAGTCTGGACATTGGCCTGGTTTATAGAAAGTAACGTCTTTTGCCTGCTCTGGTCTCATACCAATTTTTGCGAGCATATCTGGCACTGGCTGATAGACAACTTTGCATTTTTCACACAGGCGACGCACAAGTCGTTGTGAGATGACCGCAAGGAGCGATGAAGCTATCAAAAATGGTTCAATGCCCATGTCAATAAGTCGGGTAATGGTTGCAGGTGCACTGTTAGTGTGGATGGTGCTCAACACTAGGTGGCCAGTCAGTGCAGCTTGTGTTGCAATTTGGGCAGTTTCTTTGTCACGTATTTCACCAATGAGTACAATATCAGGATCTTGACGTAAAATTGAGCGCAGTGCTGAGGCAAATGTTAGTCCTGCTTTTTCATTGACTTGAACCTGGCTAATTCCATGAATGGTATATTCAACTGGATCTTCAACGGTGATCAAGTTAACATCGTCTTGGTTGAGTCGATTTAAAATAGAGTAGAGTGTTGTTGTTTTACCTGAACCAGTTGGACCACTCACCAAAATAATGCCATTTGGCCGTCCGATGACGTCAGTAATAATTTTATAATCTCGCTGGCTCATGTTAAACGCTTCAAGATCCGCAGCCCCTTTTGATTTGTCTAAAAGGCGCATAACAACGCGCTCACCGTAGTTGCAGGGCAACACTGATACACGAAGGTCAATAGGTTTGTCAGCAACTTTAATTTGAATGCGACCGTCTTGTGGGATGCGTTTTTCAGCAATATTGAGGTGCGACATAATTTTTATACGTGAAACAATGGCACCTTGATAGCGCTTTGGTGGTACAAACCGCTCATACATGACGCCATCTACACGGTAGCGTACACGCAGCTCTTTTTCAAAGGGCTCAATATGAATATCGGAAGCATCTTCTTTAGCTGCCTGCACGAGAATGTGGTTAACCAACTTGACAATCGGTGCTTCATTGGCCATTTCCATGATGTCTTTTTCATCAAGTGTTGACAGCTCAATTTCTTCTTTGTCTGTTTCTTCAAGTTCTTCAAGCATCTCTTTGCTTGACTCAAGTGGGTAGTACTTGTTGATGGCATTATTGATTGCTTCAAAACTGGCAACAGCGTACCGTACGTCACCCTCGAGTAACATGGCAAGTTCGTCAAGCGGCTGGAGATCGCGTGGGTTTGAGCTGACGATGGTTTTTTGTCCGTTGTACATGATGGGAATGACCATATGCTGGCGTAAAAATTTGAGCGGTACTTGCCCAAGTAGTGACGGGTCTGCCATTTGTTCAGTGATTGTTTCAAGAAATGGAATACCAATTTGCTGAGCCAGCGCACGGGCAAGATCTGTTTTTGTGATAGCATTGGTCTCAAGCAAGATTTGACTGAGCGGTTTGCCTGTCTCTTCATGCGTCTTGTTTGCCTGATCAAGTTGCTCTTGTGTAATGGCATTTTGTAGAACAAGAATCGAACCTAATGAATCTTTAAACATTTTTTGCCTTGTAACTGGTCATTCTCTTGATATTGTACTGCCAGACAGCTTAACAAACGAGTGTCATGCTCGCAATATATTTGTCAATACCGTAATTTTTAACTTGTGTAGCCTATCTTACTGACTAACTGTAAGGTTAAGATTGTTGCGTGAAGTAGTCGTAGACAAGTACTCCTGTAGAGGTAAAAAACATACCTCCTATACATACAAGCCCTAGCGGAAAGTCGTCCCAGTAGCGTTGGGCAACCCGTTTGTAATAACCTTGTTGCCAGAGAGTATCTGTTGAGGCTATTTCGATTGATCTCTGGTCAAAAATTGCTCCATAACTGAGTAACAGCTCTATCATTTGATAATTATTGTCTAGCAGTGCTGTGTCAAGAGGACGCTCTTTTTCAAGTTCTGTGTGAAAGTTGGCACCGTACATGTTAGTGTTGGCCCCTGCATCGAGTAGTAGCTGAGTCATCCCGATGTTATTTCTTTCTACAGCGTAGTGCAGGGCTGTTCTTTGATAATGGTCAATAACGTTGATATTGATGCCTGCGCTGAGCAATGCTTGTGCAACGTGAGTATTCCCCCTTACAACAGCACTGTGCAGAGGGGTTCTACCCTCAGCATCAAAAATTGACAGATCTGCACCTTGTTCGAGAAGAGTGTTCACATCATCCTCGTTTGATGCTTCAAAGAAAAGTTTTCTATCAAGTGCATAGAGGTGCAAAAGCCTATCTTTTATATTTTCAGGAGACGCCTTTATTACGTCGCGCCTACAGTTGTCATGGCTGCAAAACGTTTTGAGTGCGTATCTGTAGATCGCATTCAAAATACCTCGAATAAATAGTCTGGAGTTTTCATCATTATCTGGAAGTTCTGGGTGATTATTTTTCCAGTAAAAAGGGTAATTACTTGCAAACCAGATATACCCTTGTTCTTGCCAATGGTCTTGCAAACAAAGTGTCTGGCTTATTGCCTGAAATTCTTTGTTCTCGATCAGTTTTTTTCTGTGAGCGAGAATTAGGTATTTTATTCTTTTTTCGTTGCTTGAAAGTCTGCGAATAAGTTCTTGTGTTAAGAGGTTGAAGTTTGATCGAGTTTGTTTTATGAAGCATGCAGGCATATGAACTTCCATGCGATGATAATCGTTTCCGTAATAACTTTCATCTGTGTAAAGCTCTCGAGATTCTTTCCAAAGGCCATCTTTAACGATATCTCGCCCATGAAGTATGTCATTGTATTCACGTAAAATTTTATTGTATTGAGGCCAACTTTTTTGGTGTGCACGTGCAACTAGATCCAGAAAAAGCCTTTTTTTAGTGAAATAGGTTGGGTCGTAAGGTCGAAAATTTGTATCATCATGATCATGATAAAATGTCCAGTCGTGGTGTATTGTATAGATTTGTTGAGGCAAAGATAAAGCTATGAATCCAAAAAAACAAATAACTTTTTTACTCACAATTCCCCTCAGATTATTTATTTTGATTATGCCAGACATTGTATTGTTTTATTGTCCGGCAGCTTAACAAACGAGTGTCGCGCTCGCAATATATTTGTCATTTCAATATTTTATGGACATTCTTAGGGGGGGCAGTTAGTGTAAAAAAGAAAGGAAGGAGTACTATGAAAAATTGTCTTAAAATCATAGCAGTGAGTTTTTTTGTTTTTGTTAACCTACAGGCAAAGATAGAAAATACTGCGTATGTAGTTGATAAAATTTTTTCTGTCTTAACCATTGGTGCGGAGCAAGACTACATAGGCGAAGATGTTAGTCAGCTGGAGCACGCACTGCAAGCTGCTTATTTGGCCGTTCAGGCTGGGGGGACTCAAGAGCAAATTATTGCTGCATTGTTGCATGATATTGGTCATCTGTGTGCTGACCAAGCATGCGAGAAAATGGGAATTTTTGGTACCGCTGGCCATGAAGAGCTAGGGGCTGAGTATCTTTTTGAACACGGTTTTTCAGATACTGTTTGTGCGTTAGTTAAGGGGCATGTCCAGGCAAAGCGATATCTTGCGTTTAAAGATGAGGCGTTTAGAGGAAAGCTTTCATATGCAAGTCAGCAAACACTGGTTGCTCAGGGCGGACCAATGACGCAAGGCGAAGCACATGATTTTGAGCAAGATCCGCTATTTGAGCAAAAGTTACAGATTCGCGAATGGGATGACCAAGCAAAAGTTGTAGATTGTGTCGTGCCTGAGCTTGAGTACTACCGTGACATGTTAATTGATCACGTACAACAAGTCCTGCGTTAGTTAGAAATTTTCTTCCAGAGTTCAAGAAAATCTTGAAAGCTCATTTGTTGTGCACGTAACTGAAGTGTTTCTTCTGGCAAGTTTTGCCATGCATAATGTGTTGAGCGCAAGTTATTACGTAGCATCTGGCGTGGATGGGAAAAACATGATTTTAAAAATTTCCAGAACTGCTCGACATTGGGTATTTCTGGTTGGTCAGTGCGTGGCTTGAAGTAGAGTAGGCGTGAAAATACTTTTGGTGGTGGGCTAAATGCGCCCGGCTCGATTTTTTCTAGAAGTTTGAAGTTAAAATGATATTGCAAGTAGAGCGATGTTGCACTGTATGGCTTCCCCCGAGATGCGACAATTTTTTGTGCAACTTCTTCTTGAATCATGACCACACCCTCATCAAACAAATGGCGATAGGTGACGAAGCGAAACATGATGGGAAAGGTTATTTGGTAGGGTAGATTAGCCAGGACAACCCACGGTTTGTCTGGCCCCATTTCCAGGTCAAAGTCAACGTCCAGGATGTTTGAAAGTATGAGGTTGAGTTTTGGGTCCTTGATTTGGCTCTGGACGTACTCCATCCATTCTTGGTCTATCTCGTACACCCGCAACTGCTTGCATGGCGTCTGGGCCAAAATTGAGCGTGTTAGGAACCCATCACCACAGCCAATCTCCAACACACTGTGCTGGTCGGTGACAGTGACAGCTTCAATCATATGGTCAACGACCGATTGTTTGCGTAAAAAGTGCTGTCCTAGTGCTTTTTTCTTACGCGGCTGCTGTTCGCGGTCTGAGGGGTGTTGGTTACGAGAATGCTTGTTGGGATGCTTTTTCCTGTACTGTTTCATCCCTGTATGGTACACTAAAAACATGATCCAGGCTAGCGCTTGGAATCTGCTATCAAACTGATATTGTCAAAATTTGACTTATTGTAATTATTTGATAGGCTTGAAATGTGGATTTGGACGATCTTTCGTCATTCCGGCCGCCGAGCCGGAATCCAGCCCCTGAACTTGCTTCAGGGTGACATCATCCACAAAGATCTTTGAATTTCACGGGGGCGTACTGGCTTCGACGTAGTATGCTGTGCATTGAGTGCATGCCGAGTTTTGAATGCAAACTCGTAAAAGAAGTGTTCAAAAACAATAAATGAAAACGACAATTATGTTGTTGACGCTACTAGCCACAAAACTGGCTTTTTCAATACACTTGGTTTTGGTGCAAGCCAAACTCAAGTTGCTGCATTTGCTTAGTTTTTAGTAACGTTCTTGTAAGTGTGAGCGCGTCTATCCGCTTTGCTTACTCGTATTAAACCCAGATAGAACTTACAGCCTCAGACTTTTTAGTTGTGTAGGGCTGTGAGTATCACTCAACTGACTCTTGTCTGTTTGTGCTTCTGCCATTGGACAAGAGTAGAACGCAGAAGCTGAGCATGGAGTGCTTAATGTGTAGAGTATTGCGGACATGGGTTCAATTCCCATCGCCTCCACCAAAAAATTGAAGGGCTAAGCGCGACGGTTTAGCCTTTTTTTCTATATAATATAAAGTATGGAGTGAATGAGCCGTTTCTACCGGTTTGAAGAATTTCATCAATATTTTCACACACAGATTTTGAGCCATCATTACAGTGGTACCAGATGTCACCTTCTTTGATCAAGGCTGTGTAGTGGCCGCCTCCTAGGCTGCCCGAATGTTGAACGACCCCAACGGGCTCATATTCATGTCCTACAAGCATCAATTTTTGCAACTGTGTGACCGGATTTTCTATTTTTGTACTATGCTTGGTCTCTTTGTCAAAGCCAAATCGCTTGAGTTGTATTAACACGTGGTCTGATACTTTGGTTAAGGTTATTTTTTTTCTTGCATTGACATAATTTTTGCATTGCTCGCAATACCAAGATTCAGCGCCTCCTAGGTCTTCAGGAGTCTGGTAAAAATCGACAAGCTCCTTGAGTGTTTTTGCAGGGGTATCCGCTTTGTTTGGATCGTTTTCGATTTCAGGAGGAAACGAAAGCGGAAGCGAAATACTTTGTTCATTACTGATACTTGAATGTTCACATTTTGCTATTATGTTTTTATTTTCGTCACAAATTCCAATGCCTGTTCTTTTATCTGTGAAGTTTATATGTAGCACATTTTCAAGTTGAGTTTTCTTTACGTCGGGTTTTGAGGTGTGGCGATAATTTTCATCAAGGTTATCAAGATAGTTCAAAAAACATCCTGCATCTTCTTGGCTATATTCTCTAATCCAACAACCTTCATTGTTGAAAAGCAATGTATTAAAAAGTTTTATTTCAAGTGAAGTGTCTTTATTTTCCCGAAGTGCTTGTGCGAGATTACGCATAACAGCGTGGAGCTTGAATTGTTTAAGAAAATCCCTAAGTTCTTTTCCTTTGAACTTAAGTTCTCCTGACTCAAACCGTCTTCTTACGTCTTCGGTTATGCCACCCTCCATGGGAAGTGTATTTGCAAGTTGAGGAATGCCGCGTAGCAGAACTTGTAGCGTTGAATTCATATAGCAGGTATTGCCAAGATTGCTCAGAGCACCTTCTTGTGCGCCGAGGTTAGTGAATGTGACATACCGCTCGAGTGGAGGATGTCCTTTTCCTGATCCAGAGCCGTTGCGACTACCGCTACCGTTGGAGCCCTGTCCATCTTGTTCATCTTCACCATCACCTTGGTTGAGCTGATAGCAAAGCAATATCATTTCAGACACAAGTGCATAAAACCAGTAGCGTTGTGTGTCAAGGCTACCATGGTTTTTAAGAAGCTGCTGGGCAATGCGTAGCACTGTTTGTGTGTGCTGAGCCATGAGTGCTGACCTGAGCGATGCAGGGTCATCAGATTGTATGATGGTTTGAGCGATGTTGCTTGCGCCTACTGCAAGAGGCAAACATATGTAAACGTTTTGTGCTACGTCATTATTTTTTAGTGCCTGTCGAGCTCTAAGGTCCTTTTTGTCAGCAAGCAGTTTGCTTAAGTTGGTTGCTAGTTCATAGCCGGTTTGGCCGGCCCATGCGATACGGGGAATGATATCAAGCATGAGCTGGAAGGTGCTGTGTTTTTGATTAAGCTGTTTGCTTAGATGGTAGTGATTATGGGCCTGTATGCAGTCAACGGTAATTTGTGCGATTGCATGCATGCAGTTGAGGGTGACTGCGTCGATGCCATAAGCAGACTCTTTGTTTTCTAGCTGCATATAGTTGGCGGCTGTTCCTGTAAGCATGCTTGCCGCGCTCATACACACAGTTGTGGCTTGCAAAGCACTATCTTCAGCACGACTTTGCTGAGCAAGATTTATGCATAGCAGTAAACAGAAAGTGGATTTCAGGATTTGCCTCATAAACATCTCTTTAATTATAACGATCTCAAATTTTTAGCATCCTACCATACTACAAATTTGCATAAAAATTAAAGTTATTTTAAATAAACGCATTCTTCGTATTTATTGACTATATTTATTTTTATTTGAGAAGATGTAGATATAGGGGGGATTTTTGATATGCATAATGGTCGCAATGCGAATTTTGTCAAAAGGGGAATGAGTATGAAAAAAATTGAAATAATGCTATTGGTAGGCCTTATTGCAGCGCTATGTGGCGTAGAGTTAATGGCTCGACAAGAACAAACATTTGCGGTAGGGCAGGCAAAAAAAGGTAAAAAGGGTAACCATAGACGTCCACAAAAGCCAGCTCCAAAAAATCCTAAGAAAAAAGGTAATCACAAAAAAGGTAAAAAAAAGGGAAATAAGGTTGGCGCTCGTGCACAAGCGGCGTTGCGCAGGCAATTGCCAAAGCAAGTGTAAACAGTGAAGGCGAGACCATCTCGCCTTTTTTTATTTATTGATAGTGCTAAGTAGACGTATCATTTTGAGCTTGAGTGCGAGCAGAAGGTTTGTAATGGCATTATTTTTTAATGATGACGCCGGAGCTTTTTTTGGTGATGGCTTTGGGTGCTTTTTGGGTTGGGTTGCTTGAGGTTTGGGTTGAGAACTTGTTTTTTCGGCGCCTTGTACTGTAAGTGGGGGCGTGTATGTGAGGACATTTTTTCGCTTATAAAAGAGAATGTATGGTGTAAAACCGCTATCAACGCCCTCGGCATTAATTTTTTCAATTCCCTTAGAATAGTCAGAAACACTTGAATCATTGTAAAGGTTCCACGAATCATTGGCATCTTTTGCTGCAGCAATGTAGTGTCCTCCTGCCAGAGATCCAGATTGTAAAACAATTGCAAAGAGCTGGTACCTTTCTCGTTCATTTGTATAAGCAATGGGTAGCGTGAATTCTAAAAAATCTGTAACAGGGGTATTAATTTTATGTGCATCCCCGCCTCCAAGTTTAAAAAAGCGTCTTAGTTGAACAATTAATGCATCGGGGGGGTGGACCGATGCTGTATCTGGTTTGGTTAAAGCACTTGCGATATGAATTCTACGTACAATGCCTCCAGTATTTTTCTTTTTACAGGTTTCACACTTGTAGTCCTCGGGAATTTCATCAGCTTTTTTTAATAGATCTCGGAGTGTAATTTTTTGATTTTGATCCGGTATGTCCAATGCAAAATATGTTTCGGGGTCATGATTTTGGATGTCCTTTTGCTCAATATTATAGTAGTAATGCTTGTTCTTAGGATCTTGTGCACATTCATATTTTATGACGTCTTTAAGAAATAGCGAACATCTAAAGCCAGCAGGCTTAAGGTCTAAAAAAAGTTTTTCAAATAAAAACTCTGCGGCATCTTCTTGACCTGTCCGGCCGAAGTAGTTGTTTCTTACCAAGGCATTTAAATTGTTAACACTAATAGGAGTGTTGCCTTGCGAGTGTAATGAATTTATCACATTGATGAGTGTTCCGTTGATATTTTTTTTATTAGCATCTGTAAGTTGTTTTTGTGCCTCTTGTAAAATTGGGACTATGTTGGGCATGTGAGAGAGTGCCTGTAGTGATGAATTCATAAAACAGCGTGCATCTGGATTCTGAATACCCTTGTTTTTTGTTAGTGCTGTATTAACCAAGCCAGACCATGCAATAAGCACAACTATTTTAAGACCCGTTTTTTTCATATGATTATCCTAAAGATAAATATGGTTTTTCGTATGTCTTTAATTTTTTCAAAAAGATGTATGTGAGGTCAAGAATGTAGAATAAACAAAGAACCCCAGGTTTTTGCTGGGGCTTTTGTTTTCTACTTATCAAATTTGATTTCTATAGGTTTGCTGCCTGCTGCACCAAGTGGTGATGTTGTGGATGAGTCGGGTGACTTGTCAGCCGATGGTGGCGCTGTAGGGGTTGGTCTTGAAGTTTCGCGGTTGTAGACCAAGCGAACTGGCTTTGCAAATTCAATACCTTTTTCAGCAAAGAGCTTTATCAGGGCCATGCGTAGCTGAGATGATATTTCCCACTGTTCTTTAACACGACGGGCGCTGATATAAGCACGAACCATAAAAATTTGCATGTCATCTTCAACTTCTTCAAGACGAATAATAGTGTTTGGCACTTTCAGAATAAGTGGATGCTCTTGAACTGTCTCTGCGATGAGTTGTTTGACTTGATGTGGGTTAGAGGCCATATCAACACGAACAAACATGTCAAAACCAACGGCAAAACGTCCACGACCCCAGTTATTGACAACTTTACGGACCACATCACTGTTCGGCAAAATGAAACTGTGGTTTTTAGGTGTGATAATGGTAGTCGTTCGAGCTGAAATTTTGTGCACTGTTCCCAGCACATCGCCAATCTTGACAAAATTACCAATCTCAATTGGTCGTTCAATCAAAACAAAAAATCCGCATAACCAGTCTGCGCCAATATCTTTGAGTGCAAAACCAAGACCAACGGCGATCGTTGCACTGAAAAAGAATATGAACTGTTCAAGGTGGATGGCACTAAGGCCAAGCAGAACAGCAATGAAAACAATGGCATAGTGCGAAATACGTGAGATGGTGTTTTGCATGCCGGGTTCTGAGTGCAAAATAGTGAAGAGCTTGTTGAGTACAAACCGATGCATAAGCGATGATAAAACAAAACCAGAAGCTGAAAAGAGCACTAACAAAACAAACTCTACGATGCCAACTTTGTTAACGCCGACGCGTATAACCCATTCTTCTGAAATACTTTTCCATAAATCCATAGCGGTATAGTTAAAGCCCCAGACGCGAGAGAGCAAGACAAATGTTGCAAATGCAAGCAGCAGAAATGAAAAAATAATGAAGAAGCCATAATAGGCTTTGGCATGCTCAAACTTGTCGATGAATTCTTCATCTTCTTCACTCATAAACATAACGAGTGAGTATTTACGCAGTGAAGCGTGCAGCAAGAACATGGCGTAAATCAAGAGTACTGAGGTTGGCACAGCAAAAGCCAAAAACCAAGCAAGATTGATGTACCCAACATATGGGTTAATGAGCACAAGAAGTGTTAGAACAAAGAAAAAGACTGGATAATAGTGTGTTTCAATCTTGCGTTTTAGCCAGATGAGAAAGCCATTGTTTGAGGGAATCAGTCGTAATACTTCGTCTTTGGTAAAACAGAGTGGTAAAATGAGCACCATAACCAGGGAATATGCAGCAAGTAGTACCGTTGCAAATTCTGACTGAGGGTTTGGTATATAACGTAAAAAGGCAGCGCGCAGCGGTAACAAAATTGCTGATGCATAACACAAAGTGGTGATAAAGAACATAACCTTGTTCTGGATGTGCTCGGCAAAGAAATAGTCACTGAGTTTGTTGTTAAGTGCTTTAAGTGCGCCCAAAAAGCGAAATGAGAGATAGACTAAAATCGGAATTGAGGCCAAGTAAAACAGTGCGACATAGTATGGATCAAGCTGAAGTGCAAAGATTGCGTATAGCAGTTTGCCATCCCAAGCTATATGGGCAAAGGCGAAAAGCCATGAAAAGAGCAGTGTGTAATTTTCAAGTGCAAAGTCAACGACGGCAAATAAAATGGTCAGGTAGAGAAAACGTGTTTTGTTATGATAACGGACAAGTATTTCAGAGGAACGCTCTTGCATATAGCGCAGCAGAATGCGTGCTCCGATAAACAACATGAGAAAGAAAATTAACAACAGGAGCATTTTCAGATAATCAAAGAGGGTCAGTTCTTGCAGTGAGCGCATGATACTGACAGGAGAAAGAGATGTAGGTGTTTGCCAGAAAATCTTTTTGGCAAATATTTCAGCCTCTAGGGCTGACTTGATGAGTGCGTCAAGAGACATAGCCTTGTTTGATCGACGCCAAATGCTTTCTGTTTTTTTGCGAGATACAAGATCAGACACGATTAAGTTGTATTGCTTAACAATTTTTTCCTGTAATCCTATCAAGTCAGCATTGTCGGTTGAATAATCTTGTGTGAGTGAGATGTTTGCTACCAGGTATTTTTTTGCCTCATTAAGGTTTTTGAGTACCTGTTGTAAGATAAGTTCTTTACCTTGAAACATAGCAATTCTGTTTTTTAATTTTTCCTCACGTTGTCTGAGGCGTTCAAGATTACGATTAGTCTCTATGGCAAGAGATGAGATAGAATCTTTTTTGTCTTTGAGTGTTTTGAGTGTGTTGCTTGCAAAATCATACTTATGTTTATAGGTTGTGAGCAGTTCATCAAGATTTTCAGTGTCTGTTTTAAGTTTGTAGCGCAAGTCGACCATGTTGTAGTCGATTTCTTTAAGTGTTGCCTCGGCATCAACAAGGTCCTTTTTTGTGTCAAGGACGTGTAGTTCTTGGCTAGTAAGATCGTACTGTGCCTGGACTTTACGCAGAAGTGACTTGTGTACTTCATATTCGACGTTATCTTTTCTTCCGCCAGATTTCATTTCGGCAAGTTTTTCTTTGAGATAGTCTATTTCAGAAGAAAGCTTGTCCTTGTTGGATTTTTTGATAGCACGCTGTTTGTTGATGCTTTCTTTTTGTGCGAGCGATTTTTGCGTTTGTGCGCTCCAATCGGCTTTTGCTATTTGTACATCATTGAAGTTAAAAACCAACCGGCTTTCAATTTGAGTAAGAAGTTGCTTTTGATCTGCAAGCTTGTGCTGCTCAAGCTCAACGTGCGTTTCTTGTAGAGAGGTCTCAATTTCAAGTTTTTCGGCTCTTAGTTTTGTAAGTTCAATATGTTCGGTAATGTAGTTTATTTCCTGGCTTAAGACCTCGCCTTCCAGCTTGATTAGGGTTGCCCCATCAGCGCGTCTAATGGTTTCTTCTTTATCTGCTTGGGTTATTAATTTTTCTTGTTCTTTCTGTTTACCCTCTAGCTGTTTTTGCCACGAGAGTAGCGATTCGCCTTCAGCTATTTTCTTTTTTCTGAGAAGGTCCTTTTTGTTTTTTGCGACTTCTATTTTTGCGGCAAGTTCAGCATTGCGGGCCTGTTGTTCGCGAAATTCTTTCCAAGAGTATGCAGGTTGAAGCCGTGGTTTGGGCGCTGGAAGAAACTCAATAAATTCTTTTAAAAGCTTGGTGTGATTTTCGGTTTTTTCTATGATCTCTTTCCAGAGTTCCTGGGCGTCAGATATTGTTTGCTTGCGATCATTGAGTGTGCTTAGTTTTTTGTTGAGAAACTCAAGCTCTTTTGACCGGGCTGTTTTTAACTTACCTTTGACAGTTTCAAGTTCGGTATTGAGGTAGTTGAGCCTGGTCGTGTTTGTTTTGTGTGATTCTTCAGACCTTTTTTTTAGTGATGAAAGATTTTCTTCTAGGTCTTTAAGTTGTGTTTTTTTTACTTCAACGTCGCCACCAAGAATGGTAATAGCAATTTTTTTGTTGCTGGTTTGTTCGTGGGGAAACATAGCAAGAGATGTAACAATGGGAAATAAGCAAAAGGCGAATATTAACGGGCCTTGTTTTTTTAAACGCATGAGCACTCCTTATATTTCTTAAAGTCAATCGTACATAAAACGTACTGTGTTGAATGCGTCAAAACGTGGATGTTCCTTCAGACACTCAATGATAACTGCCTGGTAATGGGTCATTTGGTTTTCATCAAGTGCATCGAGTGCATTGCACAGCGTTTTTAAAGTGTCTTCTTTAATGACATTAATAAATAATTCCCCAGTAATCAAGAAACTAAGTCTGCAACTTGGTTTATCGAGCTTGTTAAGGGGAATATGGTCAATCAGCACTAAAAAGGTTAGAGCTGTTATTTTTTTTAGTCTTTCAAATTGGGGGATTTTGTGTCTGTAACCAAGTAGTGTGTAGCTGTTGAACACAAGCTTGAATACTTCATGATTTGGGTATTCAAGTGGCAGAAAATAATAACAGAGCTCTGCAAGATGATGAATCCAATAAAGATCATGAGTGGTAGCTGTTATGGGAGTTGCTATAATTTCGAAATTGTCTGTAGCATAAGGTAGCAGCGCATTTTTTTGAAAATGGAAAGATACGAGTGTGTTTGGCCGAATTTCTTGCGGGCGATAGTTGTTGTTGTAGTAGAGATGAATTTTCCCTTTACTGAGCGTAAGTATATTGTATTTTTTTCTATTAGAAAAATTTTGCTTAAGGGTAAAGCCGTATTCTTGGTTCATTTTAATTGAGAGGAGGGGTTATAGACTATATTTTTTGTGTGCTCTAACCGTAGCATGCTTACGTTGTGCTTGTATAGTAAAAGTATCCAGTTTAATTACATAAATTGCTATGATATACTCAAAGTCTATGAATTCCTCTTTTCAAAAGGCTAAACTCATGACTGTGGGTGGGGCGTCTAAGTTTTTATTTTTTCTGCAGGCTGCTTTGCAAAGCAATGAAATTTTTTATACATCAACCAAGGGGGTACAATGATCTACATCAAAAAAAGAGTCAAAGCCATTATTTTCGACATGGATGGTACCATCATTAAAACGGAGGATATCTGGCAAAATGCCGTGACTGATGTTTTAGCAGAATATGATATTCATTTTAACGATCCCGATGACGCAGTTTTTTTGCGCGAAATGTCGGGTATTTCTCTCCAGACAGCAGTAGAGCGAATTAAAGCAAAATTTAATTTACCAGTATCAGGACAAGAGCTTGCGCAGAAAAAAGTAAACTTGGTTAATGAACGCTTTGATCAGTATATAGAATTTGTTAATGGGTTTAAGGCGTTTCATAAAACATTGCAGACTCATCAAATGCCAAGTGCGATTGCAACAAATTCCCCGCCAGAAAATCTTAAACGATTAGTTGATAAGCTTCGTCTAGATAAATTTTTTGGCAAAAATATTTATTCAGTGGCAGATGTTGGCTTCAGACCTAAGCCAGATCCTGCACTTTTTTTGCACGCTGCTGATCGTCTTGGTGCGTTGCCAGAAGATTGTGTAGTCTTTGAAGACTCGCTTGCTGGATTTACTGCAGCAAAAGAAGCGGGCATCAAATGTATTGCCATCAAGAGTGCTTACAATGAGCGACATCGCGAACACGTACATCATGCCATTGATGATTACGATCAAGCGCTTGATGCTTTACGTAAAATTGTTTCAGGCAAAGATTAAATACGCTTGGCTAGTTCTGCAAGTTGCGGAAATGGAAAGCCTGTTTTCCAGTCCCGCAACTTGTCTGGTAAGTAGGAAAATTCTTCGTCAAAGTAAAGCGCTCTACCAAAGCAGATGTGCTCTTGCTTGTTGTGCTCAAAGATGTTGAAGAGAAGGTGGCTTTGCTTAATGCGAAAATCAATGTCAACATCACGAGCGTCGGGAAATTGTTTTAATTGTTTGATGAATAGAGGTGTGAAGACCACAATTGGTAAAGCCTCAAAGAGACCTTGTAAATTCCATTCATCTTCTTCATCTGGCAAAAGCATGAACCACATTTGTGCGTGCGAAGGTGCTGGTGGCTTTTTAAATGGATTAAAGTTATTAAGAATTTTTTGTGCAAGGTTAAGCAAGCCATGGTCTTCTTCGCTATCTTCTTCGCGTCCTCTTGCATGAAACATCATTTTCACTTGCGTGATATTTTCATGTTCTGCTTCAAAGCGTTGTTTGCTTTGTGATGATGAAAGTTTATCAAGACGTTGTATGATATCTGTACGTGAGTAGAAGTGATAGATATGACCAAAGATGCTATCATAGGCAAAGCACTCAGTCTCCTCTTGTATCGGTGTGCCAAGCATGATTAATTCATCAATGAACAAATTTTTGTTGGTTGGCCTGTAGGCATAGAGTTCGTGCTCGTATTCGCAGCGTGGAAGTTGCGATATATCTTTGTGCATAGCGTGTGTTTTTTCATCAAGCCTACCCTCAAGGGTACGTTTGATTGCGGCAAGGTTTAAGCCAACATTTCCACCATGGCTATGGGTAAGAAGTCTTATTCTGATTGCGGCGTTTTTGTATGAGCTTACCTCTTTGCTTAGGGCGTTGTATAATTTTATGGCCTCATACCGTCTATTTTGCTGGCTCAGCAGACCATCCCAGCCAAAGGTATAAAAGATTTGTTTGTCGTTGTTACCAGAAATCCTAAGCATCTCAGAATACATTTTAGTGATTGGGTATGCGGCATATTTTTTATTGTGCGAGTGTGTCATGTCAAAGGTAGGTGTTATTTTGACAAGGCCTTTTTTGAGCGCCGTTTGACTACCAAAAAAGAGGCTGTCAGAGCGTCGAGCTGCTGTTACTTTTTGGTAGAGCGTATCCTGAATGCACTCATCTTTTTCAATTTGTTCTTTGTTGAATAGCTCGAGGCCTGTCAAAATGGTGCCGTGAACAAAAACATTGAGCCACACGGTTGGTGCATTTGTTTTCATACTTACACATCCTTGTGGAGCATTAAACAGCGGGCAGCTAAAGCACGTGAAGAACAAGATAGCTTGTAAGAAATAGGTTACGATTTTTTTCATAATAATGTGAAGATTTGGGTGTAAATAGAAAGTTCCTAGACTATAAATTCTATCACGTTATATTGCCAGAAACAAAGCATAGAGGCTTTGTTTTATTAAATCATTTTAAAAAATAACATTATATTTCAAGCTGGATATATCTTTAGGAGTTTTCCAGATGCTAAGATGTTTTTTTCGGTCTTTATTTGTTTGTGTGATATTATTGGCCTTTCTCGGTTGTGTGTATGCTGATTTTAAAGAAGAGCAGAGTATGATTGATAATAAAAAGAATAAAAATATGACAGCAGAAGCTGCAAAAGACATGGACTGGTTTGGTCAGCGAGTTCAGGACGCTATGCTGGTAGAGCAGCTAAAAAATATTAAACTCATAATTTTAGATGTTGATGGTGCGCTTACTGATGGGCAAATCTATCTCTCAAGCCAAGGTGAGGATGGCCGTTTCTTTTCTATTCAAGATGGATACATTTTCCAATTCTTGCATAAAGCCGATATAAAACTTACGATTATGAGTGGTAAGTCTCATAATTCAGCATTAATTCGAGCAAAAAAATTAGGGATTGATGAGTCGTTAGTGTTGACAGGGGTAACCGATAAGGTTGCTGGAACAAAAGAGCTGCTCAATGAGCTTGGCATAAAAAAAGAACAAACCCTTATGTGGGGCGATGACCATCTTGATATGCAATTAAAAGAAGCTAATGTGGTTGGCTTGCTTGCCATGCCCGCTAATGCTCCCTTTTATTTTCAGGCATTTGCTGATGTGCTTGTTCCTCGTAATGGTGGAGAGCAACATGCATTTCGTCTTCTTGCAGATCTACTACTTTACGTTAAGGGTGTTCACCCATGTCAAAGCCTGATAGAGCAGACGTTGCAAAAATAGGACAGATGGTTTTTATGAAGAAAATATGTATAGCGCTTACGTGCCTGCTTATGGTTGGTGGAGGCATAAGTTATTATTTTTTTTCAAACAATAAAAGTTCACAAAGCAAAACTGTGTTGGACCAGCCGGACGATGAGCAGCAAAATAATGATGCCTCAGACAACAAGCAAGTGCTTGTCATGAAAAATGTAACCTTACAGGAGGGCAGCGAGAAAAGTCAGTATCACTATTTGGTGCGTGCTCAACAAGCTGGGTTTACGGGTGGCGGTGCTGATAAAGATAATGATGTTGTTGTTTGCAATAATGTCCAAGTAACGGTTTTTAAGGATGATGTTGAGGTTGGTACGTTGCGGGCTGATTTATGCCGCATTGACCGAATTAAAAAAGAGGGTGTTCTGACAGGTAATCTTTCAGGCACATTGCTTAACTCACAAGTACAAGCGAGTCGTGTTATTTTCGATTTGAGTCATGATACGATAGAGCTGCAAGATGTGCAAAGTGAATTAGTTATCTCAGATATTGAACGATTAGATAGCACGAGCGGCAACGACGGCGGTAATTGAAGCGGGTTGTGCTTTGTACAGTACTTTTGCAGCACTGACCAGTGTTGAACCAGTTGTGCACAAGTCGTCAACGAGCAGAATGTTTTTTCCCCTTACATATTTTTCAATATTCTTGCTGTACCACCATGCAGGAGCAAAGGCATCAGCAACATTTTGTTGGCGTTGTTTTTGGCCAAGCTGTGATTGAAACAGGGTACGCTTTTTTCTGCGCAGTAGTGGTAGTAAAGGAATATCTAGGTTGTGGGCAACGACGGCGCCGATTTCACATGCCTGGTTAAAACCGCGTTGTGCGTAGCGTGTCCAGTGGAGCGGAATTGGAACAGCGTAGTCATACAGCATCGTGCTGACTGGCGTGAATCTTACAATTAATTGACCGAGTTGTTTGCTGGCAAGTGTGTCCTGACTAAATTTTTTAACAACAAGATCATGAAGTGCACCGCTGTAAGCTCCTACCGAAAAAATTCGGAGTGTTTGTGTTTTTGCGATTGGCAGGTGTAGAGATACGACCGGCTTGAGTGTGTTGATGCATGTAGAGCACAATACATCATGAGCGGGAACTAGTTTTTGGCATGACCTGCAATATGGCGGATACAAAAATTGAAGAGCCGACGCAATTAAAGACATGCAGTTTAACCAAAGAGTGATTCGTCTGGCTCTGCAAGGACAAGCTCGCGCAGCAATATACCAAAAATGCCAACGACTATGCATGCATCTGCAACGTTAAATGTTGGCCAATACCATGTCCCGGCATGAATTTGAATGAAGTCGATCACGGCACCATAGGTAAACCGATCAACAACGTTTGACAAAGCTCCAGCAAGAACTAAAACTTCTGAGAGGACATTAATTTGCTTTTTATAGTTTGAACAAGCAAGGTACATAAAAAACAGACAACACAGACCGATACTCGTCATAAGTGCGTAGTAGGCGGTATGTGATGATAGTTGAGAAAAAAGCCCAAACGAAACACCCTTGTTCCATTCCAGTTCAAAAGTAAGAAATGGCCCTATGGTAATTGCTTGGTCAGCAAGTGAGTACAATGCCCACATCTTTGTTAAACGGTCGCACACAAAGGCGAGTGAAAATAACCCGACATACCAGATGACGTGTTGACGCTTCATAGTAACAGCTCCTTTTTATTCTGTTCGTGCTTGAGCACCAAGCGCTTGCACGGTTTCTATGGCTTTTTTATGGACAGTATCAATATCTTGTTTGAGTAATGTTTTTTGATCATGACCAAGCCATACGCGAAAGGTCAATGAACGAACGTCGGTCCATTCATCTTTTTCGAAAAAGTCGATGAGTTCAACACGTGTGATAAGTGCATCGGTTTTTTGGAGCGCTGTGTCAAGTTCGACTTGTGTGAGTGTAAGCGGCGCCAACAGTGAAATGTCAAAGTAGGTATCTTGAAACTTTGACAGGTGTTGGTAGCGCTTTTGTGTGGGCTTGGTATTAATGAGTAATTCTGCGTTTAATTCAAAAACAAATGCATCCGCTTGCGTGCCAATATCAAGTTTTTTCAAAAGTAGTTGGTCAATGTTGCCTGCTGTGCCAAGTTTTTGCTCGCCAATAAAAATATCAGCGCTGCGGTTTGATCTAAACCATGGGGCTAACGTGCCAGTAGGTTTTTTCCAGCGTATGTTAGCTGTTGCAAAATCAAGATGTGTGAATAAATGGTTTAGTGTTGTTTTGCATTCGTAAAAATCAACGTCAGAACGCTTTGCAAAAAATATGCCTGCAAGGGTTTGTTGCTCAATTGCGTTATCTTGTGCTCCAAGCCAGACGTTGCTTAACTCAAAAAATGAAAGCTTGTCATGATGGACATGATTGTCTGCAATATTTTTTAGCAGAGCTGGTATGATGCTGCTTGCAAGGCGAACGTAATTATCAGAAATTGGATTTGCAACTTCCACGCTGTGTGGGAGTGTAAGCTCAAGTTGGCTCAGAAATTGTTCGTCAAAGAATGTATAATTTTGTTGTTCAATCATGCCTGCTGCTTGTGCTAAAAATTGTTTTATCTTTCTGCGACGCATAATCGGGGCAAGATTAAAAGGACGACGAAGTAGACGTGGCATTACCAGCGGCACTTTGTCAAAGCCGTAAAACCTGACAACTTCTTCTAAGATATCTTCTTTAATATCAACGTCTTTGCTTGCACGAAATGATGGTACATCAATGTGGTAGACTGTTTTGCCATCTTCCTGCCTTGACTGTACGCCGAATTCAATTTTTTCAAGAACTTGTACAACGTCTTTTGAGCTGAGGCTAATGCCGGAGCGTTGCTCTAAAAACTCGTGCGAGACATCAAGACTGACAGGTTTTGGTTCTGCGCCAACAACAACCATGTGTTCTGCTGGTGTAGCGTCCATACCAAATTGTTTTGCTAGTGAAAGAAAACGAGAAATCGCCTGCGTTGTTTGCATTGAGTCAAGCGTTTTTTCAAAGCGTGCTGACGAGTCTGTTCTTACTTTGTTGCGCTGTGAACTGCGGCGTGTTGACTCAGCATCAAAGTTTGCAGCTTCAAAAAACAGTTTTGTTGTTTGTTCTGATACGCTGCTGTCAAAACCGCCTTTTACGCCGGCAAGACACATTGCATGTTGTGCATCTGCAATAACAAGATCTTCTGTGGTTAGAGACAGTTTCTCATCACCAAGTAGCAGCAACTCTTCTTCATTTTTAGCACGTCTGATGACAACGGATTTATTTCCAATTTTGTCAGCGTCATATGCATGCACTGGTTGTGACCAATCATGGGTTAGGTAGTTGGTTAAATCAACAAGCAAATTTATAGGACGTGCACCAACGGCCATCAGTCTGCTAGCCATAAAAATGTCAGACGGTTTATTGTGTACTGAGCTGAAATAAAGGCCTGCAAAGCGTGAGCACAACTCAGGTGCTTGATTTTCTATAGTAAATGGCATCTGCTCAGTTGTGGTAGATTTTTTTTCAAATGTTTTTACTGGATGCTGTTGTAAAAAATTTGACCCAGGCAGAAACGGGAGGTTGAGCAGCGCGGCAATTTCACGAGCAAAACCACGGTGTCCCCACATATCAGGCCTGTGAGTAATTGACTTGTTGTCAATATCGATAATAATGTCTTCACATGCAAATTTGTTACGCCAGGCACCAGCCTGTTGATCAGTTGGCACATAAAGGGCTGGTAGCAAGCCGTCTTTATCTACTTTGAAATCGGCAAGCGTTGCCCAGGCAAAGCTATCACCAGTCTTTTTGACTATGAAGCCGATGGTAGCCTCATCCGCATTTACAGGGACTGGAGCTTCGCGCTCTGGCAGTTGTGCTTGGATGCCAAGTTCGGCAATGTCCAGCGCCCACGTTGAGCCATTCCTTTGTTTGATGGTACCAATAAAAAATGAACTAAGATCGAAATTGACGTGATAAAACTCTTCGATCTCTGCAACCTTAGTGTTGAAAAGGCTGACGAGGTGGTCAACTTTGATGTCCTGCCATGATGCGTCAATGTGGTCAAAAATCCATGCAAGTGATAGTTTCATTTTCTATTTCTACCTGTAAAAAAATGCCTAACGATTGATCAAAGCGTATTCTCAAAGATTGCCTAAAAGCGCTGATTTAGTCAATTGATTTATGTGGTTTCTTTGGCTGCTGCTGTGGTCACATTGTTGGTAGCCAAAATGTCATGAAGCATCTTTTTGTCAATTCGCGAACTTGATGCTCCTATGGCCAAAGCAAATAGTTGATCATGATTGAGTGTGCATGCATGCCCGTTAAGTTTTAAAAATACAAGCCAGCACAACAAAGCGGTGCGTTTGTTGCCATCAACAAACGGGTGGTTTTTAATGATGTGAAACAGGTATGCACTTGCTTGTTCATAGACTGTTGCATGCAGTAGTTGGTTGCCAAACTGTGCTTGTGGTTGAGCGAGTGCTGAGCTCAGCAGCTCTGTGCTACGAATGCCTGAGCTACCACCATACAGTATTAATGAAGTGTTGTGCAAGTACAGTACTTGCTGTTGCGTTAGAAAGTGTGTCATCTTGGCTAGCTATCAGCAAGTTTTTTTAACACCGGGCCGTATGCCTTAGTGACTTCATCAACGATTACTTCGAACTCTTTTTCAGATGTACCTTTTTTAGCGTCATCTTTGACAGGAGCTATCATGATCGTTGTGCCGTCTGTTGTTATGACCAGCTGGGTATTAATAACAATACCCAGCTGGTCAAGTAGTTCTTGATCAATCTCAATGATGTTTTTGTTATTAAGTTTTTTGATTGTTGTTTTTTGTTTCATTTCTTCTTTATGAAATAATGCACCTATCAAGGTTTCTTTGCTCGACAATGCTTGGTTCGACGTATGCTGGAACCTGGTCAAGCAGGATTCTATCACAAAAGACAGTGCTCAGGTCAATTTCTCCATAGAACGTTAAAGTGTAATTAGTGGAAAAAACTAGTAATTCGTCGTTAACCGGATTGATCATAATTTTCAAAATTTTGCGATTTTTTTCTTGGCTATAACAATCTATTTTTTTGAGTACTTTCCAGGTGTTTGTATCCCATACAGAAATTATGTTGTTTTCTTCTAAGACAACAAGTTGAGATCCATCACGACTTAAGGTAGCGCCTTGTGCTACAGGGTAGGGCATTTTAAATGTTTTTACTATGTCTTCTTCTAGGGTAGGAGCATAGGTTATGGAGTAGGGCTTTGTAAGTGTTGCTGGCTCATGTCTTTGACGTTCTACCATGTGATACAAAACAACAAAGTTGCCTTCCGCATAAAGCATAAGCTGACGATCTCTTGTAGAGCTTAGTAGTCTTTTTTCTTGGTTATCTGGTTCTTGTAGCATCTTCGCGAGAGGTTCGCTTGACGAAGCTAGAGTGCTAAACATTGGTATTTTATAAAAGGTGCCTTGATAAACCTGGTCAACAAATTCGTTAACCCGGCTATTTTCCTGTTCTGTGTCCATTTGCATTGACAAAAGTGGCTGCACAGCCAACGTTGATAGTAGTGCTACTGCAAAAAAAATGTGTGAAAAGTTCATGTTGAAAAATCCTTGCATATAAAAAACTTGGTTAATTCTAAAACATAACAAAAAAACTTGTAGCAATAAGTCGGGCAATTGTAGCACTGGGCTATCTGGAATGCAAACGCCTGGTTATGAGTGTAGATTTTCTTGATTTGTTTCAGGGCTTACGAAATAATACAGCCTGCTTGTTGGGAAAGTGGAACTTTTTCTAGGTCAATTTTATCAGTTACGCGAGCACCCGTATAAGCGGTGAATGCGATTTCGTATACAACAAAAAGATAAGTGTCATCGCTGAACAAAGAAACAATTCTAAATTTGTGTTGAGGGAATTCACAGTAACAGTTTATTGTTTTAGTTGCTTGTTGAGTTTGTGTATCTAATATAGAGATTATATTATTATTTTCTAGAACTGCTAACAGTGATCCATTCTTAATTAGTGCAGCACCTTGCAATACAGGGTATGGCATTTGAAATGATTGTATTTCTTTTTCATTGCCCCCCTTAAAGTTGTATAAAAAAACAGTGTCATTTTGAGAAGTAAGTTTATAAAACCCCTTGGAATCGAGTATTTTTATTTCGTTACTCTGGCTACTTTGTCCTTGTTTTTCATTAGTAAAGTAGCGTCTGACCTCAGTCCTGTACGGTGTACATTCTTCATATTTTTCTGTTTGCATTGGTAGGAGTGATTGCAGAGCAAGTGTAGACATAACCGCTGTTACATAAAAAATACATAAAAAATTCATACGGGTTCTCCTTTTACCTAAAAAAATAGTTAATGTTTGAACACGAAAACAAAGATTGTAGTGATAAATTTCATTGTAGTGTCGAGTGTGACAAAAGGCAAAGATCGTGAGTCTTAATGGATGGAGGGAAAGTTAGACCGCTTTAAGATTGTGTTGCCCCAACACGAAGTTGAGGCAACAGTTGTTTGATTAAATATGTGTTATAAAAGATGGCGGCTACTTGTGATGAGTTTGCGTAATGCTTTGAGCCATTCTTTTGCAGCCTTGCTGACCTTGGCATCTGCTATTGCGATGTCATAAACTTCCTTTTTATGATGGTCATCTTCACCGCATAGTTCATCTAGTAGGCTGCTCCAAAGCATGTAAATTGTTTCATCTGAGCTGCCAGACCCTACCTTGCTTAAAACCTTGTAGATGCGGTCTTGCCAGTACGCAGTTGTTGCTTTATCAAGCCAGGCAACTGCTTTTGGGGTCAGGCTTATTTCATCAAGGCCCTTGCCCTGTAAAAAACCTTGCTTGAATTTCTTGGTGCGCAGATGGGCATATTTTTTACCATACACGCTGTTGATCAGATCCATACATTTTTTACCAATGGCAATGCCTGTTGCAGAGCTTGGATCAGTATCAAGATTTTTATTAATCTCGCTTACCAGGTTGGACCAGTTTTTTTGAAATGCAGCCATTTGTTGGGGGCTTGCGTTGCTTACCATTTCAGACTCAAATGTTGCATACTGTTTTAATTCGTCTGGGGTAAAAATTTCTTTAACCCAGGAATGCTCAAGTTCTTGTATCATACGATATCCTTTAATTAACGTAATAATGTTTTCCCAAGGGATAGATTTATCGTCAGAGACATCTGCGATAACACTGTTAAGCACAGTACTTGCCTCAAGCAATTTGTTTGCTTTTTGTTCCAGTAGCTTTGCTTGAACGGTGAAATGCTCAAGAGTCCCCGCATTGCCAGCCAAAAACTCTTTGATTTGAGACAACTCAAACCCAAAGAATTTTAAAGCGATAATTTGCTCAAGACGTAATAAATCATCCTCAGAGTACAAACGATAGCCATTAGGTCGTCTTACACTTGGTTTTAGCAAACCAATACGATCGTAGTGGTGTAGTGTTTGCACAGATACACCAGTCAGCTGACTTAAGTCTTTAACGTACCATTTGGCCATAGTTTAAACTCCTTGTATTTGAGGATAGGGTATATAGCAACTATAGGGTCAAGCGGTTTTTTGTAATTTTTTTAAATTGTTGTGAATTCAATACTTCAAAAGTAATGAATTGTGCTTGTAGATGCAATTTTTGTGTGGGTTTTATGAATTGTGGTTTATTTTAGATTATTGTTTTTGCGGGTTTTCTACGGCGGTTGGTAGTGTTTATTCTATTTTTAGAATAAGCTTTTTTTCTCAAGTGGCATGCTGTACACCTTGGGTCATCCCCGACGCCGATCGGGGATCCAGATAATGGTTAAATCAAGTTCTGGATTCCCACCTTCGTGGGAATGACGAACTTAGAGTGCCAGTCGTCTTATTAATCACTTTGAACAACAATGCGTCGTTTCAACGTGCAAACGTCTGCACGAAAAATAGAGTTACGTTTGTTTTAGTTCATCACCAAATGTTTTACGCAATCCCAAAATTTTATCACGCAATGCAATAGCCTTTTCAAAATCAAGTTCTTCAGCAGCCTGTTGCATTTCAATTTCAAGTTCTTGAATAAGCGCTTGTGCTTGTTCAGCGTTTTTAGGTTTTCTGATTTGGCGTGTTTTTGATGCGGCCGATGCTTTGGCAATACGTTCTTGCAGCTGTGTAATGCTTTGCTTAACATCACGTGCGACATTTTTAGGCGTGATACCGTGCTCTTTGTTGTAAGCCGCTTGGGCATCTCGTCGTCGTTTGGCTTCAGCAAGAGCACCCTTCATAGAGCCTGTCACTTTGTCAGCGTACAAAATAACCTTGCTCTCGGTATTACGTGCTGCACGTCCAATAGTCTGGATGAGTGAGCGTTCATCTCGTAAAAAGCCTTCAATGTCCGCGTCCATAATGGCAACCAAACCCACTTCAGGTAGATCAAGGCCTTCACGCAGCAAGTTGATACCAACCAAACAATCAAAAACCCCAGTGCGTAGTTTATACAGCAACTTGGTTCGTTCAGGTGTTTTAATTTCAGAGTGCATATAGCAGACTTTAATTTTCTGTTGCTCTAGATATTTTGCTAGCGTCTCAGCCGCTTTTTTGGTGAGCACCGTGATCAAGGTGCGCCAGCCTTTTTTATTGGTTTGTTGGATTTGTTCCATCAAGTGTGTGAGCTGTCCCTCTCGTCCAACAATTTCAATAGGAGGGTCAATAATTCCTGTTGGCCGTACAATTTGTTGGGCAATGTGGTCTGATTTTTCAAGTTCGTATGGTCCGGGTGTTGCTGAGACAAAAATCACGTTGTTAAAGAAACGCTCAATTTCATCAAACTTGAGCGGTCGGTTGTCAAAGGCTGAGTTTAGACGAAAGCCGTATTCAATGAGTGCTTTTTTACGGGCACGGTCTCCGTTGTACATGCCACGAAACTGTGGCACGGTAATGTGTGACTCATCAATGATAAGCAAAAAGTTTTCATCAAAAAAGTCGAAGAGTGTGTAGGGCGCCTCACCTGGTTTTCGCCCGTCAAAATAGCGTGAATAATTTTCAATGCCTGTACAGTAACCCGTTTGCTTGAGCATATCAACGTCATGATTAATACGAGTTTGCAAGCGTTCTTTGTAGAGCGGGTTGGTCATTGTAGCAACTTCATGCTCAAGATCATTTTCAATTTGAGCAATAGCAGACTCTCGCTTGTCTTGTGGTGTGATAAAATGCTTTGCAGGAAAAATAAGAAAATCTTTGAGTGTGCGCAGTACCTTGTGCTCTTGCTTGTCAACAAGTTCAATCAGCTCGATTTCCTCACCAAACAGCTCAATGCGCAAATTGTCGTGCATGTAGGGTACGTTGATGGTGATGGTACTGCCAACGACCTTAAAGTTGCCGGCAGCGGTCAGGTCAACGTCGTTGCGTTTGTACTGCGTAGTGATGAGTTGATCAATCAATTCTTTGCGTGAAAGTTTTTGCCCAACTTTAATACTAAAAGACATTTCTCGATAGTCAGCCGGGTTACCAAGCGAGTAGATAGCAGAGACTGACGCGACAACAATAGTGTCTGGTCGGTTAATAATTGATGCAGTTGCTTCTACGCGTAGCCGTTCAATTTCGGCATTAACCTTGGTCTCTTTTGGGATGTAAATGTCTTGTGCTGGTAGGTATGATTCTGGTTGATAATAGTCATAGTACGAGACAAAATAACAAACTTTGTTGTCGGGAAAAAAGAGTGAGAACTCTTCATACAGCTGTGCGGCCAACGTTTTATTGGGCGAAAGCACCAGTACGGGCTTGTTTTGCTGAGCAATGACATTTGCCAGTGTAAACGTCTTGCCAGAACCTGTGACCCCCAAAAGGGTTGACTTGCAGGGTCTGCCGGTATTGAGCTGCTCGATTGCTTGTGGCTGTGAGCCAGCTGGTTTGTAAGGAGCTTTTAAATGGAAGATGCTAGACTTTGACATAATATCAAAGCTTAGCAATTCTCCCGTTGTTTTTCAAAGGCCTATTTATGACTAATTCTACTACATGAGTATGTCGCGCCCAACTAAGGATGCTGTCCAGTTGTCTGGCTAATTTGCCGTGGGTAGTTGTATTGTCGCGACGAGCGTTAAGCTTTTGTTTTAGCCTGCATAGCCAAGCGTACGTTTTAATATTTTTCTTTTGAAGCGTTGGAACCTGACTAGAGGCGCTTTGTATGAGAAGCGACCAGAAGCGTTCTTTGATTTCTTTTGTTTCCCTGTCGGTTTCGCTTTCTGCAAGCTTTGCGCCATGGTTCAGGGCAGAAAGAAACTCAGCCTCTGTATCATTTTTTTCTGTGAGGAACTCTCCAAGCTTGGTGAAGAGTTCAGTTTTATTTTTGTCATTAAAAGAAAAAGCGTGTTGTCTATAGTAGCTGTTGATAATGGTACTGTTTCCCACTCCCGCGTTTGTTTGTATTTTTGCTTTTTTTGCCAATTCCTCAAATTCAGTATGTGGCATGTGGTCTAATACTTCTATAAGTGCTTCAGATAAAGTTGTGCATTCGTACTGGGCTTCAGTTTCATTAAGATAGCCGTTGAGCAGCCATAGGCCATTAGCAACAGCTATGCCCTTGGGGACAAGATTGCTTTGCTCGTGAGCTAATGATAGAAGTTCACTCCTCACCTGTTCGAGATTTCTTGCGGTTATAGGGGGGCATGTCGTAGCTATGGCAGATGATGCAATAAGGCACACCAGTAGTGTGTGTTTTATTTTTTTCATAAAATCCCATTTTTTATGTGTATTAGCAACATTTTTTAAGGTACTGAAGTATACCGTACAACAAGAAGAAGTAAAGGCGATTTTTATTGGATTTTAGGATTTTTTTAGGCTGATGTTGAGTTAAAAATGACAATGAGTGGCTCAGAGGCAAGGTAGAGGGTAACGGCCATGCCTATGATGTTGATCAGCTGATGATAAATGAAGTGTTTTCGATGATTTTTGTAGTACTCATCGATGCCAACAATCATACGATAAAATGTGCCGATGGCAGCAACAAATAAAATCAACCAACGAGGGTATGGATCTGAAAGAATGTGGAAAAGCAATCTGCTGGTAACACTTTTGTGGTAAATACTGGGGCGAGCGAGAATGGTGACGATGTTTAAAATTGCAGCAATGGACCAGGCGAATGGTTCAGTCAAGGTTGTGCGATTATATTTAAAACGAGTGAGCATGCCATACACAAGGCGTCCGTGTGTTGCAGGAAAACAAAGTACATAAAATGACCATGCAAGAAAGCCTAGATGGATTCCTTTGGCGATGCCGTGAATGAAAATAAAGACAGCAAACCAGACACAAAGGATGGCGGTTAAAAAAGCAAAAACAAGAATGTCACGAAATAATTTTGCGTACACCACTTCACCTTTTTTGGTGGAGCTAACCGGAATTGAACCGGTGACCTCATGAATGCCATTCATGCGCTCTACCAACTGAGCTATAGCCCCTTCACAACTAAATCACGTTCTTGTCAAAACGTTCATCCATTTGGTATACACCAATCTTTGATGATGTTATGATGTCTAAAGTCTAGGAAAACTCAGCACAATTGGCAAGCTTTTGCCGGAGAAAACTTACAGATGAATGTTTCACTTGAAAAGTTTGATCATTATTTCAAGCGGATTGAGCCAATCTTAAAGTCGCTAAAAGAGGCTGGTGGTCGTGCATATTTGGTTGGTGGATGCGTTCGGGACCTTGTGCTTGGCATTGATCTTAAAGATTTAGATATTGAAGTACATGGTTTGCAGGCAGAGCAACTGGAGCATGTGCTGGCAAGGCATGGCACAGTTATGCTGGTTGGTAAAAAATTTGGTGTCTATAAAATAGCTCGTGACGATGTTGACTGGTCGCTGCCGCGTGCTGACAGCAAAGGTCGCAAGCCCGATGTGGCCGTTGATCCAGACATGGGTATTGAGCAGGCATGTCGCCGGCGCGATGTTACCATGAATGCAATGGCGATTGATTTACATCAAGTGCTTGAGGACCATCAGCAGACAAAAAAACTTTATCGGGCGAGCGTGATTGATCCATACGGTGGCCTTGATGCGATAAAAAACAAAAGTCTACGTGCAGTTGACCAGCAGTTGTTTTTGGAAGATCCTCTTCGCTTCTTTCGTGTGATGCAATTTATTGGTCGCTTTCAGATGCAGCCGGACCAAGCCCTCAATGATTTATGTAAAACAATGCAGTTGTGGGATAGCGTGACAGACAGTCCGCTTGCACGTGAGCGTATTTTTGAAGAAATAAAAAAGATGCTACTTAAGTCGCGCCAACCATCACGAGGTTTTCGGTGGCTTGCCTCGATCGGGCGTCTTGAACAAACGTTTCCTGAACTGCATGAGCTCATTGGTTGCTATCAGCGGCCGGACTATCACCCTGAAGGTGATGTATTTGAGCATACCATGCAGGCTATCGATGCTGCAGCTACAAGTAAGCTTTACCAAGAGACAGAGCGTATGAGCTGCGAGCAAGAAAAATTTATGATCATGCTTGGGGTGCTCTGTCATGATCTTGGCAAACCGGCTGTTGCTGACGAGCAGGGGCGTGCCATTGGGCATGAAAAGACAGGGCTTGAGCCAGCAAAAAAATTACTTGGTCGATTAACTGATGACATTTTCTTGCATAAAGCGGTACGAAAAATTGTTCGCCACCATTTGTATCCATTTCAGCTTGTCGATGCTGGAGCAAAATTGCCAGCCTACAAGCGCTTGGCAAATCGTCTTGCTCCAGAAGTGAGTATGCGCCAGCTTGGCATTGTTTGTTTGTCAGATTATCAAGGTCGCAATGGTGTTGGCAGTCTGCCCCTTGAAAGTGGACAAGAAAAGTACGATGCTTTTCTTGAACAGGCGGGCAGGGCGCATGTCGTTGATCGTCCAGAAGAGCCAGTATTGCTTGGTCGTCATCTACTTGATTTGGTTGCTCCCGGGCCAGAAATGGGCAAGCTGCTCAAACAAGCGTATGAGATTCAGATTGAACAGGGCATTACCGACATCGAAGAACTCAAAAAAATGGTTTTGGGTAAAAAGTATAAGTAATCAAAAAATATTCTTCCATTGATTGAGCACAGACTGTTGCCACACATTCAAAAACGGTGCATGACCAATTTTTTTACTTTCAAGATCACCAAGCAAGTTTTTTAGTTTTGTTTGGTCAGTGTGGTGATGCATGGCAACGAGTGAGTTAAGATGTTCAACAAACCGATCTTTTTCGACCATTGGCGTTTGTTCATTTATTAATGCTAGCGCTTGTGTATACATGTCAACGTTGTAGGTGCTGGCGGCATGAAGCAGTAGCGTGTCAATATAGGTTGCTTCTGGTCGGTAATCATGCTCCATAAAACGTGCATTTTGTCTGATTTCATTTCCCCACAGTGCGAGAGCAGCTTGTTGATTACTTGCCAAAAGGTTTTTGGTATTGTGCACAGTTGAAAAGAATTTATGTAGTGACTGGAGCTCAGACTTGGTGTAGTTGCCTCGATTGGAAAACAGATTGTTAAGTAGGCTAACAACCAGAGAGCGTTCGTATCCAGCACGTTGGTTGCTGGCTGTTGTTAAAACTTTTTGATATGCATTAATGCCGTCATCAAGGGAGTCATATGGGCTTTGCAAAGCAATGGTGCAAGCAAGAATTGAGGCCATGTCCTTGAGTATTTTGCTGTCGTTGGCAGCAAAGACTGATTTTTTAGACAGCTCTTTACCTGCAGCATTAATGCAGAGTGTATGCAGCTGTTTGAGTGTTGTCGGGGTATATGCACTGCGATGGTTGAACAAATGATCAATGCTGCTGATGAATGATTTTTTTTCCTGAGGATGAGTGTTGTGGTCAATCTTTTCAACCAAGGCGTGGTGTAGTGCTAGTTTGTCATCGGTTTTTTCCAACTGTGCGCCATAAGCAAGTGAGTAGGCAATTTCAATGCTGTTGTACTGTCCTGGTGAGATGAGTTTCATATTTTTACTTTGAGCGCTAGCAGCAAGAGAAAAAAGTTTTTGTAGTTGTTGATAATTTTTGTGAGAACGGTTCTCATAGAGCTGAGTGATTGTTTTATTGAGGGTGTATGCCAGGCTTTTTTTGCTGGATGTCTTTTTTTCATAGCTTGCGATGTCGGTGTCAACGATGCTCAAGCCAAGCATGCAAACGTTGGTAAGTGCATCAAAGTTTTGTTCATTTTTTTCTAGTGCTAGCTTGAGATCGTTAATAAACGGGGTATTGCCGCTTGAAAGGCGAAGTGCAAAATTTGTGGTGGTCATCCACTGTTGTACGGTACCGACCTGTCCTTGCTCAAGAAATTGAGGTACGCCAAGGCTATGTTCAAGAACCGTTTTAAGCGTTGCCAGCTCAGGATTTGTTGCATTGCCAATGCTACGCATGAATGTATAGATGTTAGCAAGCATCTCACCCTTTTTTTGTGATGATGCTGTCTGCATGATGTAAGGCAAGTTTTGTGCGTAACTACTTATTTTTTCATACAGTTTTGCGTGAGATGAATTTTCTTGCTCAGTTTTTTTGAAGCTAAAAAAAGCTGAGCCTTGGCAAGGGCAGAGTAGTAAGAACGTCAGAACTAAAACAATACTATGTATTCTTTTCATTATAACCCTTTTCATAAATGGTTATGTTGACGTTGTTGTAATGGTCGCTTGATTGAGGTCAACATGATTGGTAATCGGACTAATTATTGCTGCTACAGTATCAAATTCTTTGAGTGAGTTAATTTGAGTTACCTTTTGTTGTTCGAGCGAGGTGATTTGTTTAAGTTTTTGGCGCATGTGATCTGTTTGATAGACAAGTGGAACCGCTGGAGCGGGTGCTAGTTCGGGAACTTGACCTGATGTTGGTACGGTTAAAGCGGGTGGTTGTATATCGGCAGGTACTTGTAGTGCAGGCAGCGGGGCAAGGTCTGAAGGAAGTGTTTGGGCTGGTAATGGTGCCAAGTCTTGAGGCTGTACGATGAGTGCCTCCTGAGCTTGAGGTGCATTGGTATAAATATTACCGAATACGTCTGTGGCAAAAATAACACCATTGCTGGCCGAAATGCGTGCTAGGCCGAGCACATCAATATTTTGCTCAACATTTCTAAGACGAGTCCATGAGTTCTGCTGATAGTGATAAATATCAACCACGCCTGTCTTTTCATTAAAAAAACTACCGAACATGTCATTTCTATTATCAACACCAATTGATGATAATTTGATATTTTTCATCTGATTCCAGGCGTTATTTTCATACGTATATACATCGTTAGTGCTGTTGACTGCGACAGTGGTGCCATCATCACCAACAGAAACGTCAATAATGTTTTCAGCACGCGAGTTCCAGCCCTTCTGTGTGAGCTGGTATGCAACCTTATTTGTTTTATTCAGTCCCCAAATGTTGCCAGCGCTTCCAACCGCTATTTGGTCTAGCGTAATATTTTTTCCCTGCATTTTCGGATCAGCTGATTGCGTTACTAATGGTTCAAACGTTTTTTGTGCCCAAAGATACCGATGTCCGTTGCCTTGTTCGTCAACAATGCAAACGGTTCCATCGCTTCCAACATCAACATCCTTAATTGCAGTAATAGTTGTGCCGACCTTGCGCGTTGCAGCAATAAATTCCCATGGGTGCTGTGTTGGTTTGCTCCGTGTGTATCGGTATAATTTTTTGCCTGCATCTTGTTCATTTTTATAAATCATCCATATTTCTGCTTGTTTTTCGCGTTGTCCAACCGCAACTTTATGCGCCATGCTGGCTTCTTGAACAAAATCGCTTGGCAATATGACGTTTGTAAAAAGTGTAGGAAGTACAACAGTTTGTGCGTTCCACAAAAATTGTTTGTTAGCAACTTCAGTTTTTTGTACCTGTAGCGTTTCAGGGGATGCTGGATTGTCAGTTTTGAAAACATCAATTTTTTTTGAACTGCTAGCGAAGTATTTTTTGTCGTATGGATTTTGTGGATTAATAAATTGAACGTTTTTGTCTTTAGTTGTTTGGTGGTGGAGTAGGTTTACCTTAGTTTTGTTAGTCCATACGCTGCCTTGTGTTGAAGGCTGGTAGGTTGTATTATTTATTTGATTCATAACCATAACAAGCCAATTGATGTCTGCATTACTTTGGCTGAATTGGTCAACGCAGTTTACAGGAAAGGGTGCATCCTCACTGACCATGACAGCAGGCTTCTTGCTTTGCAGCATTTTTTGTGTCTTCCAGTGCTCAAAGCTAACAACATCGCCGCTCTGAACAAAGGAGCCGCGGTATACTTGGCCAGTCACTGGGTTAATGTCATCAAGTGTGGTACCAAAAGGGCCTTTAATAATCCACAGGCTGTTCCACCACACACCATAGCCAGTTTCTGCTGTTATAAATACTTGCTGTAGGCCGGGAGCGTTAGGATCAGTATTATCAAAAAAAGAATGTGAACAAAGATAATTTGTTTCACTGTTAAGGCGTATGATGTCACCATACTTAAGGCCAAACTCGAGCCTTTCAAGCTCAGGATGTTTTTTTGCATACGCTTCTATAAAGCAAAGGCTTGCAAGTAGTGCCGTAAGCAGGAAGGGCTGAAGAATGGGATTAGAGTTTGTTAGCTTTCTAAAAAGAATGAAACACTTTTTCATCTGTAAGACCTCATGTTGATTGGTTTTGTTTTGTGAGTTTTTCAGCTTCAGCCTGTATGCTGTTGATTTGCTCATCTGTTAGTGCGCCAACAGCGATATCTGAGTAGGTGATGTTTTGCTCAGTGCTTGATAGCTCAAGTGTGTTGAGCAGCATAAAGCCGGCGTCAGCCCAAACTTTTAAAATATTTTGGCCAACAGTGCCTGTGCCAAAAAATACTTTATCAGGGGTGAATGCTAGCCAATATGTGATTGGTGTTGCATCATGTGATAATGTTATAAGTCCTTCGGTAGTTTGCTGTACTCGTCCACGTGTTATTTGTGTGCTTTCCGAAGTAAAGGTTGCTGTAAATCGTGATACGCTGCCAATCATAAAATTGAGATGTATACCGTCCAGCCCCTGATCTGCAGGTCCCTGAGCAGTGAATGTGACACTGCTTGGAATCGTTATGGCTTGAGTGACTGGCGCAATAGCTTGGGCTGCCTTTTTCTGCTTTTGTTCTTCATCCTGTTTTTTCTTTTGTTGCTCGTCGGTTTGGGGAGGAGTTCTATCGCGTGTTGTTACCGTTGACGTTGTTTGCTGTTGAGCATCGAATAGTTTTTGTAGACGTGTGTCGAGTGGTTCAGCGTCAACCTGCGTGAAGTTAATAGTTTGAGCTGTGCTATCCAAAATAACCGTGTCAATTGTTGCAAAGGCTGGCTCGTCGGGAATGCTGATGATTTGTCGTGTGTCAGCTGTAAGAATTATAAGCTTTCCAACGACAGAAATTTTGTATGATGCTTCAGTAGCATCGCTTGGTGTGGCGTATGGTGTGTTGGAGCTGTTTTGGCCATATTGAGTTACTATTTGAGTTGCTTGAAAATCAAAAGTAGCGACATCTTGGCTACCGGCGCGCAGTGTTATCTTCATACCAACCAGGCCACTATCGGTTGGGCCTTGCGCATTAAAAGTAACGCTGCCAGCACCAGTAGTTGCAAGCGTAGCTGTTTGAGGCTGGAATGTTTGCTGTGGTGTGGCCGCTTTCTTCTTCTTTTCTTCTTGCTCTTTGATTGTTTCGGTTTGTTGGGCTGCGAGTAATTTGTTCTGATCATCAGTGAGTGCGGAGACGGTGACGTTAGAGAACAGTATGTTTTCATTGGCACTTGTCAAAGAGATAACAGCTGCATTTTTAAATGAGCTATCATTCCATTGTTTAAGTGCGTTTTGACCTATGGTGGTGCCCGAGCCCAGCGTAAACAGTTCACCAACGACGCTTGCCCAGTAACTGACACTTGTATTGTCTGTTGGTAGTGGGATTGGTGCTTCAGATTGTGGTCGGGTCTCAGTTCCCATAATGACAGAGATGACAGGCGCTTCAAATGTCATCCGAATGAGTGGTTGGTTGCTTGCGTCTGTTAAGCCAATACGCATACCTTCAAGGCCCTGGTTAGCAGGTCCTTGAGCTTGAAATGTTATGTTACTTGCGCCATTGGTTGCGAGTCGGTGGTTAGATGGAGCAATTTTTACAGGTTGTGGTTGTTGTTGCTGTTTGAGTGTTGCTTGTTGCTCATCAGTTAAAGGACGAGAGACTCCGTCCGTATAAGTAATAGTACGTGTAGAGCTATCAAGCACAATATTTTTCACCGTTGAAAAGAGTGGGGCAGTTGCTGAAAGTAAGACTTGATTATTGGAGCGTAGCGTCATTGCGCTGCCCACAATGGCAAGTTCAAATGTTACCTGGGTGTCATTTTGTGGTGTTGCAAAAGGTTGAGCTTGTGTGAGGGCAGGATTTATAGAGATGGCATTTTGACCCAAATTTATAGCCGCAGTTTGTTGGTTGGCCTCGGTTACAAAAATTATTCTCATTCCAACCAGACCCGTTGCTGCAGGTCCTTGAGCTGCAAATGTGATATTGCCAGCGCCAGTGCCGGCCAAGGCAATGCTAATAGGATCATACGTTTGAGGAGGCTGTGGCTGTGGTTCTGGTGATGCAGGTGTGGCAAGATTTGTATATTCTATGGTGCTGTTGCCACTTGTCAGTCTAATGCCTGTAATTGCTGCAAAAGTCGGAGATTGCCAATTTTTTCCTTTGTTCTGGCCAAGGTTTTTGCCAGCACCAAACTCTATGGTGCTATTTTTAACAGAGAGCCAAAAACTTACTTTTGTGTCGTTGGCAGGGAGTGGAATTGCGCTGCTCGGTGCGGCTGTTTGTTTACCAATAGAGATGACTGTACTCTCACGCGTAAATGTTATGCGACCAATTGTTGAGCTTCCAGCCAAGAGTTCAATTATCATGCCATTCAAGCCACCAACAGCTGGTCCTTGTGCATCAAAGGTTACATTGCCGTCGCCTTGAGCTGTCAGTGTTTGAGTGACCGGTACGAATGTTGTTGCCATTGCGCCGCGAGAAGAGGTTGGAAAGAATCTTGTTACTGCAGTAATAAAGTCTCGTGTTGCTTGATCTATAGATGTTGGATCTTTAGTTAGTTTTGCAACAATGTCATTGTACAAATCACGAACAGTTTGTTTTTGTTCTCCAGCCCCTGCGTTAACATTTGCCCCTGGCAGTCGCATCAATTGTGTAAAAATTTGAGTATCTCTTTGTATGAACGCACGATGCAGTGGGGTTTCGTTTTGTCTGTTGAAAATATTAGGATTAGGATTTTGTGCAAGTAAGGCTGCAAGTACTTGGTTGCGTGTTGCTTCTTGCGTATAGAGGTTGCTTGCGTATCTTACCAAAATATGGAGAGCGGTTTGTTGGTTGGTGCCGTCTTGCGTGTCGACATCTGCACCATTATTTAAAATGAGCTGTATTGTTGTTGGTGGTAGTCCTTTAGCAATAGCGTTCATCAGCACTGTTGTGCCAGATGCTAAATGAACTGCATTAACATCAGCGCCAGCATTGATAAGCGCAATAACAATTTGATTTACAAGAGCGGTCTGATTTTCATCTCCGGGCGGTGTGATCGGTGCAATCAGGGCGGTAATAAGTGCTGTGCCAACATCGCTCAAGGTTTCGGGGTCGGCATTTGCTTGTAATGCTGCCTGTACATCCCTAACGTTGCGTTCGGCAATAGCTTTAAGGAGTTGTTGCCCAGGGGTTTGTGTTGGTACGGGTGTTGGTTCAGGTTCTGTTGGTGGTGATGTTTCGGCTTCCTTCTGCTTTTTTTCCTCGTCTTCTTTTTTTTGTTCTTGGGTGAATTGTGGCGATATAGCAGCAAGAAAATCCTGTGTTGCCTGATCTATAGATGTTGGATCCTTGGTTTGTTTTGCAATAAGGTCATTGTACAAATCATGAACAGTTTGTTTTTGTTCTTGTTTGCCTGCATCAATGTTGGCTCCTGCACTAATTAAGCTAATAACGCCCTGTGCGTATCGTTTTTCAAACGCAATGTGTAGAGGGGTTTTGTTGTTAGCGTTAAAAATATTTGGGTTTGCGTTATATGCTGGTGCAAGCAGGAGATTGAGCAGTGTGTTGTGTGTGGCTTCATCTTTAAAACCGAAAAATTCTATACCGAAACTGTTTATTAAGCTGTGTAAAGGTGTCGCGTCCTTGACCGGCTGACCGTCCACCATCTTTTCGGTTTGAGCATTTACGTTAGCACCTTTATCAAGTAAGAGTTTAATTGTATCGAATGGAAAACCCTTTACCAGGGCATAGATAAGGATGGGGGTTTTGCTTGAAGGGTGTTGCGCATTAACATTAGCACCACGCCTGACAAGCTCAACCAAAATATCATGGCTACCGGCTCGTGTGGCAGATACTGCGACGGTGCCGTATTGGTCTGCTGCATCTACATCGGCGCCTGCGTCGAGTGCTTTTTTAATGAGTTCAAGCGCTTGTGCTTGTTGTTTTGCAACTATTTCTGGAGGATCGTTTACATTAATGATATTAAGTGCGTCAAAAAGTTGCTTGTTCAAAGCTGCCTTATCAACAGGGGGGGCAGGTTCTGTTTCAGGTTCTGTTGTTTGCCCTGTTCGTTTTTCTTCCCGTGTTGTTTCCTCTGTTGTTTGTCCGTCTATTTTCTTTGGTTCTTCTGTTTGTTGTGCAAAGTATGCATCGACCACTTTAATGAAGTTGAGTGTAGGTTCGTCTGTTGGAGGTGGATCTTGGGTTTTCAGTGCCGCATATAGTTCTCGTACCGATTGACTGCCAGTTGTTGTTGCTTTTGCCTCAAGGTTTGCGCCATGTCCTAGAAGTTGTACAAACTCATCAGCCAGTCTTCGTTTCAGTGCTATGTGGAGCGGGGTTTGTCCGAGTGCGTCAAATGCCTGCAAGTCTGGATTTAAATTAAGCAGGAATCCCAAAACAAGGTTTCGCTCGGCTGTATATTTTTCAGGCAATACTGTCAAAAACTGGTGCAATGCTGTCATGTTATTTGGTCCAGTTCTGTTGACTTCGCCTCCATTGTTAATGATGAGCTCCAGGGTTTGTGGGCTGAGTCCATCATAAATCGCTTGTATCAGAAGCGGTAAGCCTGTTATTGCGTTAACATTTGCACCTTGAGCAAGTAAATATCTGACCAGTGTCTCATTGCCTAGCTGGCTGGCTAAAATGACTGGCGTACCAACGGCGACATTGCTTTCATTAAATTTAATAGTGTCGATATCAGCACCTGCTTTCAAGGCGGCTTCAACTGCTGTTTGGTCTTGTGCTTGTATTGCAGCCAAAAGAGAATCATTCAGTTTTTTAATGCGTTCTTCTTCTTTGCGTTTAGCGTCTTCTTCATCCTGTTTCTTTTTCTTGGCTTCTGCTTCTGCTTGTTCTTTTGCCATAGCTGCCAGATAATCATCAATCTTTTTGATGAGCTGCTGTTCAGCTAATTTAAGTGTTGCAGGGTCTTGAGCTTTTAATGCGAGATAAAGTTCACGGACAGAGCTGCCTGTTTCTCCTTTGACATCAAGATCGGCTTTGTTGTTGAGAAGTAATTCAACATCTTGTACAAGTCCATTTGTAAAAGCGATATGTAAGGCACTCTGCTGTTTGTTATCCAAAATATCAAGGTTAGGCTTTTGACTGAGCAGGAGTTTGACGATGTCGGGCTTGCTTGTCTGATATTTTAAAAATCCAAAGCGAATAATTTTGTGTAGTGCCGTTTGCCCATCTTTTGTATTCTGGGCATTGATATTTGCACCGGCGTTCAATATGAGCTCCAGTGTTGTTTGTGAAAGTCCCTGGGTAACTGCTGTCATTAATACGGTTGAGCCTGATGTTGCATCGACAGCATTAACATCAACTTTTTCAGCGATAAGCTCAGCAACCCTTTTTTCATCTTTCACTTTGATTGCTGCAAACAGCTGCGCAACAGGACTTGCTGGTGGTGCTGGAGTAGGAGGTGGAGCGGGAGTTTCTGGACCAGGAGTGGTAGGTTCAACCGGTGTAGGTGCAGGCGTTGGAGCAACTTCAGGTGATGTGATTTGGATGTCGGCATACTCAATGTTACCCCATGCACTAAATCCAACATATGTAATGTTGCTTAGTGGCGTGGGGTCAGTAAACTCCATAATTCTAATAGGGTCTTGTGCGTCACCCTTTTCAACAATGATTGTGTCATCTTCAATGATTACACGGTAATCATCCCATGTCGCGGTTTGGCCTGTGCCACTACCGCCAGTAACAAGAGCATTCGGGTTTTCTTCTTTGCTGACTCGGTAAACAAATGGTTCAATATTGCCGCCAACAGACTTGCTGATAACGGAGCGCATGTTCAGCCCCCAGCCAATGATTACCTGATACATGTTACCAGCAACATCTTGAGGTTGTGGCGAGAGGGCTATATGTATACCAAAGTCACCACGAGCTTTAAATGAAATGGTACCATAGTTTGCAGTTTTCAAGCTCCACGCTTCTTGGTTATACACGCCCTTGCCTGCGTTGCCTCCATGAGGTGATGATGCATCACCTGGGCTGAACGAAAGCTCTGGAGTTACTACTTCACCTGGAGGTAGTGGTGGTAGTTGAGCTGGCGGAGCGATTGGAACCTCTGGTGGCGTTAGATCTGGTGCTGTTAGTTGTGTTGCGATAATTTCCAGGTTTTCGTATTCGACGGTGTTACCTAATCCGCCCAGTCCAACATGCGTTATGTTTTGTATAGGGTTGGGATCTATGAACTCAAAAACTTCAAAGCGAGTTTGGCCGTACCCCTTGGCAAAAACAATCCGTCCGTTATTGATGGATATTTCATAATCGTCCCATTGACCAATAGGGCTATCTTCATTGCCAAGCCCTCCGGTTACGATGGCATCAATGTTGGCGAGTGCTTGAGGGTTATTGGCTGGAGCTTGTTTGTACACCGTAAAGACAGGTGTACCAGCAGGATCTTTTTTGATAACACTTGCGGTGTTTCCTTCCGCACCGATAATAATTTGATATGCGGTGTTTGCACTTTCTTGTTTTCCTGCTGCAAGGGTAATTTGTATTCCTTCTTGTGCACGTGCTTGAAAGATGATGGTCCCTTTCCCTGTTTCTGGTAGTACCAAGCTATCATCGAAAAATGAAACACCTGGGCTTCCTACCCCAACTTCTTTGTCATCAAAGACTGATGGTGTGCCATTGTTAAACTTGAAAAAATGAATGTTAGGATTACGCGCTGGCCCTTGTGCTGGAGGCTCTGAGGGCAATGCTCCCTGGCCTTCGCCAGGAACAGGGTCAAGCGGCGCGAGAAAAGCATCAGGATCAAGCCCAAAAATTGGACCAGGAGTTGGTTCAAGTGGCGCAGGAGTTGGTTGCAGTGGTGGTGCAGGTGTTGGTTCAGGTTCATAGAAAGGTTCTTCGTACGGTAGTGCTTCTTCGTATGCAAATGGGTCGTACGGAGGTGGTTGGTATGGTGCAGGTTCTGGTGGATAGTAAGGTTCTTCAAAAAATGGAGCAGGTTCATACGTTTGAGGTGGCTGGTAAAAAGGGTCAGGTCCATAACTTGGTGTGGGCTCGTAAATTGGTGCCGGATCGTAGGCGGGAGCAGGTGGTTGGTATGGTGCAGGCTCATAAAATGGCTCGGGCTGGTAAAATGGTTCGGGTTGATAGGCTGGTGCAGGCGGTTGATATGGTGCGGGATCATAAAATGTCTCTGACTGGTACGTTTGAGCAGGGGCAGCAGGTGTTATAGCTGGTGCGACGTCAAAGCCTGGCATGATATCAAGCGAAGCGCCCTCAAAGCCAGGGTCAAGGCCAAATGAATCATTAAACGCACCTGCTGGAGCGGGTGCTGAAGGTGCTGGGGCAATAGCTCCCGGTACTTGTCCTGCAAATGGGTCTGGACCAAATGGGTCACCCATAAATGGATCGCCCATAGGGGCGCCAGGAATTTGTCCGACAGCGGGTCCAACTCCCGGTTGTGTGAGCGCTGGTTGGCCAGCCAGTGCAATGCCTGCTTGGTCGACGCCGCCTAGTGTTGCAGTAGGACCTGCCATGTCAGCTCCCGGCAGTAGTGGTGCTGCATGACCGCCAATGTTGCTATAAATGTTGCCAAAAATGTCAGTGGCAAAAATGTTGCCCTCGGTATTGACGGCAAGTTTTTCAAATCCTGAAGCGGGGCTGCCATAACTAGTTTGTACGCTTTCCCAATGACCTTGATAGAGTTGATAGAGGTCAATAACACCGGTTGTTCGATTTTTATATGTACCAAAAACAAACTCTTGGCTTGCTGCTGCAATGAAATCAAGTTTAATACCTGGCATAGGCGTCCACTGACCTTGTGCAAGTTGTTGTACATTGTGATTTGTGTCAATGACAAAAACAGAACCATCAAAGCTTGCAGCAACATTGAGCGCATTTTTCTGACTTGGTGTCCATGTGTTGTTGCTGTACATGTACACAGTATTTGTTTGTGCCGAGCGCGCCCAAATGCTTTGTGCGCTGCCAAGGGCAACTTCGTCAAAGGGTGGTGCTTGCACTCCACCCGCAAGTGGTAGTTCGCTAAACACTTGCTTGTCCCAGTCGTATTGATACAGCTTTCCATTGTTATCAACAATGCATAGCGTTCCGTCAGATGCGGCGGCTACATCTTTGAGTGAGGTAAGCTGTTGGCCAAGACTATTTTTTGTAACAAATTCAACCCAAGGGAATTTGTTTTGTGCATTCAAATCAAGCTTGTAGAGTTTTTTGCTGGTTATGCCATCTCCTTTTTCCAGCATCCATACTTCAGCGACGCCATTAAAAAGACTGACAGCAACTTTATGCGCACTGCCTGGTTCCTGTATAAAATTTTCAGAAAAAACAAGAGACGAAAAAAGACCAGGTAGCCTGACCAAATCAGTGCTCCAGTAGTTTGGTGTTGTGCCGGCGCCAATACCTTGCACAGACAGGCCTACAGTTGCTTGTGGATTGTCAAGGCGTGCAGCATCAATGGTTGTATTTGTTGCGGCTAGATATTTTTTTTGTTGCGCTTGTGCCTGGGTTTGTAGTTCATCTTGGTCTGAAAAGAATTGAAAATTGAGTGTGTGCTGATTGGTTAAAATTGTGTCAGGCAATGTGGGTATGAGATTGTTGCCACTTTTTTTGTAGGCAAATACAAGCAGGCGGTCAGCGTTGCCAACAATGTTTTGTGGATAACTACAGTTTGTTTCAAAAAATAATGTCTTGTCATTTTGAACGAGTACGTGTTGTGTGCTTTGTAAATTTTTTTGTGTTCGCCAGTGGCGTAGTGCAACTGCTTGTCCAGATTTTACAAAATTTTCGCGATATGGAGTTTGGGTTACAGGGTGTAGGGAGTCAAGGCCAACACCGCCAGGTGGATGAATTTCCCATAAATTGGTCCACCAGTTTTTATCATTATTGTTTTTAGATAAAAAAGTTTGTTGCAGCCCAGAACCATTTTGATAGTTAAAATAATATTCGTGTGATGCTAGAAACTGTTCAAATTGTGAAAGTTGTATGACATCACCATAACGCAGTCCATAGGCAAGTTGTGCAAGAGGGTCCTCGGTTGTTGTAGCCAGTGATGTAAGCGTGGTAAGTGTTGGTGTAGGTGCTGGCTGTGCAAATAGTGCCGTTTGAGCACACGTTTTAGTTGGCATGCAAAGCATGATAAGCAGGAGATAGAAAAGGCGATAGTGTTGTGCACGTTTCATGTGCTGATCCTTTTTTCCAGGTACAGGTTATCTCGTTTTTTTTACGTGTGCGGCGTATGTGCTTGCGCGCGCGTGTACGCGCAGGTTACATTTCTGACTTCTTACTATAAAGAAAAGCAAGGTGGTCGAGTCAATAGTTGGGCAGGATAGATGTTGAAACAATACCCGGCTTGCCAAGTTACAGCTTGGTACAAAGGCTTGATTAAGTTAGGGGCACATTTTATGATGGTAATCTACTAGGGCTTGCTTTGATTGAATATGGGAGCGTCTTTTTTTTGTTTGTATGTATTTGTTATACTTTCAAAAAATTGGTGAATTCAAATTATTGCTGATGAGGGTTTGTCTATGCACGATGATGGTGTACAACAAAAATATAAAGATAAAATTATTCGTGTTTTATCAGCACTTTTTCCTGATGCTAAAATTTATTTGTATGGTTCACGGGCAAAGGGAACCCACCGTGAATGGTCTGATATAGATTTGGCTTTAGACGCCGGCAAAAAACTTGAACGAGTTGATGTTGGGGAAGCACGCGATATGTTTCAAGAATCTAATATTCCGTACAAAATTAGTGTGGTTGATTTTAATGGAGTTTCTCAGGATTTTAAACAAGAAATAGGTGAAACGAAGGTTGTATGGAAAAAATAGAAAAGCGCAAACAAGGACTAAAAAAGATTTTGCTTCGCTTGCAAGAATCGCTTGAAAAAATGGAGAGTGCTGCTGATTATGAGATGGTTCGCGATAGTGCAATTAAACGCTTCGAGCTGTGCTATGATGTTTTTTGGAAGTGTATGAAAGATTTGCTTTATGACAAGCATGGTATCACTATTGCAAGCCCTAAGGGTGTTTTTAAAGAAAGTTTGGAGCAAGAAGTCATTTCGCAAAAAGATTTAGATGAGCTTTCCAGTATTCATGAAGACAGAAATCTTGCAACTTATTTGTACGACGAAGATTGTGCTCAGTCTCTTGCGCAAAGACTTGATCAGCACTATCAATGTTTTAAGCGTTTATCGACACTCTTTTTTGATTAATTTTTTCTAGCCACAACTCCCTTGTTATCCCCAAGCCTGCCCTCTTGTCAAGCAAGGGGCATTCTCAAAGCAGAGATCCCCGATGGGACTCGGGGATGACAATTTTGTTGTTGGATTTGAGTTAACAACGAGCACCTCAAAAAACACTTTGGACAGTAGTGAATTCGCCAACTCTTATCCCGGCCTCAACACGCGTCATCCCGGCCTGTGAGCCGGGATCCAGAATTTGTTCTTCATTTTTTCAAAAAACCCAACTAAAAAAGCATTTATTTTAAAAGAACATTTTTTTTGATATTGTTGAGCAAGCATTTTTTTCCATTTTTATAAACGAAAGGTTTTTGATGAGTAAAATGTTTTTTAAATCGTTACTTCTTGTGCTGAGTGTTGGGCTGACTGTGCAGGGTGACGCCAAGATTACGATGCCAAGTGTTAGTGACAACTGGAAAGTGTCAACCAAGGCAGAAAAAGCACAGTGTGTGTTTGCAGGAGTAGAAACACTTGCAGATTTGTTTGTAACTGTGCAAAAAGGGAGTGGTTCAACCAAGGCACAGTATGCACGTTGCGCAGTGCGTGATGCTGCACGTGTGACAGGCCATGCTGTTAAAGCATACAACAGCTGGTACGCGCAAGATCGCAACGCAAACAAAATTCAAGAAGGACTGTTGTTTGGCTATGATGCAATGCAACTGTTTACCAACGGGCTGCATGCGCTTTCAACGAGTGATCATGCGTTTGAAAAAAAATTAATGGATCCACAATTTGCCAGCGGTGCACAGATGCATGACTATGTGCTTTCATGCGTGGCAGGTGCTGTGGCAATGTGTGAGGCACTTGCAATTCATCCAGAAACTGACGCACAAACACGTGCTGCGCTGCAAAATGCATACGTGCTTGCGCGTGCATTGCGTGAGGCGAGTGATTATCGCACGGACATGCGTTACTTGCTGGGTGTTGGCGTGTTGTTGGTGGCAAACGTTGCATCTTGGTATCAAGCAGTGACGGGTGATCATGACCACAGCGTGATGGGTGAGTTAGACAAGATGCTTAACCAACAAGATGTTGACGGTAAAAAACTTGATCGTTTGGTTGCCCAGGCCGAGCGATTTAACATTGATCTGAAAGCAGTAGATGAACAAGGAAAAAATTTACTTGACCGAGCCGCTGTAGTTGGCCAACCAGCTGTCGTTAAAAAATGCAGAGCTGCAGGCATGACGCTTTCCGATGAACTAGCAACACTCAATGATGTGTGCAAACTTGATGCAGGCAAGCGTGATGAAATGATCACCGAGCTTGGCATGGACGTGAGTAAGGATACGTTGGAGAAAGAAGACAAAGATGGAATGTGCATGATCGATCGAGCAGCACAAGCTGGGTATTCCCACTGTGTAGCGTATTTGCTAGAGCAAAATGATGCGCAAGGTAAGTTGATCCATGATGCTGATTGGGTGATTTACAATGAGGGTGATGACGACGATGATGAAGATGACGATGAATACCATTCAACACTTCAGCATGCCATCAAAAATAAAAAAACCGCAGTGGTTGAAGCGATTGTCAAGTTTGCCGTTGGTCGTGGTCAGGTTACAACGACACCAGAAGATGAATACTCAGAAATCGAGACCGTAGACAACGAGCACTTACAAGCGCTTAAGGCAAGCGAAGATGCACTGCTTGCGCTTGCTGAGCAAAATGATGATGTTGCTACCGGTGCTGCACTGCTTGGTTTCATGACCAAAGATGAATTGGAAACAAAGGGGCAGTATAATGATTTGACTCCTCTGCTCCAAGCACAACGTGATCGCAACTACTTCAAGATGTGCTGTCTGCTTAAGCGAGGCAAAGACGTAGGAGCAGCCGATGAACATGAGGGCCTTCTAGAGACATTGTATGACAGCCCTGATGCTGTTGACATGCTTGCACGCCATGGTCTTGTCGATTTACAAATGTTGCAGCACAAAGCTGACGAGAAAGATACGACGCTTACGCAAGCATGTGCAATGTTGGCTGAACGAGGTCAAGAAAAACAACTTGCTGTCATTGCAAAAAATGCAGATCAAGCAACAAAATACTTTTTGCAAAGTGAGTTTGAGCAGTGGTTTGGTCAAGCTCATCATGGTGACGTTGCAGGCTTGACTGCTGATCATTTTGAGCTTGCAAAAGCAGTGGGAGCTGACAGTGTTCTCGACAAAGCAAATGATATGATTGACAAGGTTGAAAATGCAACACAGTACAATCAAAATGAATATGGCGATAAAGTTAAAGGTGTGCCAACTCGGGGTCAGATTGAAGAAGCACTTTTGGTTGCGGTTAATTCCAACCAAACTGATAGACTTGACGTGTTGCTTAAAAAATCGTTGTCAGCACATGAAGGTGGTGGAGAGCAACTTGATGTTAGGACGATTGATTGTGGAGATATGATTACTGCTGCCGCAGAAAGTGGCCTTATTGATGTTGTGCTGACATTTGCTAAAAATGAAGTTCAGTGTGATTACGCAAATACTGTACATAGATTCATTACTGCAAAACACTTTGACCAAGCAAAAAAAATGTTGACTGCTAAAAATGGCGATCAGTACATAATCCCTGACGAGCAGCTGCAGAACGGACGGTATTTTGAGCATGCTTTGACATTAATAGGTCAAGATGATGGTGGCCAAGCTACTGCACGCGCTGTGCATCAAGCTTTTGTCGAGCGTGGTGTGTACGCGACGGTTGGTCGCGATGACCAGAAAACGCATTTATTTGATGCGTTGTGTGATCAATATAATTTAAATAGTCACAACTCCGAGGCTGCAAAGCAAGCCTACGACGATCTGGCTCGCAGCCTGCTTGAAAAGGTTGAGAATGGCTGGAAGCTGAAGGAGACTGAGGAAATAATTCAAGTTCCTGACGAAGAAGCGGGAGAAGCACAAGGTGGTAAGTTTTCTGAAATGCGTCACGTAGTTGCGGCGCGTAAGCAAGCTCAAGAGCAAGTAAAAAACCAAGCAGTACTTAGCGCAACGACGGTTAACGCGTTTGCTGGGGCCTTGAGAGCATCTGGAAAGAGCGTACAGCAACTGCTACAACAAGATCACACCAATGCTTTGCACCAAAAGCTTAAAGGTTTTGTACAGCAAGCGGTGACAAGTGGTAATGCTGCAGAGCTTAGCACGTTGTTTACTCAAGGTGTGCCGGTCGTGCTGAATAATCAAAAACAAGGTAATGCGTTGGTTATATGTCATGCGCTTGGAGATGTGATTCGAGAAGCAGACGAAAATAATGGCCAGCTTATTGATCTCGTTTTGCGCTATGCTCAGCCTAACGATTTTACAGGATGGAATTTCAATAACGGCTTGAATATCCTCCAGCTTGCATTTGCTCAGAAAAAATATGGCTTTGCGCATAAAATTGTCCATAGGATGATAAATAATGGGTACCTTGCCAAGACATTGATAGACAATGATGATAATAAGCAAGATAAAAATATCTTTGAATTTATACGAGCAGAATGGTCAAAGCCTGATCTTGACCCTGATGTGAAAAATCAGCTTGCGCTCATGGGTAAAGCGTGCTTGGATCAAAAAGAAGTAGGTGATGATAAGCCGTGGTATATCAAGGTTACATCACAAAAACCAAGAGAACATGCATTTTATGTTACAAAAGAGCCTATCAATCAAGCAGAAGGCTCTTTTGAAAAGGCCTGTGTTGATGCGAAGGTTCCTGTAGCAGAAGAAAAAGAAGAAGAAGGCGATATGGGCCTTGGTTTATTTGACTAGTCCACATCAGGAGCAAATAAAAGAAAGAGAGGCGGTGACGAAATGTTGCCGCCTCTCTTTTTGCTTTTTAGTCAAACTTGTCATGCTCTGACCTGTCCTCTGGCTTGACAAGGGGATTGACCAGAGGATCTAGATTCCCGATCAGAGTCGGGAATGACAAATTTTTTGTTGGATTTGAGTTAACAACGAGCACCTCAAAAACACTTTTGATAGTACTGAACCTGCCAACTCTTATCCCGGCCTTGCCAACTCGTCATCCCGGCCTCCGAGCCGGGATCCATGGTAATACTTGGGTAAAAAACATAAGTTTTATTTTTTAGGAATGGACTCCGGATCAAGCCCGGAGTGACGAGCCTACAGGGGGGCATCCAGGCCTTTCCAACTTGTCATCCCGGCCTCCGAGCCGGGATCCATGGTAATACTTGAGTAAAAAACATAGGTTTTATCTTTAGGAATGGACTCCGGATCAAGCCCGGAGCGACGAGCCTACAGGGGGGCATCCTCTGACCTGTCCTCTTGCTTGACAAGGGGATTGACCAGAGGATCTAAATTCCTTTAAAATAAAATAATTCTTGTGCATATTGCGAAATTGATTCTGCTTTTAGGCAAAGGAGCGTTATTCATGGTATCGAATGAAATGATTGAAGCAGTAACAAAAAAACTTGTTTCGGCATATAATCCCATCACGATATACCTTTTTGGCTCACACGCGTGGGGTCAGCCCGACGCAGGAAGTGACCTAGACTTACTTATTGTGATTGATCAGTCAGACCAAAAAATACACAGAAGAGGTGATGCGGGTGCAGAAGCCTTATGGGAATTAAAAGTCCCAAAAGATCTTTTAATTTATACCAAAGATGAGTTTGCAAAAACAACTGCAGATTCTTCAACGTTGTGTTACAAGATAAAAAAAGAGGGAAAGGTTCTCTATGCCAGGGCATAAAGATTGGTTTGCTAAGGCACAAAGTGACTTAAAAATGGCACACAAGGGCCTAAGAGACGATGATGATACACTTGATTGCGTTGCCTATCACACTCATCAATGCGCAGAAAAAGTTCTGAAGGGATTTTTAATTTTTAAAGGAAACCCACTAGAGCGTACTCATGATTTAGAATATCTACTAAAGATTTGTTGTGAATCAGATGCTGACTTTCTGGCACTAAAAGATGATGTAAAAAAGCTTAATCCATTTGCGATACATTCTCGTTACCCAGATGATTATTTTGATATCGACAGAGGAGAAGCAGAGGATGCAATCGAAACAGCAAAAAGAGTCTTTGATTTTATTCAGATGAAGATGAAAAATTCTATCTAAACATGGTTACACCTTTCTGTGCGACCTGTTCTACTGGTTGTCCTCTGGCTTGACAAGGGGATTGACCAGAGGATCTAGATTCCCGATCAGAGTCGGGAATGACAAATTTTTTTTTGTAAGCAAACTTGCTAATCGTAGCAACCTTCGAGCCTGCCCCCTTGCTTGACCAGGGGGTCATCCCGGCCCCGCCAACTCGTCATCCCGGCCTCCGAGCCGGGATCCAGAACTTGTTCTTCATTTTTTCAAAAAAATCTAAGCGAAAATCATTTATTTTATAAGAACATTTTTTTTTGATATTGTTAGCAGGCATTTTTTCCATTTTTATAAGCGAAAGGTTTTTGATGAGTAAAATGTTTTTTAAATCGTTACTTCTTGTGCTGAGTGTTGGGCTGAGTACACAAAGTAACGCTAAAGTGAGCTTGCCAAGTGTTAGTGACAACTGGAAAGTGTCAACCAAGGCAGAAAAAGCACAGTGTGTGTTTGCAGGAGTGGAAACATTTGCAGATTTGTTTGTAACTGCGCAAAAAGGGAGTGGTTCAACCAAAGCACAGTACGCACGTTGCGCAGTGCGTGATGCTGCACGTGTGACAGGCCATGCTGTTAAAGCATACAACAGCTGGTACGAGCAAGACCGTGACGCAAACAAAATTCAAGAAGGACTGTTGTTTGGCTATGATGCGATGCAACTGTTTACCAACGGGCTGCATGCACTCTCAACAGAGGATCACACGTTTGAAAAAAAGCTAGTAGATCAACAATGTGCCAGCCCTTCACAGTTGCAAGACTACGTGCTTTCATGCGTGGCAGGTGCTGTGGCAATGTGTGAGGCACTTGCAATTCACCCAGAAACTGACGCACAAACACGTGCTGCGCTGCAAAATGCATACGTGCTCGCACGTGCATTGCGTGAGGCGAGTGATTATCGCACTGACATGCGTTACTTGCTGGGTGTTGGCGTGTTGCTGGTGGCAAACGTTGCATCTTGGTATCAAACCGTGACGGGCGATTATGATTATAGTGTTGTGGATGAGTTAAACAAAATGCTCGATCAACAAAACGTTGATGCTAAAAAACTAGATTATTTGCTTGCACAGGCTGAGCGTTTTAAAATCAGCCTAGATAAAGATCTATCAGCAAAAGGGCAGAGCAAAAAATTGCTCGAGCATGCTTTTGACCTTGGCCAAGATGCGGTTGTTAAAAAATGTATTGATGTGAATGATGATTTACTTTTTACTGAATTTAAGAGGGAAAAAAACATACTTTTGTATGCTGCAAAGAACGGTAATGCTCCATTGGTTGACTACCTCATAAATCTATGGGATGTGCAAAATGATGAGACTCGGTATGGGGAAAATCATTTAGCTCATGCATGTCATATTGCGGTGGATAATAGACAAGCGTCAGTTGTTGAAAAAATTGTTGATCTTGCGTATAAAACAATTCCTGCTGAGAAGCGAGAAAACTACAAAGACCGTGTTGCGCAGCTATTGGGTATTGCCAAAAAAAATGACGATGTTGCTACCGGTGCCGCATTGCTCAAATATGAAACCTCGGAAATGGGCTGGCAGCACATTCCATATCTTCTTGGTGTGCAAGGTCAAAAAGATCATTTCAGAATGTGCTGTTTGACCTTGCGTGATGGCAGTCAGGATGCTGATAAGAGCTTACTCTATTTTTTATGTGCGAATTATGACAAACACAAAGATGGCATTGAGATGCTTGTGCGTCATAATCTTGTTACACAAGAGATGTTATGTGAGAAAAGTGGCCAGCAAACAGTAACATGTGCGCGATACATGCTTAATAGGCATATGGAAAAATACCTTGCAGCGATTGCAAAAAATGCAGACCAGCAAACAAAAGACTTTTTACGCGGTGAGTTTGGTGCCTGGTATATTACGATAAATGATTACGCTAGCTTAAGTCTTGAGTATAAAGAGCTGGCACAAACGGTTGGTTATAATTTTTCAACTCCTTTACCTAAAATCAAATCCTAAAGAGTAAACGAATAAACTTTGTACCAGGGCTATGATTGGCTAATTTTTTTTGAAATACGCTATGTAACACATCATACCGGTACCAAGCCTGCCCTCTTGCTTGACAAGGGGATTGACCAGAGGATCTAAATTTCTTGCCCGAGAAGAAAACACAGTTTTCATTCATTTGACGTTGGTTTAAGATATTTTTCAAGTAATACCCCTGCATCTTGGTAGCCAATGGTTGCCCAGTTGTCCCAGGTGCGTGACTGCTGGCCTCCATAGACAATAAAATTTGTGCCAAGGTCAAGATTATTTTTTTGTGCAAGTTGGCTCCATTCTTTGAGGTTTGTAAAAAAGTCACTTGCTATTGTTTTGCCTGATTTTATTTCTACGGGAAAGATTGTTCTTTCTTCTTCGATGATGCAGTCAACCTCAAGCCTGCCGTTTTTGTCTCGCCAAAAATATACAGGTGGTTGTTTGCCAACTGTGTAGTACTGCTTGTATAGGTCTGCGATAATAAAATTTTCAAACATATTGCCATAGAGGCGGTCAACGCCAAGGCGATCTGCCGATGTTATATCCAAGAGGCTGCATGCAATGCCTGTATCAAAAAAGTATAATTTAGGAGCGCTTGTTTGGCGCTTGTTAAAATTATTGAAGTAGGGTTGTAAGAGAAAAATGATGTAGCTTGCCTGCAAAATTGAGAGCCAACGTTGTGCTGTTGGTGTACTGATGCCACATACGCCTGCTATTTCTGACATATTGAGAATTTGACCAATGCGACCAGCACAAAGTTTTATAAATTTTATAAAAGCATTGAGATCACCAACATGTGAAAGCTGGCGAACATCGCGCTGTACATATGTTTGAATGTATGAAGGGTAGAGTTGTGAAGGTGAAAATGATTCGTCGTAAATTCGTGGATAGAAGCCGTTAATGATTGTTTGATTGACGTCGGGTGTGAGTAGGTTATTTGAATTCAACTCATGCAGCGAGAGGGGGAGCAATGTTAAAATGCCAACACGTCCAGCAAGAGATTGGCTGATTGCTTGATTCATTAAAAAATTTTGAGACCCAGTTAAAACAAAGTAGCCAGGGCGTTTTTTTTGATCAACAATAATCTGAATTTGGGACAGAATGTCTGGTACATTTTGAAACTCATCAATAATGATGCCATGCTCGTTTTCGTGCATGGCCAAAAAATTTTGTGGGTCTTCAAGCGCGAGTTCCCGTGTTTTGAGGTCTTCAAGCGAAACATAGGTGTAGTTGTTAAATGTTGCTTGAGCAAGTGTTGTCTTGCCAGATTGTCGCGGCCCCAAAATGGCGACGACTGGAAATTTTGTATACTCTAACAGAATTTTTTCTAAGTCTCGTTTAAACATGATTACACCTTTCTGTGCTAATTTAATACTTAATATTAAATTAGCACAAGTACGCCTAAAGGTGCAAGTATTGAGGGCTTTTCTGCAAATAAAAAAGGCGGGGATTTCGGTCCCCGCCTTATAACCTAAAAGCATCGGTCTTTAACGACCTTTGCTTTCAAGATAATCTTGATATTTTGCTCGCTGCTCGGTTCGTCTGTCTTTGCGTGCTGTGCTTGTACGTGTAGCACGTTCTGCTCGACGGTCACGGCGGCTGCTCATGCCTGCGCCAGAGCGCGCTCCTCGTGTTCTGCCAGTTCCTTTGCGGCCATATTTACGTTCGATGGTTCGTGTTCTGCCAGGACGGCGACGTTCACGACGAACAAGTGGTTGTGTAGCATCGCGATCTTTTTCTTCAGCAATTATTCTGATCGCTGGCCCTTCGCCTGAAATAACTGGTTTTGCAACGCTTACTTGTTGGCCCTCTGGCTCATCAACGTCTGGTGTTTCATCTTGGCCGTAGAGTGATTTTACAAACCAATGGCTTTCTTGATCACCCATTGAGATGACGTGCCCCATGCTTCCATCACCTGTTTGGTAGACGGTGTTTGGAACCCAAGTCAAAAACATTTTTCCAGAGGTGGTTTTAGAGTCTTCATTTTTGCTGCTTGCTACGTGGTAGAGTGAAAAATTATCGTGTGTTGTCAGTGCGCTGCCTGCAGCTGCTGGTGTGTGTGCCATACCGTCTTTGCTCATCAACACCATCCAGTCACACGCCTTGCTGCTACCTGCTGCGCATGAAACTTCTGGACCAAACTCGTCTGGGCTGCTTACATTAAGATTGGCGGTTAAGAACGCGTTAGAATCGTACGGCTCAAGGCGAATAATGTGGCCATGCTTGACTGGCTCACCTTTTTGATAGTCAGCGGCACTGCCGTGTGGGCCATGCACAACAAATGAGTGCATGTTGTCGCTGCCGTCCAGTCCAAACACTTCACGGTTGCCAGAATCAAATGTTTTTTTGCTACTTCCATCAAGTTGCACCTTGCAGTAGGCATGACGGATATTGATTACATCGCCATATTTGATGGTTTGCTGTGGATGAGTTTGCTTGTTATAGCTTGCGATAACTGGCATTGCCGGCTGCGTCAGGGCAGCGTGCGCAGCTGTTGACAGGCACAGCAGCATGCTGAGCAGATGGACAATGCTTTTTGTTAAGCGAGAGTAGTTCATAACGTTCCCCTTTTTTATTTATTATTTTTCATAACGTGCGCTGCGGCGTGAAGTACGAGTTGTTCTACGTCCCGCACGTTCACGACCACGGCTTGCTCGTGTGCTGCGTGTGGTTCTTGTTCTTGCGCCTCTTGTGCTGCGTTCTGTGCGTGGTGCTCTTGCTTGGCGTGTTGTGCCTCTTGTACGTCGTGTACGAGCCGTTCGTGTTCTGCGAGTTCTTACGCTTTGTACATCGGTTGTGTCTTCTTCTTCGTCTTCTTTATCTTTATCTTTGTCGCCTTCTTCCTGTTTTTTAACATCTTCTTTGTCAGCGGTGACCTTTTTCGGTGGTGTTGTTGCAATTGCCATCTTCTTTTCTTTAGGGGTGTCTTTGTGGAATGCGCTTACAAACCAATGACTTTCATGTCCGGTGAGCGCAAGTTCAAATTGATCGTGGCGTTTTGGACTAGTTTTTTCGTTGGTGGTCCAAACATCAAACATTTGATTTGGTCCGCCCCAGGTTAAAAAGCGTTTGCCAGAAACAGTGCTGACCGCTTTGTTGTCACTGGTGTTGTGGTGGTAAAAATTGATACTGTCGCGAGTTGTCCACTCGGTATCTGACTTTGCAGGATTACCGATTTGGTCATCATCCATTACCATCAGAACCCAGTTGTCATTGCTGTCACCTTTGCCATCGCTGCCAAACAAAGTTATTTCATAACCAATGTCGTTAGGGCTTTGGTGCGAGGCATGTGAGTGGAGATTCATTTTAGAAATTTTGTGTTCAAGGCGAATAATGTCACCGCTCTTGACGGGACCTTCTTTATCATCTTGGCCATCTGCGCCCTTGACGATGAAGAAGTTTTCTTCTTGGCCTGGAGCTGTCCAGCCCTGGACCTGTACCTGGCCAGAACCGCCTTCGTTGTTGTACTTAAATGCATTGTTGGCGTGGATTTGAACGTTACCATAGACGTGGTTAAGTTCGATGATGTCACCATAGTTGATGGTGTGTTTTTGTTGCGTATTTTTTAGCAATTGTTTTGATGCAACGCTGTGTGTTAGCGCGAAATAGTCCATGTCAAGCGCTTGTGTATCTTCTGTTGCTTTTTCTACAACTTTTTCTTCGACGTCTTTTTTAGGTTCGTCTTTTTTCTCTTCTTTGGCCATAGTTGTTTCAGCAGGATTGATCGGATAGAAAATGAATGGTTTATCACTGTCTGCTCGTAGATGTACGTCGAGTATTTGCCCAACATCGTCGTGATTTCTTAGTCGTAAGTGGATGGCAAGTTTTTTACTACTTGAGTCGGTGTCATTGAATGCCTTTTTAATGTCAGGCATGTAAATGAAGCCAAATTCTTTTATATTTTCTTTTATTTTGTCGATAACGACATTGGTTTCATTCCCGTACCATGCATGTACAGCTTCCATTTCTGCAGGAGGCATAATGTCTGGAAAGCCTGAAGGAAGTTTTCTATCTTTAGGATCTTTTTCTCGATTGAGCGATTTGCCAGAAACATTTGAAACAATGTTTGCAAGGTGAGAATCTGCCCATTCAGGGGTTCTGAAGTGAAAATTGTGACCAGCTTCAGTCTGGAGATGATAGGCGGTTACTTTTACTTTGTTTGGAATCGGGTCCTTGCCATAATATTTGTTCATATCCGCAGGAAAGCTTAAGTAGCCATCTTTGTTGAGCTGCTCAGCAAGTTTTGTTGTGACGTCGATGGTTTCATTGCCATCAAAGCCATACCACGCGTGAACTACTTTAAAGTTAGCTGCGTTTACTGATGAACATGCAAGTCCCATCAGGATAAGCGTGCTCGCTAAATAGCGTTTAAAAAGTGAACCGTTCATTATCAAATCCCCCTGGTTTTTTGTTATAGAAGGGGAGCATTGCTCCCCTCTTTATTTATCCTTCGTAACGCGCACTGCGGCGTGAAGTACGAGTTGTTCTACGTCCTGCACGTTCACGGCCACGGCTTGTTCGTGTGCTGCGTGTAGCTCTTGTTCTTGTGGTTCGAGTTCCTCGTGCTCCGCGTTCTGGACGTGATGTTCTTGACCGACGAGTTGTACCTCTTGTACCGCGTGTACGAGCCGTTCGTGTTCTGCGAGTTCTTACGCTTCGTGCGTCAGCGACTACTTCCTCTTCTTCGTCTTCTTTATCTTTGTCTTTGTCACCTTCTTCTTGTTTTTTCACATCTTCTTTGTCTGCAGTTACTGTTTTAGGTGGCTCGGTTGCGATAGCCATTTCTTTTTCTTTGGGGGTGTCTTTGTGGAATGCGCTTACAAACCAATGACTTTCATGCTCTGTACCAGCAAGCTCAAATTGGTCATGGCGTTTTGGGCTATTTTTGTCGTTGGTAGTCCAAACATCAAACATTTGTTTTGGTCCACCCCAGGTCAAGAATCGCTTGCCTGAAACATTACCCACAGATTTATTGTCACTCGAGTTGTGGTGATAAAGGTTGACACTGTCACGTGTTGTCCATTCGGTGTCTGATTTGGCAGGATTACCAAACTGGTCATCGTCCATTACCATCAGAACCCAGTTGTCATTACTGTCACCTTTTCCGTTGCTGCCAAACAGCGTAATTTCATAACCGAAGCCATTAGGGCTTTGGTGTGAAGCATGTGAGTGGAGATTCATTTTAGAAACTTTGTGTTCAAGGCGGATAATGTCACCGCTCTTGACGGGACCTTCTTTATCATCTTGACCATCTGCGCCTTTGACGATGAAGAAGTTTTCTTCTTGGCCTGGAGCTGTCCAGCCCTGGACTTGTACCTGGCCAGAACCGCCTTCGTTGTTGTACTTAAATGCGTTGTTGGCGTGGATTTGAACGTTACCATAGACGTGGTTAAGTTCGATGATGTCACCATAGTTGATGGTGTGTTTTTGTTGCGTATTTTTAAGACGTTGCTTTGCCATTACATTTTTGGTCAGAGCAAAAAACTCCATGTCGAGTTGGTCATCGTCCTCTTTATCTTCTTTTTTGGACTCTTCTTTTGCTTCTTCTTTCTTGTTCTCTTTTTGCTCAGCTGAGGCTACTTCTTGAATGTCTTTGACGTAAAACCATTGAGAAGGGGTGTCTTCTTCTTTTGCACTGACAACATTTTGAAAATCTTGTCCTGGTGCATCGGTTCCTTTGCGGACGTCAAATGTTGAGCCTGGAATGTTTAAAAAGACGCTTTTTTTAGTTGCCTTGTGTTTGAAGTTGACACTGTCATCGGTTTCCCATTCTCCGTCAGATTTGCCACGAATGACAAGAACCCAATTATCATTTGCATCGTCTGGGTCGTAGCAGGTTACTTCTTGTCCTTCGTTGTTTGGAGCAGGGTGCCCATAGACGTTTATGTCATGAGAGTGAAGTTCTTTGCCTGTTTCCTTGTGTCTGAGTCTGAGTGTATCACCAGCTTTGACTGCTTCACCTTTTTTATAATCGTCTGAGCGGCCGTGTTCTGGCATCACGATAAACCAGTCGTTATCATCTTGCGCTTTCCATGCGCTCACCTGTTGTTGCCCGGAAGTCTTTTCATGAGAAAAATTTTTTCCCCATGAATGGAGCTGAAAATCCTGGCCATTCACATCAGCTGTCAGGCGAATGGTATCGCCAAACTTGACCGTTGCCGCGTTAGCTTGTGCAAAACCAATAATTGCAAGTAATGCAAGCAGCAGCCGTACAGATCTATGCGAAAATGTTAATGCATTTTTCATGATTGCTCTCTCCTGTTTACTTTTGTTTTTTTAATAACCTTTTACTTAATCTCTTAATCTGCCGCGACGATCACGTGCTGACGTTTCTCTGCTGCGTTGTCCACGTCTACCACGAACTGAGCGGCTTTCACGTCTGCTTGTTCCGCGAGCACCACGTTCACGACGTCTACCACGAGATCTTGTACCGCGGTCACGTACTTGTCTGCTACGAGCTGAACGAGCTTGGTCGTCAACCTCAGCCACCTCGCCTCTACGACGTCGTGTTCTGCTGCGACGCACAACGCGACGTGGGTCGACTTTTTCGTCTCCCTTACGCTCTTTGTCAGCTTCTTTCTTTTCATCTTGGGTTACTTTTTTCGGTGGAACTGCTGCAGTGGTCATTGTTTTCTTTTCTGGGCTGTCTTTGTGGAATGCGCTTACAAACCAATGACTTTCACGATCAGTGCCAGCAAGTTCGTACTGTAAGTGTGACTTTGTGCTGTCCTTATCGTTAGTTTTCCAGACGTCAAACATTTGTTTTTGTCCACCCCAGGTCAAGAAGCTCTTATTCGAGACATTGCTTGCGTTTTTGTCTGTGCTGGTGTTGTGGTGGAAGAAGTTAACGCTATCACGCGTCGTCCACTCTGTGCCAATTTTTGATGGGTTACCAAATTGATCATCATCCATGACCATAACAACCCAGTTGTCATTGCTATCACCCTTACTGTCACTGCCAAACAAGGTAACTTCGGCTCCAAAATCGTTAGGGCTTTGGTGAGAAGCATGTGAGTGAAGGTTCATCTTAGATACTTTGTGTTCAAGGCGAATTGTGTCGCCGCTCTTGACGGGACCTTCTTTATCATCTTGGCCGTCTGGGCCTTTGACGATGAAGAAGTTGCTTTCGTCGCCAGGAACCGACCAGCCTTGAACTTGAACTTGTCCTGAGCCACCTTCATTGTTGTATTTGAAGGCGTTGTTAGCGTGAATTTGAACGTTACCATACACGTGGTTAAGTTCGATGATGTCGCCATAGTTAATGGTATGTTTTTGCTGAGTATTTTTAATCAGCTGTTTAAAGAAGTTGCTACGTGTGTAATTAAAGAAGGTTTGATCAAGAGGATCTGCTTTAACAGCTTCTTTTACTTCTTCTTTGGCTTCTTCTTTTTCTTGGGCAGCACCAACTATTTTGATGTCTTGAAATTTAACAACGTTGTTCCAGCCACCCAGTCCGATGTACTGAATGTCTTCAAACGGTGTGTCATCTTTAACATCTATGAAGGTGTTTTCGCCAATTGTGCTGCCTCGTCCTGCGGTAATCTTGCCATTGTCATAGCTGACCCAGTACTCATGCATGACAGGCTTGTCACTTTTGCCTAGGCCGCTTTCAATGAGTGCATCAACGGCTTTGCTCTGAAACATAAACTCTTGTTTGTTTTGTGCTCGAGCCTCTGGTTCATAGACAACTGTTTGTGTATTTTCCCAGCCACCGATAACAAGCTCATACATTTTGCCTTTTTCATCAACCTGGTTTGGTGCTAGGTTGACGTGAACGTCTTTGTAGCAAAGTGCTTTGAATATTACAGAGCCCTTACCTTTTTCTGGTAACTTCCATGTTGAATGATATGTTTTGACGTCAAGACCTTGTATGTCAGGGGCATAGGTAAATTTGGTTGCGTCTTGCTCTTGTTTTTCCCATGCTGGATTTTTAGGATCACCGCTGAAGGAAACAAAAAACTCATTTGCTGCATTTTTTCCGTAGACCGTGCCAAATGGTGTGATAAAGATTGATTTTAATTTACCTTGTACGTGTATCCATGCGGTGCCTTCTGGTTTGCTTGCGCTGATGCCATCGCGGTAGAAAATGTCGTCATTTTCATTAACACCCCACAAGATGCCTTTTTTACCGACCGCTAGTTTTACTAGTCCGCCATCAATCCCCATCCATTTGTCATCTTTTTTACACAAGATATTTGAACCACCAGGTACTTTTTTAGAGCCAAGTGCCCACTCATGTCCCTCTGGGCCCTTAACCACCGTAGTTGGTGTGTCTTGCTTAGTATCAGTAGTTTCAGGTTTTTCCGGAGCTGATGCACGTTGAGTAATATCTTTTACAAACATTGGAGACTGTGAGATAATTCGTGCAACTTCAATAGAGGGTGTTCCTGCTGTAGCTTTTGCAGCAATGATGTATTGCAAGTCTGAGCCACCAAGACCAGTACCTTCGCGTACGTCAAATTTAGGACCTGGGAGGTAGAGGTAGCTGCTGGTATTGACGTGAAAGAGTCTGAAATTGTCAGCTTTGTCCCAGTTTTGTCCTGCACTTTTACCATCGATTAAGACATTCCAGTTATCATTTGAATCTTTACCGTGTTGAAAGAGTGTAACTTCATAGCCATGGTTGCCTGGGCTCATGTGTTGTGTGTGTGAGTGTAGGTTGTGTCCGGTTGCCATATGCTTAAGACGTATAGTACTCTCAGCTTTCACTGGCTGGCCAAGCATGTAGTCTTCGTCTGTACCATCTGGGCCTAGTACTTTAAACAGATCATTGTCATCTTGATAAGCCCATGCGCTTACTTGGAACTGGCCTGACGTGCCTGGATGTCTGTATGGTTGATTCCACGCATGTAGGCGAAGATCCAGAGCTCTAAAGTTGATACGTAGTACGTCACCATAGGCAATGGTCGAGTCTGATACCGGCGTTGCTGCTACTGCCGGCATAACCGGTTCGGTTGGCTGCTTTTCTGTGCCATCTAAGTGTTTTGCAGCGTTTTCGGGTGTGGTAGGGTAGATAATAACTTGGTCGGTTCCAATGCTCATAACAAATTTGAAATCTAGAATTTCGTATTTGTTTTCGATGTTTCTCATAAAGATATGGATGTAGACGGCGTGTTCACCTTCGGCTTGAAATGTTTGGTAGTTTTGTTCACCTAAGAAAGCTTTCCAATCAGGAATGTAGATGAAGCCGTATTCTTTAAGAATTTGTTTGAGCTTTGGGATGACATGATTATTGTGAATGTCGTTGATGTGTTGCTTGTCGCTACTGGTGTAAACTCTGCCAAGTTCCATTTCAGCTGGTGCTGGCAATGCTGGAAAATTTGGGGGGATACGTCTGATATCAGGATTGTTGTCGGGGGTCAGTTTGCCGCCGTGGTGTTTAGGGTCTTGTGATGGTTGAGCATAAATAGCATAAAAGTTTGTGTAATGATGTTCAGGGCAGCGCAGATGCAGATCATAGCCATCGTCAAAAATCAAATGGAACGCTGCTGTTTTAACTGTGCCTGGAATCGGGTCTTGCCCAAAGTACTCGTTCATATTTGCGGGGGCTTTCAGGTAATCCTCTTTTTTTACTTGGTTGCTTGCTTTGGAGGTAACATTGATTTTGTTACCTTTATCAAGCCCGTACCACGCGCCAGCAACATCTTTAAAACCATGTCCTGCGTGTGCTGACGAGCATACAAGGCCTAAGGCAAGTATGTTCACAAGCCAGTGTTTGATTGAATGATAGAGTGAATATTTCATGTCTTTTGCTCCCCCTAAGGATTGTTATTTAAATTATTTCCTTTAACTGTTTCTTTCTATCGTGCTCTTCTACTGCTTCGAGTGCGAGCGCTACGGCTACTGCGGCTGCCGCGTTCACGCCTTTGACCACGATCACGCCGGCTACGACGGCTCAGTTTATCTTCCGTGCGGCGTCTTGTTCTGCGTCGTCTTTGTTCGCGTGGTTTCTCAACAACTTTTTCTTCTTCTTTTTTCTTGTCGCCTTCTTTTTCTTTTTCAGCTTCTTTTTTCTCATCAGGTGTTACTTTTGTAGGCTCGGCGGTACTCATTTCTTTCTTTTCAGGGCTGTCTTTATGGAATCCACTAACAAACCAGTGACTTTCTTGTGGCATGCCAGCAAGTTCATATTGCTCGTGTCGTTTTGTGCTGTTTTTGTCGTTGGTTGTCCAAACGTCAAACATTTGGTTTGGTCCGCCCCAAGCAAGAAATCGTTTGCCTGTTGGTGTGTTTGCCTGGTTGTTGTCACTGCTGTTTGCGTGAAATAAGTTGACGCTATCACGAGTTGTCCACTCTGAGCCGATTCGTGCTGGGTTACCAAACTGGTCATCATCCATAAGCATGACAACCCAATTGTCATTGCTGTCACCTTTGCCGTTTTCGCCAAACAACGTAATTTCATAACCAAGTTTGTTTGGGCTTTGATGTGATGCATGTGAGTGAAGATTCATCTTAGATACTTTGTGTTCAAGGCGAATGGTGTCACCACTCTTGACGGGACCTGTTTTATCATCTTGGCCGTCTGGGCCTTTAACAATGAAGTAGTTGCTTTCGTCACCAGGAACTGGCCAGCCTTGTACTTGAACTTGACCTGACCCACCCGTGTTGTTGTATTTAAATGCGTTGTTAGCATGTATTTGTATGTTACCGTACACATGGTTGAGTTCGATGATGTCGCCGTAGTTAATGGTATGTTTTTCTTGTGTGTTTTTGATGAGTTGTTTATAGAAGTTGTCGCGGGTGAGAGCAAAGAACTCTTTATCAAGATCTTTCTTTTCTGCTTTTACTTCTACAACTTCTTTTTCTTCAGGTTTTTGCGGACCAACGATTTTGATCTCGCGGAATTTGACAACTTCGTCCCAGCCGCCAAATCCAACGTAGCGAATATTTTTGTGTGGGCTGTTGTCGTCGGTCTCCATAATGACATTTTCACCAAGTTTATCGCCTTTACCAACGGCAATCTTGCCACCATCGATGGTTATCCAGTAGCCGTGCCATTCTGGTTTGTCGCGTTTACCCATGCCGCTGTCAACCATGGCGTCAATAGCTTTGGTTTTAAACAGGTAATTGTTTGGACCATCTTTAATGACTGACTGGGTATTGTTCCAACCGCCGATAATGATTTCATACATTTTGCCTGGTTCGTCAACCGCACTGCGTGCAAGGTTGATATGAACGTCTTTTACTGTTTGAGCTGCAAAGGTTATGCTGCCTTTATTTTTTTCAGGTAACGCCCAGTCGGTGTCGTACACTTTTGTGTTCATGCCTTGAATGTTTGGAGCATAGGTAACTTGAGTATCGTCTTGGTCTTGTTTTTCCCATGCAGGGTTTTTTGGATTACCACTTGCGGAGACAAAAAATTCATTAGCTTTATTTTTACCGTAGACTGTTGAGCCAAATGGTGTGATATACACTTCTTTGAGCTTGCCTTGAACCTGGCTCCAGCCAGTACCTTCTGGGTTGTCTGAGTTAATGCCATCGCGGTAGAAAATATCATCATTTTCATTGACGCCCCATAGAATGCCCTTTGGCCCAACTGAGAGTTGTACCAGGCCGCCATCAACTTCCATCCATTTGTCATCTTTTTTGCACATGGTGATTGAACCACCAGGAACTTTTTTGGCACCAAGTCCCCATTCATGCCCATCAGGGCCTTTAACGATGGTGACTGGTTTTGCAACGTCTTCTGTTTGCTGAGCAACAGGTGCTTTTTTGGTAATTTCTTTAACAAAAAACTTAGATAGTTGTGTTGGAGCTCCAATTTTTGTAGCTACAATGTGTTGGTAGTCTGTACCTGGAAATCCTGTTCCCTTACGCACATCATACTTTGGGCCTGGAACGTAGAGCGTTGCTTGTGAGTTAACGTGCTTAAGCATGAACCGTGCGTCTTTATTCCAAACGCTGCCAGCTCCTTGACCATCAAGCATGAGCTGCCAGTTGTCATTTGAATCTTTACCGTGTTGATAAAGGGTAACTTCAAAACCATGATTGCCGGGGCTTTGATGCGTGTTATGTGAGTGTAGGTTGTGGCCGGCATCGATTTGATTGAGGCGGATAATGTCGTCAGCTTTTACTGGTTGGCCAAGTTTATAATCATCACTGCTGCCATCTGGGCCCATAATTTTGAAAAGGTCGCTATCATTTTCATGTTGCCATGCACTTACTTGAAATTGGCCGGATGTGCCAGCGTGAGTGAATGGAACGCCCCAGGTATGCAGTTGTAGGTTGTTGCCATCAAATTGTTGGTGTGTTGTGATTCTGACGGTGTCACCATAATTAACGCTGTCGCCCGATGTTACTGGTTTTGTCATTTGAGGTTCACCCGATGGCATTGGGCCTGCGATTGCGATATTTTCATACTCAACAGCTTTGTCCCAACCTGAAAGACCGAAATATTTTATGCCGGTCAAAGGCTTTGGATCGTGCCATAGCCCTTGTGTGTTTTCGCCAACGAGTCTACCGCGACCAAAAGCGAGTAGGCCGTCTTCATAGCTTACCCAGTAGTCTTGCCAGGTGTTTGCAACAACCATAGCATCTGGATTTTCCTCTTTGGTAATTGTACGCCTTGTTCCCCCATTAGTACCGCGTCGTAAGAATGCTTTAGTGTTCCCACCTCCACCGATTACAACGGTATATGCATTGTTTTCATTAGCTGAAAGTTGTGTGGACATCTGAACGATGACGTCATTACTTGTTTTTGCACGAAAGACAATTGAGCCTTTGTCAGTTTCTTGCATGGTCCATTCTGGACGGAAGGTTGCCTCATTCCATCTGCTCGCTTCTGCCGGGCGGTAGGTAAATGAGGTACTACCAGAAACAGGTGATGCCTGAACGTACTCTTCGCCCAACGGCATAATTTGTATGTCGGCATATTCTACCGGATTGTCCCAGCCGCTTAGGCCAAAGTACATAAGCCCTTTGTGTGGGTTGGGGTCAGCACAAGCGACAACAATGTTGTCTCCAACGTTGTCTCCTCGGCCCAGTAGTAAGATTCCTTCATCAATGCTGATCCAGTATGTTTCCCACTTGCCGCGTTGTGTCATTGCTTCTGGGTTTTCATCTCGGGTAACGGTTAACAGTCTTGTGTTATCATCTTCATATGATCGACGAATAACGGTATTAGTATTGTCCCAGCCACCAATGATAAACTGGTAGCCTTGTCCAGGGACAATGCGCAGTTCAGGAGAAAAAATGACATGAATGTCATGTGATGCTACTTTAGCGCGAAACTTAATTGCACCTCGGTCAAGTGCTGGGAGCTTCCAGTTTGCGCGAAACTCTACTTTGTGATGTCCCTGTGAAGGGTTGTAGGTAAAATCACCAGCCTGTGTAACAGACACCATTGGTGAAGAAGCATAGCGACGAGCATGTGCCTTTTCAACACCAAGAATACTACCTGCCAAAAGTGTCAGCAGGACGACAAATTTATATTGTTTCCAGGCATTCATTGTTTGTCTCCCAATTTTTTTATTTATTGCTCTCAATTTGTGCTTAACCTCGTTCGCTACGTTCTACTTGACGACGCTCTTTTTTGCTGCCAAGCGGACCGCGGCGTTTTTGTCCCTTAGGTGCCACGCGATAGCGTTTGTATTCTCTTTTGTGCCTGCTTGCAGGAGCGCGTTTTTTACGTTTGTAGCGTCCACGTGTTTTGCGACGATCGGTAAGATCTTGTCGTCGGCCAACACGGGTCTGATCATCATCATCTTCCTCTTCATGGCTGGTGCTACTCAATACCCGTTTTTGTGCGACTTTAGGACTTTCTTTTGCAGTTGTTGTGGTACTGTCATGAAAGCCATTAACAAACCAGTGACACTCTGACGGTGAAAGTGCGATAACAAAGTGAAAATCGCTGTCATTATCGGTAATGTCATGAACTCGATAGATATCGAATTGCCTGTTGAGGATAGGGCATACAAATTCTTTTCCATCGACGGTGCTTGATTTTGTATTTTCGCTGCTGCTAACGTGAGCAAGCATAAATGTATGATTTGATTTAAGTGGTGTGCCAAGAGGAGCAGGATTGTTTGGGTTACCATTTTGTGCGATCATGATCATGAAGTTATCACCTTCATCACCACGTCCATTTTTACCAAAGCAGCTTACTTCACCGCCAAATCCGGCAGGACTTGTGGATTCTTTGTCAGCGTGCAAATTCTTTTCCGAGTTGAAATGTTCAAGTCGTATGATGTCACCATGTTTGACTTCGCCTGAGCCGGCACCTTGCCCGTGAGCAGTTTTGACAACAAATACGCTGTTGCCTGTTTTGCCTGTGTAGCCCATCACTTGTTGATTGCCAGAGTCGTCCTCAAGCTCGTTGTACCCAAGACCATAAATTGAGTGCAGTTGAATGTTGCCATAGGCAAACTTAATGTAGATCTTATCGCCGTATTTTACGCTGCGTTCAGTCATTTCATTGCGGTCTTGCTCAGCAATGAGCGGATAAACTTCTTTAACTAGGTTTTCATAGCGTTCTTGTTCTGCTATTTCAACAATTTCAATACGTTCTTTTTCTATGATTGCTTTGGTAAGCGCTTTTTCTTTTTCAAGTTTTTCTTTTGCTTTTATGGTTTCTTGCAGAGCTTTTTCTTTTTCAGCGAGCGCTTTGTCTGCCTCTTGGTTTTTAATATCCTTGGCCTTCTCAGCGTCTGCTTGAATTTCGGCTATTGTTTTTTGTGCATTCTCTTGAGCCTTAAGAGCGTCTTTGAGCTTTTGTTTAAGGGCTGCTACTTCATCATCCGTTGCATCTTCTTGCTGCTCAAGCGCTTGCTCAGCCTCTTTTTGAGCTTTAAGTGCGTCATCTAATTTTTGGTTTTGTTCTGCAAGTGCATCTTGCGAAAGTTTGGTTAGGTCACGCAGTGTTTCTTGAATCTTTATGTATTCTTTTTTTGTTTCTTCTGTCTTCTTAATTTGATTTGCAAGTTCATCTTCGGCAGCCTGTGCTTTTTCAGCCATCTTTTCGCGATCTTTTTTTGCTTCAGCCAATTCTTCAAGTGCTTCCTGTAAATTATCTTGCAGTTCTTTCTTTTCTTCTGCGTCAGCATCTTTAGCGAGCTGTGTTGCTCTTTTGATACGTCGTGTGCGTTCAAGTTTTTCAATCATCGGGCGATTGTTGATTGTTTCTGGGTGAAACTGGGTAAGTTTCCAGCTATAAGGTGCATCAGCAGCTGCAATAATGTACTGATCACCAATGTCTTGAGAGGTTTCAGGGAAGAGTGTGAGAAATTTTTTGCCGCTTGTTTGTTCAATATCCTGGTTGCTGCTGGTTGGTTTGTGGAAGAGTACAAATCGGTCTTCGATATTCCAAACAGCTTTTGAGCGGTCAGCATCCAGGATGATGGTCCAGTTTCCATCGGTACCCTGTTCGCCAAAACAAAAGACCTGTTGGCCCAGGCTTTTAGGACTTGTAAACTCATTGCTTGAGTGGAGGAATTTTTTTGTCATGAGGTGACGAAGTCTGATTGTGGTTCCTTGTCTTATTGGACGTCCGAGGAGTTTGCTAACGTCTTTGCCGTATTCAGGCATGATAAGCCACCAGTTATTTTTACGTTTTTTTGCGCTACTCTGATCATCTTTGAGACCAACAACTTGTTGGCGGTCTGTGTCCTGGTAGTTTTGGTCATGGCCGTGCAGTGGTGCCTTTGGATCTTTAAAAGCTTCAAAGCTTATAATATCCCCGTATCGAACAACATCGTGTTCAAAAACAAGCTGCTCACTTTCAGCAGCTTGAGCAGTACTTGGTACAAGCCATGCCACGACGAGTGCAATCACCGCAATGCATTTTTTTGCATTAGTAATTAATTTTGAGTGATTCATAATGGGTCTCCTCCCCCCTAAGTGAGTTTAAATATTCATTATATAAGGCCTTTTCTATAAATATATAGGCCTTTTACTTAAAAATACCAGAGCGAGCTCTCGATAGTCAATTATTTATATTTGAAATTTATTGATATGTGACTGGTCTGTCGAATCTTGCCCGTGGTTCCAGGGTATTTTTTGGGGTGGGGGGTTAAAGGGGGAAGTGTTTGTGTGCAAAGCTCGTCACTCCGGCTCGGGGGCCGGTATGACGAGCTTTCTTATGTTAGCTGTGAAGCGTGAAAAATCTTTGGAGCAAGGTTGCCCCTGATCTAGACAGAGTACAGGCTTGGTGGCGACCCAGGGTAATGCGCTAGCATAGTCGAATGTCAAATAAGAAAAGAGCTTAGTAATCGGACCAATTAAGCAAAGGTGCCTTTTTTTGACGCAGAGATCGTTTATTTACGGTTTGTTTTTCTTTATACTGACGTGATATTGTTGTTATTGTTGTGAGGCGCCGATTTCAGGGAGTGTGTTTTATGAAGGTTGCATTTTTTAAGACGGCTGTGTGGCAGCTGATAATGCATGTTGATTTTGTTAGTAAGCTTATTCTGCTTGGACTTTTTATGTTATCAGTCTTTTGTGTGGCGATTGTCATATTTAAACTGGTTAATATGCAGCGGGATAAAAGAGATTTACAAGATGTTTTGGGCCGCATGAAGCGTGTTCGGACGATTAATGATGTCATAGCAATCAGCAAGGACCATCATGACAGCGTTGGCGGAAGATTTTTACACCATAATCTGACCGATCTTAAGCTTGTGCTTGACCAAGGTGGGGCAGATGCTGGCAAAGCTCAGCTGGCGACAAAAGACCTTGAGCAGCTTGGGACGATGGTTTCCCAGTCTGTTGATGTTGTTGTTATGGAGCAAGAGCAATATTTACCGGTGCTGAGTACCAGTGCTGCAGTTGCTCCTTTAGTTGGATTGTTTGGAACTATTTGGGGGCTGATTCATGCATTTGTTGATATTGCTCAAGAGCGTTCGGCAGATATTACTACGGTCGCACCGGGGATGGCCGAGGCATTAACCACAACACTTGCAGGGTTGATTGTTGCAATTCCAGCCATGATTGCGTTTCATTACTTTGCAAATGAGTTGCGTAAAATGGAATTTTACTTGGTTCAAATAGCAGATCGATTTTTGAATGTTGCGACAAAAGCATTCTTAAAGTAAGGAGAGGTCATGCGTTTTCGTAAAATTAAAATGAAGCGCGTTCACATGCCTGAGGTTTCCTTGACGCCGCTTATCGACACATTTGCTACTTTATTGGTGGTGTTTATAATCGCTGCACCCATGGTGCAGAACAGTATTAAGCTTGATTTGCCAGAAGGCAAGAGCAAGGAGGCCGAGCAGACGCAGGAACTTGTCGTGAGTTTGGACAAGGATGATGCACTCTTTTTTAATGGCACGCGCGTTGAGCGTAAAGAGTTGGTTGCTGGTGTGCAAAAGGCTTTGGAAGGTAAGCCGGATGCTCCTGTGTTTGTACAGGCTGACCAAGCGGTTGCGTATGGCAGGGTGATTGAATTGGTTGAAGAGCTTAAGCAGGCCCATGTTAAATACGTTGCTATGGCAACTCGTCAGCCGTCGGCGAATGCAGCTTAACGGTATTATTTGAAGAATTTTTTTACAAAGGAGTATGGGTATCTAGCAAGCACTGTCTTCCTGAACTTGTTTCAGGATCCAGAGATAGGAAAAATCATTATCTGGATGCTGAAATAAATTCAGCACGACACTGAGTAATCGCGACCTCATTTCTAAAAAATCTTAACGCTTGTTTTAACCCTAGCACATCGAACTTATGAAACTATTAATTGCCCGAAAATATCTGTACTACTCATTTGGCTTACATTGTTTTGTTACACTTGCACTTTTGTTGTGCGATACAAAAAGCAAGCATGTAAGCACATTTGTAGTGTTTGGGCAAAAGCGTGATCCAAACATGCTCGTTGAATTTGTGCCTCCACACAAGCCACCAAAACGTTTGCCCATTGTGCCGCCCAAAAAGAGTGAGCCCAAACAACCTGAAAAAAAGACGGTCAAGCAAGAGGTCAAGCAGCAAGTAAAAAAAACTGAACCTAAAAAACAAGCAAAGCCAGAGCCGAAGAAAAAAGAAACTAAGCCACCTGCAACAACGGTTAAAAAGCCAGAAGTGAAACAAGAAAAATCAAAGGCTGAGCAGCAAAAAAAACAGCCTGAAAAAACCAAGAAGGCTGAGCCTAAAAAAGTTGAAAAGCCAAAAGAGGAAACGGCTATTAAAAAAGAGCCAGTCATTGAAAAAAAAGTTGAAGAGCAGATGCCTGAAAAAATGAGTGTGCAGTCTACAGCTCAAACACCTGAAAATATGTATCACGCATGTGTGCAGCAGGAAGTGTCGCGGTTGTGGCGGCCACCAGTAGGTTTTGACAAGTCAGTCAAGTGCAGTGGTTTTTTTAGCATCGGTACTGATGGCAAAGTTCGTGAGTTTAAGTTGATTAGTTCTTCGGGTGTGCTCATTTATGATTTGAGCGTAACCAAGGTTGCTAAAAAGTTTGCATTCAATCGTATTTTGTGGGGCAAGTCATTTACTATTGATTTTGCACAGACATAAGAAAGAAAAGCGTGAAAAAAATATATAGTGTATTAAGTGCCGTTCTTATTTCATTGAGCTTACATGCACACGTTGATAAAGCGTTGCTCGTGCCAGACATTGCCGACAATGTGCAACTACAAGCGCAAGGCAATCAAGAGCATGAAAAAATAAATGTTCTTGCGTTGTGTGTTGGTAATAATCCATTTTTGTCACACATTGCAAAAGTTGTACGTGATGATTTTGAGCTAAGTGACCAACTTGCTGTTGATTTAAAAAAGACAACCAAACATCTAAGCTCAGATGTTGCAAAAAAACTTTTTGATCGTGGTACTTCGTTGTGTCTATACCTTGAACCAGTCAAAGAGAAAAAAGATCAAAAAATAACAGTGCGTGCGCTCATCAAAGATCTTGACTCAGACCAGACGGTATTTGACAAAAAATATGTATGCAAAAAAGAGACGTGGGTGCTTGATGCACACATGCTTGCGCATGAAATGATTCCTGTGCTGACCACCCAACAAATTCCAGTGCTCAGCACGCTAGCTTACTGTAAACAGGTGAGCAACAATCACAAGGTAGTCTGTATTTCAGACTATGCCTGTCATGTTGAAAAAACTGTTGTTGGTGCCAAGACAATTAATATTGCACCAAGTTGGCATTCGCAAGCACCGATGCTATTTTACTCACAGTTTACCAAAGTAAACAGTCGTTTAATGTCGTACGACTTACATTCAGGACAACACAAAATTGTTTGCTCCTATGACGGTATCACGATGCAACCATCATTTTCAAGCGATGGCTCTCAAGCGGTTTTGTGTTTATCTGGATCTGGCAATGCGCAGCTGTATTTGTACGACACACGTCTGTGTAATAAATTGCAAAAACGTGTGTTCAAACAGTTAACGCATAACAAGGGAAATAACTTTTCTCCATGCATGCTGCCTGATGGCAATGTCGTGTATTGCTCAGACGCACTCACTGGCAGCCCGCAAATTATGTATCTTGATATGAAAACAAACAAGCACAGCAAGCTTACCGATGGCAAGAGCATTTGCTCTTCACCGTCTTATTGTCAAAAAAATAATGCGATTGTGTACGCACGCCGTGTGGGTAAAACATTTCAGCTGTGCATGATGAGTTTGTCTGATGCTGAGCGCAAAGAAGTACAGTTGACCAGTGATGGGACTGACAAGGTTGAGCCGAGTTGGTCTGAGTGTGGGCGTTACATTGTGTTTGCCCAGCAGCATAGAGAAGGTCTGCACATTTTAGACAGCCAAATTGCTTTGTACAACCGTGCAAGTGGTAAAATCAAAACATTAACGGTGGGTAAAGAGCACAAGAGTTTTCCTCGTTGGACGAGCAAGCCACTGTATCACGTCTAGCTTTTGGGGAGTAGTACTGCTCCCCGTTTAATCAATCCCAAGATAATTGCCAGTCTGAAGTGGGAAAAGGATGAAAGAATAATATTATTGGATATTATATAATTGAATGAAAAGTTCGTAAGACAAAGAAAACCGCTTCTGCTGCGTGGTGCGTGCCAGGTGTGCAAGAAACACACGTGGCTCCATTCCAAAAAAATTACTTCAAATTAATTTTTGTAATAGGTAATAGAACAACCAAAAGCTACAGGTCCAAAATCACGATAATAAATCCAAGAATTAGCTTTCGCATAGGCTCGTAATAATTTAGATACAAGGGTCCATCCAAGAGCGAATCCGATGAGGAAGAGGGTAGTCTTTTTTAGATTGGAGAGTTCTTTAGAGGGTGCTGTTGGGGTTAATTCATTGGGGGTTTTACCATTTTCTAATTTTTGCGTGCTGTAATCCGGGGTGCAAGTCTCAGTACCAAAAACTGAGTGTGTTGAAAGTATTGCAATGAGCAATAAAATTTTTTTATTCATAATAATTTCCTACCAGTTATTGTTATTCATGCGCTGAAGCCGTATCTATAAGGTTTTAAAGTCTTTTGTAGAACGTTTTTACATTGCTTTAGATATCATAGCACTTGAGCCATTTATTGTAAAATGGTCAAGTTGGTTTATTTATATTGATATTTTTTATTCAGTTTTGAATTTATCAGAATGAGGCTAGTTATTATGGGGCAGCGATGCCCCATAATAATATTTACCCAAATGGTTTAAACACTTTGAATGCGACGTAGCCTGCAATACCGCTAAATGTTGTCCAGAGCAGGGCAGTTCTTAATGTATCCGAATGGCCTTGTTGATTGTGGGGAGCAACAACGTTGTGGATAGGCTGATCACTGTCGTTTGTTTCAATGACTGGACTTGTATTACTTTCTCTGTTGGGTGTGGAAGCAGCTCGTACATCCTCGTCGAGCAAGGAGGGTTGTAGATTTTGAGCAATCTGCGCGAATGTCGTATTGTCCAGTGCATTGATGTCAGCGCCGTTTGTGATGAGAAATTGGGCGATTTTTATGTTGGTGTGGGTGGTTGTTAGTGCAGTATAATGCAGAGGAGTTTTGCCATGGTTGCTTCTTGCGTTGATGTCAGCACCGTTTTGGATGAAAAGTTGAGAGGTTTCTGTATTGTCGGCAAGAAATGCAATGTTATGCAGAGGGGTGCAGCCATGGTTGTTTTTTGCGTTGATGTTAGCGCCGTTTTGGATGAGAAGTTGAGTGGTTTCTGTATTGTCGGGGTTGTTGATTACAGCCGCATGCAGAGGCGTCCAGCCCTCACCATCTTTTGCATTGACGTTAGCACCATTGTTAATGAGGAGTTCGGCCATTTGAGTGTGATTATTCAAAGCAGCTCTACTCAGAGGGGTGTTGCCTTGAGCGTCTTTTGCATTGACGTCAGCGTCTTGAGTGATGAGATCTTCTGCTGTTGTTGTGGTGATGTTGGTAAAAAGTTGATTGTCGATAGCTTGATAATAATGTTGAAGCTGAGTATATAAGTCCGTTTGAGAAGTTACAAAAGTGGGTATTTGTTTATCATTCTTTTTTCTTGCCTGATACCATGCAGACAGTACACCGCGTGCAAATTGTTGTAGTTCATCGTTGTTATTGGTGATTATGTTGCATGGGGTATCTTGGCAAAAGCTTGCATCTTGATATTTACACACCAACCACAAGTAGCCTTTGCCTTTATGGCTAAGATTTTCATCGTGTAACAGGCCTCGGTAGTTATCTAGAAGGTCTTGGTTGGTTAAAAGTTGTCGTGTATGGGCAAAGATAATGAGCTCAACTTTTTTGTTGCTGTCTGTGGTTTGTTCAATTACTTGCTTGGTGAACAGGGTAATATCAAAAATGTTGCCTGTGACTTGCTCGAGCTGAATGAGATTGCTGAGTTTTTGTATTGGTGTAAAGCCTATGTGTACAAGCATTTTATTTACGATGGCAGTAACGCGCTGTTTTTCTACTTCAGGGAGTACTTTGTTTTGCGTAACCAAGTGCATTGCCTGAAGCTGCTTGATGAGCTTTTGAAAAGCATATGGTGGATGTTGTGTGACAGCAGTATTGCACAGCAGGTTTACTTGGGCGAGTGAGCCGAGTGATTTTGTATCAAGATGCGACATGACCTCCCCCATCATTTCTTTTGTGAGTTCGCTTAAGTAGTCAGTCTCTTGAGCTTGCTCAGTCTCTTCGGTTTGTGTGTTGTTAGTTGGGGTGTAGGTGCTCTCAGCACCAAAAACTGAGTGTGTTGAAAGTATTGCAATGAGCAATAAGGTAGCTTTATTCATAATAACCTCCATAGTTATTGTGACTCGTGCCCTGAGCGGGAGTTCTTAGGTGTTTTGGCGTCTGTAGGGCGCGTTTTTTATATTACTTTAGGTATGGTAACACGCGTAGTAGGTATTGTCAAATGGTCAATTTATTAAGTATTCGAGAGTAGATACCAGTATCTTCCTGTAGGTTCGTTTTAGTGGTCTATGAGGGCAGGTTCTTGCTAGCTCAGGAAATATTAACATTTGTAAGCAAAAGCGCCTCTTTTTCTATTCCTTTGAAAAGTCACCTCATAAAAGGTTAGAGTTTTAATAAATACAGGGCCCAAACTAGTCAGAGAGGCTGATTTTTATTAGAATAATAGGATCGTTTATTTGCTAAGCAAGATTGTTTATTAAAAAATTATGAGATAGGTACAGATTATGATGAATCGCAATATGCGCAGAGGCGGTGGCTTTGGTGGCCGCGGGCCGAATGCAGTCTGGTTGCTTTTGGCGATGGTATGTTTGGGGTTGGCGTATCTTTTTTGGTACAACAGCATAAATCGTGAAGTTAGCCATATCAATTATACAACGCTAATGCAGCACGTTAAAGATGGCGATGTTAAGATGGTGGTCATTCAAGACCAGCACGTACAGGGTAAGTTCAAAGACGACAAGATGTTTGAGGCCTATGTTGCCCCAACACAAAAGTTTTGGAACTTGCTTGAGGACCGTGGTGTTAATATTGAGGTCGTGCCACTGGAAAAACAGTCATACGGGCACTATTTCTTGTTTTCCATTTTTATGCTGTTTGTATTGCTCTTTTTCTTATACTTCAGGCATTCACAAGGTGGCGCTGGTGGCGGCGGCAAAATCTTTAATGTTGGCCGCAGCAAAGCGCGCTTCTTTTCACCCAACTCAATTAATGTAACGTTTAAAGATGTTGCAGGTGTTGAGGAGGTTAAAGAAGACTTGCTCGATATTATCGACTTTCTTAAAAGTCCAGAGCGATTTACGCGAATTGGGGCAAAAATACCGCGTGGTATTTTGCTAACTGGTGCGCCTGGTAATGGTAAAACATTGCTAGCAAAAGCGGTTGCGGGTGAAGCACACTGTCCGTTTTTTAGTATCAGTGGCTCGGATTTTGTGGAAGTGTTTGTTGGTGTTGGTGCATCACGCGTGCGCGACTTGTTTAAACAAGCACGACAAAATTCACCCTGCATTGTTTTTATTGACGAAATTGATGCTGTCGGTCGTCAGCGTGGTATTGGCATGGGTGGCGGCAACGACGAGCGCGAGCAAACACTTAACCAGCTGCTTGCAGAAATGGATGGCTTTACCACAGAGGCTGGTTCAGTCATTGTCCTTGCAGCAACCAACCGTCCAGATGTGTTGGACAAAGCATTGCTTCGTCCGGGACGTTTTGACCGAACCATTGAAGTGCCATTTCCAGATTTGATTTGTCGTACGCAAATTTTAAATGTGCATGCACGTAAGGTGAAGCTGCATGATCAGGTTGATCTTGAAAAAATTGCACGAGGTACTGCAGGGTTTTCTGGTGCTGACCTTGAAAACTTAATTAATGAAGCGGCATTGCTTGCATCAAAAGAACATGAAACGACCGTTCAGATGAGACATTTTGAAGTTGCGCGTGACAAAATCATGCTTGGTGCAGAGCGTAGAACAATCAAGTTTACTCAAGAAGACAAAGAGATGACTGCATACCATGAAGCAGGGCATACAATGTTGACCCTGTTGCAGCAAAAAACTGATCCGCTGCATAAGGTGACGATTGTTCCTCGTGGACGAGCGCTTGGTGTTTCATGGTCATTGCCTGAGCGTGATAAATATTCACAAACGCAGAGTGAAATGGAGGCACGCATTGTTGTTTGCCTTGGCGGGTTGCTTGCCGAGCAAATGATTTTTAATGATCAAACCAGTGGTGTTTCAAACGATCTTGAAAAGGCGACAAAGATTGCACGCACCATGGTATCTCGTTATGGTATGTCTGCATTGGGTCCAATTGAATATAATATTTCAAGTGAGCATCCATATCTTGGTCGGGACATCCAATCGGGGCGTGAATTTTCTGAAAGCACTATGCAACGTATCGATAAGGAAGTAGAAAAGATTATTACCATGTGTTACGAGCGTGGTAAAAAATTACTGACAGAAAATCGAGACAAGCTTGAGACGTTAGCTAAGGCGTTGCTTGAAAAAGAAACGCTACATGCAGCTGAAGTGTATGAACTGCTTGGCATTGAGCCGCGTCAGTCACATTCGTTTCATGATGACGATCAGTCGCCGTCTGAGGAGCAGGGTAATGATGTTGATGTGCCATCAGATGATGAAGTGCAAGGTCAAGGAAGTGGTGCGGTATAAAGCTTTTTACGCATTGCATCTTTAAAAAACATAAATTCCTGCTAGACTAATTTGATAAACGCTGAAAATTATTCTCTTAATGGCTAAAGGATGTTACAAATGGCAAATATTTGCAAAATTTGCGACAAAAGACCACGCGTTGCCAATTTGGTCAGTAACGCAAATAATAAAGTGAAACGTTGGGTATATCCAAATGTTCACACAATGCGTTTCAAGCTTAAAGGGCAATCAAGCGTCCAACGTGGAGGCGTTTGCACCAAGTGTGTAAAAGGTGGTAAAGTCGAAAAAGTTGTTTAACAATAGATTTGTTTACTGAGGTATTTGATACATGGCTAATATTAAGTCAGCAAGAAAACGTGCGCGTCAAACTGAGAAGAAACGTTTAGTTAATGTTGCACGTAAATCTGATCTTAAAACATTTACCAAAAAAGTTTTGGCAGCGGTTGAGGACAACAATGCCGAACTTGCGCGTGAATTGTTTAAAGTAACTGAGTCAAAAATTGCGCGCGCAAAAGGTAAGGGTCTTTTGAAGGGCAATACTGCAAGCCGTAAAATTAGCAGACTTGCAAAAAAGGTTGCACGCTTAGAAGGTCAAGCGAGCGCATAATTTTTTTTAATACGTGAAATTTGGGTAAGATGTGTGTGGGCGCATCTTGTGATTGGGCGAACAAACATAAAAGGGGCTCTGCATGAAAAAAGCAGGCGAGCTGGTTGTCGTTGTTGAATGTGTTGAACAGGCACTACGTTTTTATACAGACAAACTTGCATTTGATGTAGTTGATATTGACATTAAGCAATCGGAATACGAAAAAGCACATGTTGTGTCAGCGCGTCTAAAAAAAGGGAAGTGCTTTGTTACATTCAAAAGCCCGAGTGTAGAAGAACTTGCCGAGTTTAGTTTTATCAAACGATGTGCTGGGCGTTGTATTTCGATAACCATTGAAATACGTACTGGGCTTGGGAAATATTTTGATCGTTGCTGTAAGCGTGACATCAAGGTTATTCGTGAGCTTGAGCACGATGATGAAATGTCTTCTTTTACAATCAAAGATCCTTTTGGACTTAAAGTAACATTTTTTCAGCCACGCGAAGTGAGCAAGCAACAGTCAGTTGTTTTTTTAGGTGGTGTTTATTCTCGTGACGATTTGCGTTTGTCTACTGAGCAAGAGAACAGGCTTCACGAGCAAATTGTAGACAGGATAAAACCATTTGGTTTACTGAGGCGAACGGCTAGAAAGTTTGTAAAGAAAAAGTTTAAGCAGATGCGAGAAGCATTGCGATAAAAAAGCCCCTGGCAAAACCAGGGGCTTTTTTATATTTTATCGTGTTAGCCTTGGTAGCATTGGACGGGCACTTGTTCCCGGGCGTGTTGTTGTTGGGCGTGGTTGAGGGAGCATACGCTGACGAGTCTGACGCCCTGGTAATGTTGGTAGCGCTGATCGAGAAGGTGTTAGTGGTACTGGGCTAGGTTGCGCTGGTATTGCTGGTCGAGGTGCCATAGGAGATGGTGCTGCTGGTATTGCAGGTCGAACAGGAGCAGGGGCCACCGGAGTTACGGTTGGCGTAATTGGTTGTGGTTGTGTTACGGCGGGTGTTGCCAGAGCGCTCGGAGCAGCTGCCTGTGTTGTCACGATTTCGACCGATTTGTAGGTAACTGGAAATTTACTAAAGTTACCAAATCCTACGTATTGAATGTTTGGAACGGGGCTTGGGTCACGCCATTCGGTTACCTGTGTATTTTGTCCACCTTGCTTTATCGTCCAAGGGATTGTTTGTCCATTTCGTACCAAAGTGATTTTTCCGTTATCAAAAGTAACGGTATAGGTGCCAGAGCCCATGCCGGGAGCCTTGGCAAGGATAGGGTAGCGATCTTCAGTCCCAGGAATTTTACCAAGTCCTTTGCCCAGTACAGATATCGGACCTTTTTTAGTGCGAAGACCAAAGATGAGATGGTACATTTGACCTTGTGTGCTTTGCATTTGCGGTGAGAGCGCGACGTGTACACCACCTTTTGAAGCATCGACTTCAAAGGTCACCGAACGTTTGTTTTGTGCGTAATCAAATTTCCATTCAGGTCTATATAAAATCTTTTTGTCAAAAGTAAATGATCCAGCTGTGGCACCTACCGGTGCTGCTATTGAAGGGGCTGGTTGAACGAGTGGGGCAGGCATGGCCGGCCTGATTGGAGCTGGTTGGGAAACAGCCGCAGGTACGGCGCCTTGGGGTGCCATGGGGCTAGCGGCGGGTACCCCCATTACCGGTGATGGTGCTACTGGTTTTGGCAAAACCGGTGCAGGGGCAGGGGTGTTAGCGGGGGCGCTCATTGGTGATGGTGCTTGCATAGGAGGTTGCATCACTGGTTGTGGTACTGGTGGCGTTGCTGTCACTGGAGCCGGTACCATTGCATTCGCACTGCTTAGGCAAAATAGTAATATTGTAAGCAATATAATACTTGGTCGATATTGTTTCATCTTGTGTCTCCTTTTTTTAACAAAGCTTCATTTGTCGCAGTTTAGACATAAAGGAGACAGAAAAATCAACAGTTCTTGTAAAGTACAATTTTTTTATCGTTGGCCACGAGTACGGCGCACTGGAGTTGTGGGTTTTGCTTGTTTTTGTTGCAAGATGCTTGTGTCCTGTTGATCTTGGCGTGGCCCAGCTTCTGGGAGTGCTTGTCTGAAACTTGTTTGCTGTAGCGCTTTTTGTTCTCTCGTTACAATCTCAGGTAGTTGTCTATCTCGTTCTCGAAGCATTTCACTTCCAACTTGACGAATGGCGCGCTCTGTTTCTGGTTCAGCAGCGGCGCGTCTACGAGTACGTGTAGGACGTGGACGACGACCTCGCGCTCGTTCTACTGTTTCTAATTCTGGTTCGGGAGTGCTTGCAGGTTCTTCTATGACTGATTCATCTGGGATAAATGGAGCGATGGCTTGCTGTGCTTGATCTATTCCGCTGTCTATTGCTTGATTGATTTGCTCAGAGAGTGGTTGGCTGATACTGTCAATTGCTTTCTTTCTGATTGTATCAATAGTTGTTTGGTTTATTATTTGTGGTAGTGCGGGGTCCAAGAGTTGAGTATTAAGCTCATCACTAATTATTTGTTCCAGCATAGGTTTGATGCTTGATTCAACTGCTGGCGCGAGGCTGTCTAGCTTGTCGTAGAGCGCATTAAATTGATCTTGCAATTGATTTTGTTCTGCTGGGAGTTTATTGGTTATAGCACCGTCTGTGGCAGTGTTAACCGTTGTGCCCAAATTGTTAATTCTGTTTCTTAGTTCGTTGAGCTCTTTGGTGAGTTGACTAAGTTCTTGTGCGCTGGCTTCTTCAGGTGTTGGCACTACTTTCCATTGAGGATCTTGTGGATTATTTGTTTGTGAGGCGACTCTTCTTCCTTCAGGAGTTATTCCCCAAATTTCATTATTGGTTGGATCAAAGTGAATTTCAGTCAACTGTCCTGAAATGATACGCCAGTTGGTGCCTTGAGGGAGCTGATCAGTTATACCTTGTCGTGTATAAATATTTGCTGCACCGTCCACACCCCAGACATTGTCAGGATTTGCAATAAGTGCTGCAAGTTTTTGTTCTGGAATCGAGAGCCATACATTGTCCAGCCCTTTGAAAAATACTTCACGATTTCCATTGTCGTCAGCTTGCGTACTCAATGCCCATGTGTTGTTGCGTCCGTCAATGATCCATTCTGCTGGTGATGGTAGCAGGCTATTGATTCGTTCTTGTTCTGCTTGTGTGTGTGCCTTTTGCTCAGCTTGAGAAAGCAGTGTCCATTGTGGGGTGTCTGCGTCATCAGTTTGTGAGAAAATAATTTGATTATTGAGATTGTTTCCGCCAAAGTGTGGGTTGTTTTGGAATGTAATAATCGAAATGTCCTTGAGTTTACCGGAAACCGGTAGCCACTCGGTTCCTTGCGTTTGAGCAGGTCCTATATCAGCACGTGCAAAAATAGTATTGTTTGCGTCAACGCCCCATACTTGTCCATCTGTTGGATGAACTGCCAATCCTATTAAGCCTCCATTAACCTTTATCCATTTGTTGCCACCTTGAGGTTTAAAGAAGATTTCCTTGTTGCCAGGATTGTCAGGATCATCATTTTTGCTGAGAGCCCATGTATTGCCGTTTGGATCAGTTTGCTCGTTTTGTAGCGGCGGGATACTTGGTCGCCAATCAGGATTTTGTGGATTATTGGTTTGTGAAATAACTTCTTCACCATCAGGAGTTATCCCCCAAATTTCGTTGTTGGTTGGATCAAAATGAATTTCGGTTAGTTGGCCAGGAACAACGAGCCAATTGGTTCCTTGTGGGAGTTGATCAGTTATACCTTGTCGTGTATAAATATTTGCTGTGCTGTCGATCCCCCAAACATTGGTAGTATCTGCAACAAGTGCTGCAAGTTTTTGTCCGTCAAGGGCTGTCCACATGTTATTAGTGCCTTTGAAGAAGATTTCTCGGTTATCATTGTCGTCAGCTTGCATACTGAGTGCCCATGCATTATTGCGTCCGTCAATGACCCACTCAGCAGGCGGTGGCAGTAGGCTACTGATTCTCTCTAGTTCTGCATTGTTGAGTGCCTCTTGTTCTGCTTGGGAAAGTTGTGTCCATTCAGGATTTTGTGCATTATCGGTTTGTGAGAAGATTATTCGATCGTTGATATCAGTACCACCAAAATGTGGTTCATTTTGGAATGTGATGATTGAAATATCTTTAAGTTTGCCAAACACTGTTGTCCAACCTGTACCAGAGCGGTCTGCAGAACTTATGCCTTCTCGAGCAAAAATATCGTTGTTTGCGTTAACGCCCCAGACTTGTCCACCTGTTGGATGAATGGCAATATCAATTAAGTTTCCACTAAGTTTATTCCACTGATCACTGTCTTGCGATTGAAAGAAAATTTCTTTGTTGCCTGGAGAGTCAGGAGAGTCACCTTGGCTGAGTGCCCACTTGTTGCCGTTTGGATCTGTTTGTGGAGGTTGCAGAGGTGGAACGACGGGACGCCACTCAGGATTTTGTGGATTGTTTGTTGGCGTGTAAATTTTATTACCCTCAGGTGTAGTACCAACAATGTTATTATTTTTATCTAGTTCTATATCAACAAATTTTCTAGGGATTGTTCCCCATCCGGTACCTGTTGGATTTTGTGTTGTTATGCCTTCGCGGTAGAAAGTGTCACCGTTATTATTAATACCCCACACTTGAGCATTTGGTGTTACTACAAGTTTTTTGAGCGGTGTTTTACCTACTTCAGTCCAACCATCTGGTAGCTCATAAAATACTCGTTTGTCACCGGGGTAGCCTGGGTAGTCTGCTTGACTGAGCTCCCACGGACGAGTATCTGATTGTTGTAGTGGCGGTAATATTTCAAGCCATACCGGATTTTGTAGATCATCGTTTGCAAGGTAGATCTCTTTACCTTCTGGAGTGGTACCAAAAATAATGCCATCGTTATCAATATCGATCGTGGTTAGTTTGCCAGGAACTTGTTTCCAGTTAGTACCTTTAAGGTTTTCTGGCGTTATACCTTCTCGGGTAAATACGTTGCTATTGTTATCAACGCCCCAAACTTGATTATTGTTGCCAACGCTCATTTGAGAAAGTGTTCCATCTATTTCTGTCCATAGATTATTGTTTTCTTTAAAGAAGATACGTTTGTTACCTGGCTGAGCAGGGTGGTCATCTCGGCTCAGTGCCCAACGATTGTTAACTGGATTAAGGTATGGTATCCAGGCTGGATTTTGTGGTGTGCCGGTTTGAGAGTAAACACCTTGTTGATCAGGCGTTATACCTGCGACTAGGTTTTTGTCTTGCTCAAAATTAATTTGCTCAAGTGCGCCAGGTATTTGAGTCCATGTTGTTCCTTGAGGTGTTTGGTCGGTTATACCATCACGGGTGTAGACCGTGCTATTACCGGTAATGGCCCAAAGGTTTCCATTATTGTCGACAATCAGATTCTTGAGAGGAGTGTCAGGCAATGCTTGCCATAGTTGTCCGGCGTGTTGAAAGAATACCTCTCTGTTTCCAGTTGAATCTTGTTGTGTGCTGAGCGCCCAATTGTTGCCACGTGTGTCGGGAATCCATTCGGTGGCAGGTGGCAACAGATCATTGATGCGTTTTTGTTCAGCTTCTTGTGCTGCTTGTTGTTGTGCTTGTTTGAGTTCAATCCATGCTGGATTATTAGGAGCATCGGTTTGTGAGAATATGCTTTGGTCGTTAAGGTTAGTTCCCCCAAAATGTGGCATGGTACCAAATGTAATTATTTCAATAGTTTTAAGTTTGCCCTGGATTGTGGACCAGCTTGTTCCTGCTGGGTTTTGTGCTGTTATACCATTACGGGCGAGAATATCATTGTTTGCATTAATACCCCAAATTTGTCCGCTTGTTGGGTGAATTGCAAGAGCTGTTAAGCTTCCTTCAATTTTATTCCATTCATCGCTGTCTTGATGCTTAAAGAATATTTGTTTATTGCCAGGATTGCTAGGATCATCATCTTCACTCAGTACCCATGTAGAGCCAGTTGTAGGATCTGTAATAGGTGTTTGCAATGGAGGGAGCAGGAGCGTTGGTTTTGTTGCAGCTATTATAGAGATGTCTTTGAATTCAACAGGATTTTGCAAACCACCAAGACCAACATTGGTAAGATTTTGTACCGGTGACTGGTCTTGATATCTGAAGAATTCATTTTCGCCAGGAATGACACCTCGGCCTACAACAATTGTATCATCATAGACGGTGACCCAGTATGGGATAAAGACGTTTTGATTATCGATTAATGCTTCTTGGTTGTTAGTACTCTGAAGTCTGTTGCTGGTACCGTCAGTGATAAAGGTGCTTGTGTTATTGTCACCACCAATGCTTAGTTGGTACATGTTGCCAGGAAGTGTTCGGTCAATTGGACTTAAGCCGATGGCAATGCTGGCTTGTGCCTTTGCTTTGAAGAGTACGTTACCACGGCTTGGCTGCGGTAGGCCCCATTCGGGTTTGAATGTTAATGAGCCAGGAGTTTGTTTATCAGGATCATAATTATGCAAGCTATCGGCTGGTACCCAGTTAGGATTTGTAAAATTACCATTAAAGATGATTGTGTCACCGTCAGGCGTTATTCCTGTTACAAAGCCGTCCGGATTAATGGTACATACGGTGCAAATACCAGGTGTTTGAATCCAGTCCGTTCCTTTAGGATTTTGTTCAGTTACACCATTGCGATAGAAAATTTGGTTGTTTATATTTGTTCCCCAGACTTGGCCTCCAGGTCCAACAGAAATTTGTTTGAGAGCTCCATCAACCTCGCTCCACGAAGTATCTTGTTCTTGGAAGAAAATTCGTTTGTCGCCCGGTGATTGTGGATGGTCAGCAATGCTTAGAGCCCATGTGTGGCCGTCAGGGCCAGTAACAGGACTTTGCAGCGGTGGTGTTAAATTTCTCCATGCTGGATCAATAGGGTTGTTGGTGATTGAGTACACATCTTGACCTTCTGGGGTTGTCCCGTTGATGGTGCCGTTACCGTCAAGACGAATGTCAGCGAGTTTTCCTGGAACAACAACCCAATCAGTGCCTAATGGATTTTGTTGTGTTATACCGTCGCGGAAATAGATTTCATGTTCGCTATTAATTCCCCAAACATCACCATTAGGTCTGAGCACAAGTTGTTTGAGCGTGCCGCCGACTTCAACCCACTTATCGCCGAGGTTATAAAAAATTCGTTTTTCGCCAGGAACAAGCGGGTGATCAGCCTGGCTAAGTTCCCATGGGCGGGTATTTGATTGTTGAAGTGCTGGTAGTACTTCAAGCCACAGTGGATTTGCGAGGTCTTCGTTTGCCAAAAACACGCCTTTATTTGCAAGTGTTTTGCCGTATACAATGCCATCGTTGCCAACGGCGATTTCTGATAGCTGCCCAGGAACTTGTAACCAACTTGACCCTTTAAGGTTTTGTGGAGTAATTTCTTGACGAGTGAAGACATTGCCATTGGCCTGTATGCCCCATACCTCGTTGTTTGGGCTAACGCTGATTTGGGACAAAGCTCCCTCGACCAGATTCCATAAGCCGTTATTTTCTTTGAAGAAAGTGTATTTATTATTTAGAGAATTTTTATGATCAACATCACTCAGAGTCCAGCGGCCATCGGGTGTTTGTAGGAATGGTATCCACGCAGGATTATTTGGATCACTGGTTTGAGAGATAACATCCTCATCAAATTCGTTAATACCGATGAATTGATTATTTTGGCTATCAAATAAAATATCTTTGAGATTGCCGGGAACAACGATCCAGCCTGATCCTGCAGTGTTTTGTGCAGTTATGCCGTCACGAGAGAAAAGGGTGTTAGTGCTATTGATACCCCATACTTGTCCGTTAGTACCGACGGCCAGTTTTTTTAATGCTCCATCAATTTCAATCCATTGATCAGGTAGTTTGTGGAAAATTCGTTTATTACCAGGGAACTCTGTATGGTCGTTAACACTCAAAGCCCATGTGTGTCCTTGTGGACCAACAACATATGGTTCTTGAAGTGGTGGAACAACATTTCGCCATTGTGGATTATTCGGATCGTTAGTTAATGAGAATATATTATCGCCCAGTTGGTTTGTTCCAATAATGGTGTCCTGTTGATTAACCCCAATACTTGTTAGTGAGCCTGCAACTGGTTTCCAGCTTGAACCCATCGGGTTTTGAGTGTTTACTCCCTCTCTAAAGTAGATGCTGTTGTCATTTTTTATTGCCCAAACATGGCCATTGCTTCTCCGTGCTAGCTGCTTCATAGCGCCTTCAATTTCTATCCAGCCGTTTTGTGTATTGAAAAATACTCGTTTATTACCGGTAAAGAGTGGATGATCATCAATGCTCAATTCCCATGGACGTGTATCAGATTGCTGCAGTGGTGGTAATAGTAACATCCATGAAGGATTGCCAGGGTCATCGGTAGGTGAAAAATACACTTTATTTGCAGAGTCAGTACCAGCAAAGTGATTGTCTTGATTGATTGCAATTTGCGTTAGATTACCAGGTACACCGGCCCATGAGTTCCCTTGTGGATTTCCGCTTGTTACATTAAGACGTGCAAAGATTGAACCGTCTTTATTTATAGCCCAAACCTGGTCTTTTTGTGGATGTGCTGCAAGCATGGTAATCGCACCTGCGATAGGTTCCCAATTTTCTTGACCGGCTTTCCTAAAGTATAATTCTTTGTTGCCAGCAGATTGCGGATGGTCGGTATCGGTAGTACCCCAGGTGTTGCCGTGGCGGTCAATAATCCATTGGCCTTCTGGCTGTAGTTTTTCTCTAATTTGCTGTTGTTCAAAAAGAGCTCTGCCTTCATTGGTAATAAAGTATTGTTGTATTGGGGCATCTTTAGCCCCGACGCTATATGCTAGTGCCCACGCGTCGGTTCCTCCTGGGCCCCACCACCAACGGTAGTCAATAACGTGTAGATATTTTTGTGTTGCTTTGTGGCGCAGTGTAACTTCAGCTGCTTTGTTCCAATATGAGTAGCTGTTGTCTTTAACAATTAGCTCCCAGTTATCATTGCTATCTCTATTTGGATAGCCTGTTACCTCTTGTAGTTTTATTGATGGTGGTGTGTCGGAACTCCAGGTGTTTCTGTCTGCGTGCGAGTGCAAGAATAAATTTGTTGGAATACTTTTTAGCCTGATAGTATCACCAGCTCTTACTGCTTGACCCAGGCGTGCATTATCACCTTCTTCGTGTGATGCAAGAACCGTAAACTCTGAAAGATTTGTTGCGCTTTCCCAGCCATAAGCAACTTGTTGATCTTTGTACCATGGGTTTACTTCGCCAGAACCAGTTGCAATAACAACAAGTGAATTAGGTTTACCTTTTGTCAGGTTTGCCACAGAACTGTGTATGCCAAGTACAACCTTGTCTCCATATTTAATTGATTGAGCTTGTTCTTGCGGGGAAATTTCAGGTACAATTTCAAGTGGTTGGCCAAAGGTTATATTGGTGAATTCCACAGTTGTGGCGCCCTTACCTCCAAAACCAACTTGCAGGATGTTGTTTGCAAAATTTGCATCTTTGTGTGTGATGAGCGGTGCATTGCCAGGAGATCCTTTACCTGCGCGTAATGTACCGTCTGGTTCTACGGAAATCCAGTAGTCCTCAAAAGCATTTGCGTTGTTGATACGTGCGTTTGCAGAGTTGTTAAATTCAATTGGTGCACTGTCGATGTTATTTTTGTAAAGACCACTTAGTGTATTATTACTAGCTCCAAAGTTGAAGAAGTAGGTTGCTCCATCATAGTCGGGTGGGATATCACCCTGAGTAAAGCTAGACAGTCCTGGTGCAATGCTGACAATTATATTGTTAGCAGCTTTTGCGCGGAAGGTAATTGAGCCAGATCCTTGCACTGGTAGTTTCCAGTTAGGGTGATACTTAAGATCTGCTTTTTCCCAAATTGTTTGAGTATTTGGAGCACGAGTATATTTGGTTAAGTCAGTGATTTTAGGGGGATTGGTGAGCGGAGCGACTCGAATGTTATCAAATTCAACACGAGCATCCCAACCACCAAGACCAAAATAGTTGACAGTATGTGGGTATGGATCTTGATGCCACAAAATAATTTCTTCAGGTATTCCTGGACTGGTTCCTTTCCCAACGAGGATAAATTGCTGATCTACGATAATCCAGAAGTCATTCCAAATGTCGCCTTGTCCACTTGGCTTACCGCCTTCTAAAACTGCTTGAGGAAATTGTGACGCATTTACGGGACTTAAAAACGGTGGGACGACTTTTTGCTTTTTAAGGTAGGAGGCTGCATTGTTGTTTGCGCCAACTAAAATTTCATACATCTGTCCATGGGTGTTGTTTTTGTCTGGTCCAAGATTGACGTGCAAGTCATTTAATCCTCGAGCACGGAATTGAATAATACCACGATTTGCTTCAGGCAATTTCCATGCATCGCGATATGTTTTATTATCGTATTTATTTGGCGTGCTTGCAGGGTCATAGAGAAAGTATTTGTCAGGATCTGGCGGAGGCAAAGTTTGTGTTTGTATTGTTCCTGGATAACCGCCAGCACTGATAACGGTAAGTGGTGATGGTGCACCTCCCACACCAGTAAATGAAGGAGAGCCAGGCGTTGGGTCTTTTGCAATAAAGATTTGATTACTTCTATTAATCAGCCAGAGATTGTTGTTAGGTGATACTGACATAAGTGATGAGTTCATGCCGGTAAAGTAGTTACTCCATGATGTGCCCAGAGGGTTTGATGGAGTAATGCCCAAGCGTGCAGATGCTTGAAATACGGTGTTAATGGTCCAGAGTTGTCCCTGTGGGCCAACGGCAAGATCGGCTGAGACGTTAAAGCCGTCAGTAACAGTTTGCCAACCGGTACCACCAGGGCTGCTTGTGGTGACTCCTGTTCTGTATACCGGTCTAAAGCCTGTACCTGCCTCTTGGTTAGAGTCGGTTGCCCAAACGGCACCATTCGCGCCTACAGCAAAACGATAGGCATTTACATTGCCGTCTGTGATTTTTGTCCATCCATTACCCGTAGGATTTTGTTCGGTAATTCCCGTGCGGTAAAAAAGTTCTCCTAGGTAGGTTTTGCACCAGAGTTGTCCTTCTAGGCCAGCACCGATTTGCATGATATTGCCACCGTCAACTAGAGTCCAGCTGGTACCTTTTGGGTTTTCAGGTGTAATGCCAGTACGGTAATAGGGGACGGGGCTAGAAGTTCTTGTAGTAGCCCATACTTCTCCACGGGGACTGACGTTGATCCATCGGGCTTGTAGGCCCGGGATTTCAGTCCAACTTGTACCTTCAGGTTTTGTTGCAGTTACACCTTCTCTAAACCAGACTTTACCATCAGATTCAGATACAGCCCACACATTGTCGGTAGGATTTACTGGGGTAGGTGCAGGTTGTGGTTCAGGTGCTGGCTGTGGTGCGGGTTGTGGTTCAGGTGGAGTTGAAAGTCCTGTGGTTGGTGTTGCTTTGAAAAAGGGAAAATATTGTTCCTTTTGTGCGTTTTCTATAAACGTCCAAGCTGCGTTGTATTGCTGGCCGAGTTGGTTGGTATACTTTGTTCCCGGAAAGTAGAAAAAATCACGAATGGGAGATGGTGTTCTGATAGCAATGCGGTCATAATTTTTGAGCCATGGTATGTTTTGTTGATCTGATGTATCAATGTGTTGTCCATTTTGCATGCTATCAATTACAATACTTAAAGTAGGATTTCCATCATCAAGCGTGGCGTTGCTACCATTGTAACAGAGGAATTTTCCAGTATTTTTGTGTCTGAGATAAAACTGATGAGCATGCTTTACTACTCCAGTCTGTCCGCTTGTTGGAAGAATTGTCCAGATATCGTTGCTTGTTTTTGTAGTGCTGCCAAATGGTTTTCCTTCCGCAGATGCGGAGATAGCAACTTCTGCTGTGGGATATGTTGACCAAACAAGACGGATGTCCTGACCGTATTGTATTTCATCGCTAGGATATGAAGGTCCGGGTACATAGCCCGCTGGCATGCCGCCACCACTAACTTTTGTCAGTGAGCCGTCTATTTGTTGCCATGCCATATTATTCATATCGGCCGTTTCAGATACCCATATGGAGTTATCATTTTTGACCATCCATACTTGGTTGCTTCGAGTTACCCCAACAAATTTTGCACCAGTAGCACATGCTTGCCAGCCAGTACCTTTAACATCTTTTTGTTGGCCTGTTATACCTGTTCTAGCGACAACTTCGTTGCTCGCGTTTATACCCCACGGTTGACCATTAGGGCCAACTGCGATTTGCTTGATTTCATAACTTTCTACAGGAGACCAAGTTGTGCCTGGCTGGGTTGTGGTGTTGCCCCAATGTCGATAAACAACGCCGGGATACGATCCGGTTGCCCAAACGCTGTTGTATGTATCTGAGCCTGCATCAATATATTTAAAATATGGGTTTACATGTTGCCATGATGTTCCTTTAGGGTTACCTGATGTTATGCCTTGACGGAAAAATAAATTGTCACTGTTGTTAACGCCCCATAATTGTCCTCCAAGGCCTGTTGCCAGCAGAGCTAAACCACCATCAACTCTTGACCAACTAGTTCCTTTGGGGTTAGATGCAGTGATCCCTTCACGGTAATAAACTTGATGTCCTCCTTCAACTGCAGTCGTATTTAGTGCCCATACTCTTCCATCAGGTCCTACTGTGATATTGCTTGCTAAAAGTCCAGTGACTTCAGACCATGACGTGCCGGTTGGATTAGCGTTACTAATACCCTCACGAAAATATACTTTATTAGTCGGTCCTATACCCCATACGTTACCATAAATGGTGCCAGATGTTGGAGCAGGCACTGGCTGGGGAGCAGGCGCTGGTGCAGGTGCAGCCGGCGGTAAAGCAGCTTCAGTGCTAAGCCATGGAAATGTTCCAAATGGATTAGCGCCGTAGCCATGATGATAGTTTGTGATAATATATTTTTTGGGATCGCTTGAAGAATAAAGTGAGTTTGATATTCCGAGTCTATAGGCAGATTGGTTTCCACCAGGAGAAAGTAAAAAACGCTTTGTGCTGTCAAGAGCGTTGCTGCCTCCGTCGCTATAAACAAACCAGTTGAATGTTGAGCTTTGCAGTCTTACTTCAAAAAAGAAGCCAGGAAGACCGAAGTTGAGTTGATTGGCTTGGTTTTCTGCAAGATATTTTCCGGTTGATTCATGTTTAAGTATAATGTTTCCTGTCGTTACGGCTTGGCCAACAGTTCCTCCTTCAATAATCCAGTTGTCGCTTGCAGTAGATGTTGCCTCGCTAGCAAATGCTTTTGAGTCTGATGAACCGCTGAGATATACCTTTCCGCTGCCAGATGTGTTAGTTTTACTTGAGAAGTGTATTCTTACTCGATCGCCATATTTTATACTTGCTGCGTTTGTAGTTCCATGCAGCGTAAATAGTAAAAAAGCAATCGACCAGAACACTGTCGATTGTATTTTTACTACAATCGTGCCTCCGATCGACTGCTTCATTTTTTACTCCCCCCCTCAGGTAGTAACTAAATTAAAATCTATTTTTTTAAATGAGTTATTTAACTTTTTTAATCTAAAAAAAATTTATCCACGTGCTGTTGCTCTTGTTTGACGAGCTCCACCACCGCCAGCTGCTGCCTGGCGACGAGTTTGTCCGGCTTGACGGGTACGTGGTACGCCACTTGCTTGAGCTTGACGTCCGCGTGTGGCTCGTGTTGCATCAGCTGCTGCTTGTCTGCCTGCTGCTTGGCCTCGAGTAGGTGAGACTGCACCAGCGGCCCGTGTAGCTCGCCCACGTGTTGCACGACTGGCTGTTGGAGCTGCGCCTGCTGCGCGTGTTGCTCTGCCTCGTGTCGGGGTAGCTGGAGCTGCTGCTTCCTGGGTTGTTGCAGGTTGTGCTGGACTAGCGGCTGGAGTGCCTCTAGCTCCGCGGCGTGTTGGTGTGCCGGCCGCTGCTTGTCTTGTTGTGGCACCGCGTGTAACTCGAGCACGGCCTCTTGTCGCTACTGGAGCTGCAGCTGCTTGACCCGCCGTTTGATCGGCTGCTTGATCTGCCTGGACGATTGCAGGTGTAGGTTCACCTCGTCTGCCTCGTGCGACTCCGCCTGCACGGCGTGATGCGCGACCTCGTTGAGCTTGCGCTACCTGCGCTACTTGAGTTGCGGTTGTTGGCTCGGTCGGGGTTTGCCCGGTTGCCGTCTCAGTAACACCTGGTTCTGCTTGCTCGGTCATACGCTGTGCAAACCTTTCCATACGGCCACCTTTTTTTTCTTCTTGTTGTTGCCGAATGGTGTTAACCTGTTGTTCGATTGCTTTTTGTGATTCATCTATTTGTTTTATTGCTTGGGCGATGTTTCCGACTGCGCTATTGAAGGAGTTAAGTTGATCAAAGACAGCTTTCAATTGATCTGACTGAACCTCTGGTGCTTGCCCAGCTTCTTTTAAATTGGCAAGTACATTATTCATAAGTCCATCAACGTCTGCTCCTGTTGCCAAATTCTGCTTTGCAAGCTGTTCTGTAACTACTTGTTCAGGCGTGACTGCAACTGTTTCTTCTGCCTCTGCGGCGAAGGCAAGTTGTGATGATCCTGCAATAAGCAGGGCAAAAAATAATAAACTTTTTGCCAATTTTACTTGAATGAGTTTGTAGGCGTTCATTCTGTTCCCCCTAAGTATACGGTTTTTTTACGTATATTGTATCAATTATAAAGGCTCTAATATCACTTTATCACAGACAGTTCCCTATAAGTCAATATTTTCAAATAAGAAATAATTTAATTGTACTACCTCCACTATATTTAAGATCCCCGACTGCGACGAGTACGGTCTGTAGATGTTGTTTGTCGTTCAGTGCTGCGAGTTGTCGAGCGTGTAGGTTGGACTTGTGCTCTAGCGCGGGACGTCGTTCTGTCCTCACGACCTTGTGGAGCCGTTCTTACGCGTCCAGACGTGCGCGTTGCACGAGGAGCACGACCGCGACCACGAGCCTGCTGTGCACGCTGAGGAGTTGTGATATCAACTGTGGATGCTGACTCAGGTGTAAGTGTTGCCTGTATAGCTTGGACGTCCTGCAATATTGGCTCTATGCGTTCTTGCACAATTTGCCTAACTTGTCCTAGCACTTCGGTATCAATAGTTCCTTGGAATTCGTTTAAAAATGCACTATTTACCGACTGATCGACACTGTTTTGGATATGGGTGTTAATTTCATCGCTAATAATATCTTGTACTTTTTGTTTGATAGCGGGTGTTACTTGCTCTGCTAAGGTAGGAATGAGAGCGTCAAGCTCTGCGTTAAGTTGTACAAGTTGTGCTTCAAATGGCTGAGTGAAATTTGGAATTTGTTGTGCAACCCGATTGTCAACTAGGCCTTGTAGAGACATCATTGCACTCTCGTAGTCTTGTTTTAGTTGCGTAAGTTGCTTTTGTAGCGCACTAATATCGTCAGCGATGGCCGCTTTTGAAGTTTGCAGTACAAGCAGAGAAAAGATTACGAGAATAAGAGGCCCGATCTTTAGAGAGCGTGGAGCTTGTTTGGAGGGCGCTATAAAGTGCAACATGGTTCCCCTTTTTTATTTAGGTGGGTAGAATTAAATTCTACCCACCTTTTTTTTACTTCTTTATGTTATCTGGTTCTGCTTCTTCGTGTTGTTTGTTCTGTGGCTTGACGAGTGCGTGCTTGTCTTCTGGTTGGTTGTTGGTCAGCTGTTTGTCTACGAGCGCCGCCTCGGCTACGGGCTGCTTGACGAGTTGTTGCTGCGCCAGCTGGTTGAGCTACCGCTTGTCTGCCCGTTGCTCGGGTTCTACGTGTTGTAGCAGTACCGGTCGTTTGGGTGGCTCTGCTACGGGTTGCTCTACCGCGGGTCGGGGTTGCTGAATCACTTTGAGCGACTGCTGCTTGCGCTGGGTCATCTGTTGAGACTGCTTGCCTGCCTCGGCGCGCTGTGGCAGCACGTGTTCTGGTTGCCCCTGCAACAGGACTGCGTGAGGTTCGCCCTCTACGTGTTGTTGCTGTCGGTTGTGCCGGTTGCTCGCTTGTGGTATCAGCGCCAGTCTCTGTCGTGGCCGGGGTGCGAGTTACTCTACCACGTCTTGTGCGTGCTGCAGCGACTGCGGGAACTGTAGCAGCGGGTGCTGCTATTTCTTCTGTTGTTGGCTCGGTTGTAGCTTCTTGTTCTACAGCTGCTTGAACCGGTGTGTCAGGGGTTGTTGCTTCTGTTGCTGTTGGCTCTGATATGACATTTGTTTGTATTGGTGCTTGAGGCGTTGGTTGTGCTGCTGGCTCCGTGGTTGAAGGTGTAGGTTGTTCAGCTTGCTGTGTAACCGCTTCTTCCTCGGCTGCAACCTTTTTCTTGTCAAGCTCTTGCATGTGTTCTGTTATGGTCGTTTGCTTGCCAGTTATGGCTTCAGTTTTTTCTTGGATGCCTTCCATTGCAGGAGTAAGTGCCTGTAGTTGATTTAAGATATTAGTGAGTGCTGTTCGGTCTCTTGTTGCCTGATCGCTCTGTATCTTGTCTAGCTCTGCAATTTTGTTTTGAATTGCTTGTTGTGAAGTTGCAAACTGTTCTTGTGTTAAGAGTTTTTGTTCTGTGAGGCGATTGATAATTAACTCTCGATTTTCTACTGAAATTCGTTTTTGTGTACGCTCTTGAGCTTGGCTGAGTTTTGCTTGTTCACCTTTAAGTTCGCCCTCAAGTTCACCTAGACGTTTTCTTTCTGCTGCAAGTGCTTCGTTGAGTTTGTCCAGCTCGCCACCAAGTTTGTCTTCTTCAGCTTCGATTGTTTTGAGTAAGCCATCAAGGCGTGCTTGCTCACGTTTGATTTCGGCCTCGAGGGATTTCAGTTCTGAGCTTTTTGCCTTAACATCACCTTCAAGTGTTGTTACGCTTGCTTGTCGAGCATCTCGGCTGGCTGTAAGAGTACCAAGTTCTGTTTTTGCCTCGCTGAGTATTGCTTCTCTGGCTTTACGTGCGACTTCTTCCACCTTCTTCTCGATAGCTTCTACTTTCTTGGGTTTAGTCTCTTCTGTTTCTGTCTTAGGTTCAGCCTCTTCTGTCTTCTTAAGTTCGGCGTCTTCTTTACGACGTTTCAATTCCGTTTCGGTGATCCATTGTGGATCTCTAGGATCGCCCGTTTGAGAAATATATTGTTCGCCATCAACGCCAGGTCCAGAAACTTGACCTGTTGTACTATCAATATCCACACGAGTTAGTTGTGCGCCGGCTACGTTGATCCAGTTTGGTTGTCCGCTGTCTGGAATGTCAAAAGCGTGGTAGAAGATAGTGTTTTCGTTGTTTCTACCCCAGATGTTACCATTTGCGTCAACTGCGAGTTGCTCTAGAGCTCCATCTTTAACACGCATCCATCGATCATCTTTTTTAACATAGACGTGGTAGTTAGGACCCTCACGTCTGGCGGTTAGCCCCCATTCATGGCCGTTAGGTCCGGTTACTGTTTGAACAAAGCTATCCGGTTGATAGCCAAATGGATCGTTACGCCATTCTGGATTTTTTGAATCTCCAGAATCAGAGACCCAGAAAAGGTCATCCCTGTTAAGACCTTCTACAGAGCCATCATCCTTGATGGTAACGTTGATAAGCGCTCCAGGTACCTTAGTCCAACTTTGGCCGATTGTTCTTGTAGGTGTAATACCTTCGCGCGCATAGATGTCGTCGTCAGTATTGACACCCCAAAGTTGACCGTTCGGTCCTACAGCTATTTGTTTGAGAGCTCTACCAGTGACCTCAATCCATTCGTCAGTAGGTTTATGATACACACGTTTGTTCCCTGGTGAGTCTGGTGCATCATCGACAGTAAGTGCCCATGTGTGGCCGTTTACACCAATAACAGATTCTTGTAGCGGTGGAATTTCTGCTGCTTTGCGTTTGAGCTCAAGTTCTGCAAGTCGCTTCAAGTCGCCTTCTCCTATTTTTGCTTGGAAAAGGTGGGTTAGTGCAATCGATTTAAGGTCTGGATTACCCATCATTCTTGAAAGGTCAGGTGTGCGTATTCCTGCAACAATGAAGTGTTCTTCGTGAGGCATAAGTGTTGTTTGGCGTGGTATGGTATTTTTGATCCATGGCCAGAAGAAAATATTGAATTTGTCACCAGGAAAGAAAAGTGTATTGTTGGTTTGAGCGTGCCTAAAGCTTACGCCATTAAACCCTGTGCGCCAAACATCATCGGCTGTTTTGCCTGTTAGGCCAATGACAAAGTTATTTTTATCGTCATCTTGATCAGTCGTGGTAATAATCTGATAAAGATCAGCGGGAAAGGGTGCTTCAATGCCAATCAGTGATGTGAGATATTTGCCGCTGCCCTGGTGTTGAATGCGAACGACGTCGTCATTATAAATAGGGCTTTGAGAATATGGTTTGCCAGACTTTGGATGTGTACTGTCAAGGCTCATGCCATTTGCTGGTAAAATTACCCAAAAGTCTTTATCATCGTCTTTAAACGAAGCGGTAACCTGTTCATCATCTGGCGAAGAACCTCGTCGATCAAACGTTGAAAATTTCATGCCCGTTCTATGTAGGTAAATATCTTTACCATTTTCTTTTCTATACGAGTTTGCAATTTGAATTGGTTGGCCATAGATAATGGCTGGTGTTGAGGCGTCATCAACCAAGTTAAATTCTGCAGGGAGGCCAGCAAGATCTTCTTCTTCGATCTTAAATTTTAGGATGTGAGAATTGTTTGTAATGTCACTTTCTGGAGCTGCAGCTGTAATGTAATGATAGCCGGTGTCTTGGGTTGAGTAGTAACCAGCGTTCCACGTGGTTCCTGGGAAGAAAAGGTAATTACCACTTCTCTTATGTTTGAGTTTTACGGTGCTTGTTGCTCTATCCCATACACTACCACCATCAATTTCAAGTACCCAGTTGTCTCCAGTATCGCCAATGCCATCTTTTCCGGAAGTCGCAACTTGTTGGTTCTCTCTATCTGGTGCTTGTACACCTGCATTTGAGTGCAAGTTTGTTTGTGTCGTTAGATGTGTCAGACGAATAGTGCTTCCTGAGGTTACGTCAGTTTGCTTGTATGGTTTATTTGATTCGGGAGAAACATCATCAAGCGTCTTGCCGTGTGGCGGCTTAACAATCCAAAAATCTTTCATATCCTGGGCAATGTTACCAGAAACCTGACCCAACGGTATTGGTTGAAATGGTCCGTACTTGAGTCCGGTGTGGTGAAGCGCGATGTCTCGACCATTGTATCGTATTTTTTTGGAGCCGAATGGTACCGATGGATCATCCGTATTACTTTTCTTGTTTTCTGAGACCAGGCGAACAACATCACCGTACTTGACGGGTCCGTTAACAACAAGTCGTGCGCCATAACGATCATACAAAAAATCTATGGCAGAACCACTTGCAGCGGTCAGTTGTACCTGCGCTTCGCCTTTGACGTAGGCAGTGCCCAAAAGAAGCAGACCTAGTGCGCCAAGGAGCACGGCCTGGAATTTTTTGGTACGAAATAATGCTTGCATTGCTTTCTCCCTTTTATCTGTTTTTATTTTTTACGCTTTTAAGATCTAGTTCTACTTCTTTGTTGTCGTTGGGTTGGTTGCTGCGTTTGTCGTCGTGATGGTTGTCGGGTTGGTTCACGACGTGTTGCTTGTTGTGTTGTCTGTCTTCCCCGTGTAGCCCTTGTTGCCTGGGTAGGTTGGGCTTGCCTACGCGATGTACGAGCTCGTCCTGTGGTAGTCTGAGGTATTACTTGTTCTGCTTCTGTCGGCGTTGTTGTCGCTTGTCTGCCTCGTTCAGGTCTGCGGGCAAGACGTTTACGTACGACGGTTTGACCGGTAACAGGATCAGTTTCATATTCTTCGACAATAATAAAATCTGATTGTTCAGGCATGACCGCAAGGGTTGGAATGGCGGTTGGATCATATTCCTGGCCGAGTTCAAGACCTGTTCCATCAGTAAATGAAAACGCTTCAGGTGTCGTTGTCGTATTTTGTGTAGCGGTTTCTTGAACAGCAGCGACAGCCTGGGTAGTTACAGTTTGTGGTTGTGTTTGTGGCATGGTGTTAGGAGCTGCTTGTTTTGTACTTTCTTCAGCATGAGTTATTGCCGGGATTGTTTCTGTCGCTGTTGATTGAGCGGGAGTTAGGGTTGTTGGTTGTGTGGTTTCTACAAGCGTGGTTGCTTCCTCTGTTGCTTGGGGAGTAGCTTCAGTTTGTGCTGTTTGTGTAGGGGTTATTTCTGTTTTTAAGGCATCTTGTTTTTGCTCTAGTGTTTGGATTGCTTGCTCAACATTGGCAAGCATCGTGCCAAAGGACTGCAGTTGGCCATTAATGGCTATGAGTTGTTGTTCGTCTGCATTCTCTTGAGTTTGTTTCATATCTTGTAATTCTTTTAGCTTTGCCATTAATTCGGTTCGAGCCGCTTCCAGCTCTTGAGCATTAGCAAAGTCGATAGCGTTCAGTCTTTGCGTAAGTATTTGTCGGTTTTTCTCAAGTGCCAATAAATCTTCTTGTCTGCTTAGTTGTGCAGCTTGTGCAGCTATACTATCAAGTTTAGCTTGTGTTGCTGTTGCATCACTTTGTAACTCGGTAATAGCGGCCTCTTTTGCTGCAATATCACCTTCATATTTTGCGGTCAATTCAGTTAATCTTTTTTCGGCAGCTGTGATGTCGGCTTTGAGTTTTTTAAGTTCGCCACGGCGTTGAGCAATGAGCGCATTTAGTCCTACGAGTTTTTTTTCAAGGGTAGTATGTTTTGTGGCTAAATTTTTAAGTTCCTGTTCAACATCAGCTTTTTCTTGTTTGACGTTTTCAATTTCCTTATCAAGAGCTGATATGGCTATTGGCAATGCCGGAGTTTGTGCTGGTTGCAAGGCAAGATCAGGTTGCTGTGCAGGTGTTTGATCTTGGCTTTGCTTTTGAGCTGGTTCTTGATCAGCATCAGTTGGAGTTTGTGCTGGTTGCGAGGCAGGGTCAGACTGCTGTGCAAGCGTTTGATCTTGGCTTTGCTTTTGAGCTGGTTCTTGATCAGCATCAGTTGGAGTTTGTGCTGGTTGCGAGGCAGGGTCAGACTGCTGTGCAAGCGTTTGGTCTTGGCTTTGCTTTTGAGCTGGTTCTTGATCAGCATCAGTTGGAGTTTGTGCTGGTTGCGAGGTAGGGTCAGGCTGCTGTGCAAGCGTTTGGTCTTGGCTTTGCTTTTGAGCTGGTTCTTGATCAGCATCAGTTGGAGTTTGTGCTGGTTGCGAGGTAGGGTCAGGCTGCTGTGCAGGTGTTTGATCTTGGCTTTGCTTTTGAGCTGGTTCTTGATCAGCATCAGTTGGAGTTTGTGCCGGTTTCGAGGCAGGGTCAGGCTGCTGTGCAGGTGTTTGATCTTGGCCTTGAAGCTGTATTGCCGCTGTTTGATTCGGTGGCAGCTGTAAGCTTACTGCAGTGGCGGGCGTTTGTTGTCTTGATTGCGCTGCTGCCATTGTGATAGGTCTTTGCCCAGGTTTTGGTGTAAGTTGAGGTCCGCTAACAGATAATTTGTACATTGCTACCTGAGCACCAACGCCTCTTTGCACTTTGCCCTTTTTAAGGTTAGAAATCTGTTCAAACTTTGGATTATCCAGGGTGTCAGCTGCAATATAGTAGACCATGCCACCAACGTTTGATGCCCAGATATCACCATTTGATCCAACAGAGATGTATCGCAATGTATTTGCTGCGGTTTTGCTCCACCCTGTACCCCCAGGATTTTGTGCTGTTATGCCTGTACGTCGATAAATACCATTGCCATCAATGCAGACGACTGTGTTGCCACCTGCGGCCAAGCCAAATGAGCTATTCACACCTTGAGGTAACTCAATTTCGCGCCAGCTTGTACCAATTTTATTTTGAGCTGATACACCTTCTCGAATGTAAAGTTTTTGTCCATTTAGAGCACGCCCCCAAATATTGCCGGATGGTGTTATTGCAGTGTCTCTTAATTTAATTGTTTGGTCTGGGAACTCAACCCATGTTGTGCCGGTAGGGTTGTTGGTAGTGATGCCATCTCGATAATATAACTTTGTTTCACCCACATCATCCTTGTTGGTCCATGGTACTGTTGTTTCTATTGCCAGGACGAGGTCGTCCTTGCCAACAGAAATATGAGTAAATGTTGGGCTTGTAATTTCTGTCCAGCTTTCACCCTTGGGGTTTTGTGGCGTGACGCCATTTCTTCGATAAACGTTGCCGTCCTTGCCTGCAACCCATGTTTCGCCATGAATATTCACACTAATGTCGTTTGCTTTGACATCGGGGATAAGGGTGAAAATGTTTGTTCCTTTTGGATTTTCTGGAGTGATACCTTCTTTAAAATAAATTTTGTTAGGCCAACCAAGAATCCACGCAGCTCCTAGTACTGGAGCATTAAGAGGTGTTAGTATTGGATTTGTAGGGTCATCTGTTTTCGAGTAATATGTTTTATTGTCATACGTATTGGTGAAGGCGTAGTGTTGCTCTCCATCGACTTCGATGATTCGTAGGTCATTTGCGGTATCAATATCGAGTTTTTCCCATTTTATTGTTGCTCGATCACCAACAAAGTTTACCTCTCCTCGAGCAGCTACGTTTCCTGCGGTATTGATCCAGACTTGGTCTTTTGTTGGATGGATAATAAAGTTTTGCGTGAGTCCAACTGTGTGCCACTTTTCTGTACCTGATTTTTTAAAGAGTAAATAATTAATGGTTTCCTCTCCGTAAGAACGTGATTGTACACTTACAGTCCATTCATTACCACGAGCATCAGTTTTGACCCTGTCTAAGTTGGGATCAAATTGCATTGCTTGTACTGCTGTTCCTGTCAACGTGAAGCAGAGTAGGGCAATGATTTTGTAACATACATTTTTTATTTTCATTTTTTATCCCTTACGGTTTAAAATCGTGCTCTCTTACGTTGAGTTGTTTGCCTGCCTGTAGGCTGTCTACGCGTTGTTTGACGTCCTCCTCGTTGCGATGTTGTGCTTGTTGTTTGTGTACTTCGGGGTCCACGAGTTGGTCTTGCTTGCTGACTACGTGCTTTGCTTGGGCGTGATGCTGTTGGTCTAGGAGTTTGTGTGATTCCCCTGGCTCCACGTCCACGTGTTCTACTAATTTGACTTTGGATTGCTGTAGGGCGTGCAAGTCTCTGTGTTGGTATCGCTTTATATTGCGCGAGGGCTGGTTGTTGTAAAATTGCCAATTTAGACTTGAGCGCTGTTAATATTTTTTTGATTTCTGCAAGTTTTGGAAACGATGTATTAAATGTTTGCTTAACATTTCTCAGTATGAGTATTCCTCTTGTGCTTTGCAGACGTATGCCAATGTTTGCGTATGTTAAGTTTATAGCACTGATTTGTTGATGGAGTTGAGCCATTGTAGGTTGCAGCTGAGCAAAGGCAGCTTGTAAGTTATTAATTAAGCCCGAGCCCTCGATGGTTTTTTGAGCGAGAGAGAGTTCAAGGTCATCAAGAGCATCCTCAAGAGCATTCTTACTACGTTTTAGGTCTCTTGATCTAACCAGATTAGTCAGATTTTCTTCCTCTGCTTTGACTTTCTTACTCAGTGATGTGAGTTCATTTTCTTTGTCTTGGCGTTGCTGTTCAAGGCCTGCTAGTTCAGCTGTTTTTTCAGTTATTTCATCCCTTAATGCATCAAGTTCTTCCAGGCGCTTCTCAGCTTGTTCGATGCTGTCAAGGATGTTTTCAAGCTCTTTACGTTTTTCTTCTATTTGTTCTTCAAGTTCATCAAGTTGTTTTTCAAGTGATGATTCTTGTTTGGTAAGTTCGCTAATACGTCCTTGGCGTGATCTTGACTCACTATCGAGTTTTTTTAGTTCGGACTGGAATGTTGCAATTTCAGCGAGCTCTTCAGGTGTAGGATCTGTTGGCTCGGGTTTTGATTCAGGTTCAGGGGCAGGGGTGGGCTCTGGTGTTGGCACTGATTGAGGAGCATAGCCAGTAGGCATACCACCACCAGTGATTTTAATGAGTCTTCCGCTTACTTGCTCCCACTGCATGTCATTGACATCAGCTGTCTGGGATGCCCAAATGCTATTATCATTTTTAACCATCCAAATTTGATTGTCTTTTGTTACACCAACAAACTTTGCGTCGGTTGCGCATGATTTCCAACTTGTGCCCTTAGGATTTGTGTTGGCTACTCCTTCTCGCCCGACAACTTCGTTGCTTGCGTTAATACCCCATGCTTGACCATTGGGGCCAACGGCAATTTGCTTGATTTCATAGCGCTCAACAGGTGACCATGTAGATCCTGGTTGTGTTGTTGTATTGCCCCAGTGTCTGTAGACAACGCCAGGAAATGTTCCAGTAGCCCAAACACTGTTGTTTGCTCCGGCATCAACGTATTTGAAGTTTTGATTTACAAATTTCCAGCTTGTACCTTTAGGGTTATCTTGCGTAATACCTTCGCGGAAAAATAACGTATCTCCATCATTGACACCCCATAACTGTCCTTCCTGACCGGTTCCAATAACAACAAGCGCTCCATCAATTTTTGCCCAGCTTGTACCTTTAGGGTTGTTATCAGTTATTCCCTCACGGAAATAGATTTGGTGTCCTCCTCCACCGTTGGTTGTATCAAGTGCCCACACTTTCCCGTCTGGCCCTACACTGATATCGCTTGCCAGTAGACCGGTAACTTCGGACCATGAGGTTCCAATTGGATCGTCCTGGCTAATGCCTTCACGGAAAAGAACTTTATTGTCAGTATCTATTGCCCAAACGTTAGCAAAAATTTCATCTGTGATAGGTGCCGGAGTTACCTGTTGATTTGGTGTTACCGGTTCCGGTGCTGATGGTGCTGGTTGAGGTGCTTGTGGCGTTGGCTGAGGTGCTTGTGGCGTTGGCTGAGGTGCTTGTGGCGTTGGCTGAGGTGCTTGTTGTTGCATTACTGGTGGTTGAGGAGTAACGGGTTGTTGAGGTGCTGGACTAGCTTGTGTAATTTTAAAAAATGGAAATGGTGAAAATCCTCGCGCGTTATGTGAGTGTATCCACGATGCTACGTATTGTTGCCCTTGGTTGTTTGTGTACTTTGTTGTGGGATAGTAAAAGTACTGGGGCATATCTTTGGGTCTGATAGTGATTTTGTCATAGTGTTCAAGCCATGGGATATTTTGCAAGTTTGACTGATTAATTGTTTGTCCGTTTTGCTCCCAGTTAACGACAGGCTGAAGATCGTCAGTTGCGGTTCCCCCTGTTGCACTATCAAGACATGCTTCTGGATGTTGTCCGTCTGGGCTCTTGCTTGCAAAGTATTTGTAATGCAAAGTTTTGCCGGTGTTTTTATGTTTTAATCGAAAGACGTTGGCGTGTTTGAGTGGGCTGCCGCGGTAAGCTGTATTTGTCACAGGATTTCTGTCGTTGAGTGTTTTCCCCCGTGGAGCTTCTATAATCCACACATCATCATTATTTTGTGGGTTTGTGCTACCAAAAACTTGACCAAGGCCTGATGAGTTAGGATGTGTATATTGCTCTGCTGATCCGGTTAACATGATGTTTCTACCAGCGTCTTGGCGTGTTGTCAGGGCAAGGCTAATTTCTTGTCCATAAACAACAGGATTTGTTTGCGCGAAAGCAGATGAGAGGTTCAGGCCACATAGTGATCCCAAAGTTAACATAGAGATGAAGAGTATGTTTTTTGATAACCATGACTTCATTGTTTTCCTCTCACCGGTTTACTTAATTTTTTGCTACTTTCATTATTAGCGCGCTACTTGCCGTCTTGTTTGGCGTACACCACCGGCCTGTCTTGCTTGGGTGCGACCACGTGTTGCCGCTGCCTGGGCCCTGCCACGCGTTGCCTGTCCGCGGGTTGGAGTTGCCTGTTGGGCGGCTCCAGCTTGACGGGTTGCGGTACGTGCTGCCCCACGGGTACGTCCTGCTGCACGCGGTGTTGCACTAGCAGCAGCCTGCACTGTTGTGGTGTCTGCTTTTGCTGTAGGGCGTCTACGAGCTACACGTCGAGGGCTAGTTTGTTGACTAGCTACCGCGGCCTGAGCTGGTGTGCCAGCTGTGACGGCTGGAGTTGGCTGGGCTACTTGTCTACCCCGGGCTGCTCGACCCCCAGCGCGACCTGTTCTGGTCGTTGGTGCTGCGCCTGTTCTTGCTACAGCTGCACCTCTTGCTGCACGTCCTCGACGACCTACAGTTGCAGGGACTTCTGGTTGGGTTTGCTCAGCTGTAGTGGTTTCAGGTGTAGTTGGCGCAATTGCCGTACTCGTTGTTGGGGCGGCTATTGCTTGTCTGCCGCGGCCGCTTGCTCGTTGTTGGCCGAGTACTGCGCGGGCACCGCGGCCTGCGCGACGGAGTGTTTCTTTGGTTTCAAAAATTTCACCCCGTTCTTCTTCAACTTTTGCCATCAATTCACGGTGAGCTTGAATAGACTTTTTCATTTCATTAACCTCACCGGAGAGTGACTCATGCCGTTGATCCATGTCTTCAAGCTTATCGACAACGGCACTCATAGTGGTTGTTAAGCTCGTGATTTGGTCGTTGATTTCCTTGAATACCGGTGCATTGTCTTCTCTTTCAAGCAAGGCCTTTTTTGCAGCATCAAGATCTTTGTTCATTTGTCCTATGGTGGTGTCAAAGTCCTGCTGTGTAAGCAGATTTTGCTCTTCAATCTGTTTTGCAATGATGGCATCTGCAGCTTCAGTTGTAAGTACTTCTGCTGCGTGCATACTTATTTGCAGGCAACAGGTAAAGGCAAAGAGTAAGACAAGTCTCGTGCCAAGCCCCGAGAATGACGACATAATCATGATTTCTCTCCTTTTTAGAGGTGAAATTAAGTACTTTTTTACATTTTTACCATTTGTATACTATAATCCTAGTACCAATGTACCATTTTATAAGCCCTTGAAGTCAATATTTTACAAAAAGAAATATTGTTAAAAAGTGAGAGTAACCTAGGCATTAGTCAATGTCGCCAGAGGCTTTAGCGAGTGGGTTGGTATAGGTTCGGTATGAGTAGGGTGGTGAAATGGGTTTGGCTTTGAGAACAAAAAAGAGGCGGTGACTTTGTAGTCACCGCCTCTTTTTTATAAGATTTTTTATGTAGTTGGCGTTGCAGGTCTGGATAGATTAATTTTGCCAAGTCTATCTTTTAATTCTTTCATCTTTCTCTTAATTGGCTCTAAGTCAGGCATAGAGTCGCTAAACTTTTTCTGCATAGCATCAAGCTCTTGGTCAGCTGTTTGCATACGTGCTTCGACTCTGACGACCATGTTGTCAATCTGGTTATCAAGTTCTTCTATGTTATCGGCGAGTTCAGCAACATGTACCTTGTCAGCTTGGCTTGCAACCAGTTTGTGCACTGACTGTTTTATTTCACCGATTTGTTTTTGCACGCTTTGTAGTTCATCGCTAAACTCTCCAAAGCCTTGGACAGGTTTGCCTGTGTCGGTGTTGATAAATCCTTTGCGTAGGCTATCAAGACGTGTGCTCAGTGTTTGCAAGTTTGTTTGCATAGAGTCTTGTAAATCTTTCATGTCTTGTTCGGTTTGTGAGAATGTTACGGCTGCTTCTGGGTCAAGTGGTGGTGTTGGAAGCGCTGCAAGTGTTGCAGCCTTTACAACGTTGCTGGCTTCAACAGCATCTGTGCTAAGGGCAACATGAGTTACTGGGATTGTGATGCTAAAAGTATGTTCGAGTGACCTGCCATTACAGTTTACAGAAATTGTTTCTCCATCGATGCTGACAATATACTTTGCACTTTCATCAATCGCTGCTGGAAAAAAGTCTCCTCGTTCGTAGCTTTGTTCTCCACCATATTGTTCGCCTGTCTCTTGAGCAAAGTAGACTTCCATGTCATCAATGTAGACGGTATAGTAGTCACCTTGACCTTCGGGTTCCGTTGAAAATCTTAGTTCAATTGATGACATTTCACGTAAGCGTTTAGCATCAAATGAGATGCCACCTTCACCTGGTGTTGTAAAGTCAGCCGGAGTTGTTGGTAGCGCTGCCGTTTGTATGCTGGTGCCAAGGGTCAGATTATTGCTGTCTGTTGAACGTGCAATAATGTGCTGGACTGGGTAACTTGCTTCAAATTGGTGTGTAACTGTTTGTCCCCCAAAGCCTAAGGTTAGCTTGTTGCCATCGATTGTAACATTGTATGTGCCTGTATCACCAGCAGCTGCGGGGTAAAAGTTTTGTACATTTTTTGTGACGAGCATTGCAGCTTCTTCAAAGGTAATTTTTCCATCATGAGCAACAAGGATTTTGTACATCAGGCCGCTTGGGGTGTTGTTGGCGATGTTTTCTGAGATAGTAATCTCAAGTGATGCAGGACCATCGGTAACACGGGTAACGTCAATTGACATACTACCCTTACCCTGCTCAGGAAGCGCAGCTGTTGCTGGCTGAATTTGAGCGGTTCTTGCATGAGACTCTCTTGGAGCTCGACTTCTTGTTTGCAGGAGAACGGGACCTCCTGATGGGATGTCTGAAACTGTGATACTGCTGAAATTGATTTGTTGGTCCCATCCGCCAAAGCCAACATATTTGACATTTTGTTTAGGCTGTGGGTCAGTGAAGTCAAAGATCAAATCTTGTTCTTCGGGGTTGCCTTTACCTGCCCTGATGCGTCCGTCACTATGGTAGTCGATCCAAAATTTGTTTTTGTCAGCTGGATTTGCCAGGGATCCTCTTGCCTCGTGTATTGGATTTGAGGGATCACCATCTTTGACAATAACTGATTTTTGATTTCCGTAGCCACCAAAAACAAGTACGTATCCATCTGTATTTTCACCTTGTGATTGTTGTGAACTTGTTGAAAGTGCTACATAGAAATCAAATTGTCCCTTGCCAACTTCAAAAGTGATGCGGCAGTTTCCACTGGCAGGAATGACCCAATTCGTTGAGTCATAGTTAATTTTGTTTTTATCTTCCGATGGATTGTGAGCATAAACGGTAGGATCAGTGCGTGGTGTTTGCCTTTGTCTTGTTACTATTTGTGGAGTGTCTTGGCCTGGAGGAGTAGGGCTTTTTTGTAGCTCTTTAATTTTCCATCTGCTTTCATTGTCATCGGCTTTATCTGCTCTTGCTACAATAACGTAGTGTCGATCTCGACCTGGTTGGTTAGTGCCACGTCTTACGTCAAAAACTTTTCTAGCTGGGATGTAGAGGTATGCACCGCTTTCAACGTGTTGAAACTTTACAAATTGACCAGCATTGTTGACCCAATCGTCGCCCGTGTTTTTGCCTTCAAGAATAACGCGCCAGTTCGTTTTTTCGCTTTGGTTGGTAACAAAGCTAACCTCTTTAGCCGTACTTTCGTTTGTACTTGTTCTGGCACTATCACAGTATAGGTAACGATTAGCATTTGGACGATAAAGTTGTACTATATCGCCGCTTTTTACAATACCTGACTTGTTTTCATTGCCATTCGGACCTTTTATTTGCATTAGGTCACCTTCTGCTGTGCCCTGTGAGCCGGATACTTGTTGAAAATCAGCATTTGCGCGGCCGTCAAAACCATAGCCCCATGTTCGCAGGCCAATCTCTCTGTTGGGCCATTCTGCCTCGCGACCACTCTGCATAGTGTGTATAATCACAAATTTATCGCCATATTGGACATTTTCAGCTTGAGCAAATGACGAGAGCCCCAACAAGCCCAAGATCATGCCCAATATGCGTAATGATATGCTTCTGTGCAATGTTTTCATTGCCTTCCCCCTGTTTTAGAGATTTTAAAAACCTTTTTATAGGCATACTAATAGCTATTTTACTATGTATAGTACCAATTTAGCATAGATAGATATGGTTAAGTCAATAATTTCAAATAGATATTTTACACATAAGGGTGGTTTTTAGGCTTTTTTGTTGATGTGGGCAAGAGTTTGAATCGGAAGGGGCAGAGGCGATTAGAAACCTCTGCCCATGGTTGTTTATCTAAGGTATCGACTAATATGTTCAATAAACACTCGACGCTCGGGTCTTGAATTAACTTGCTCTTTGCCGTAAAGTTCGCGAACGGTGTAGCCGCTAGCGTTTCTTATGTCTGTGCGAGCATCTTTGCTCATAAGAAAATCAAATGCATTCCGATCACCTTTTTCAAAGGCCATGTGAAGTGGGGTATAACCTCGATCATCAGAGACGTTGACGTCAATTCGTTTTGCACGAAGCGCTTGGTACAAGCTTCCAATAGCCTCTATTTCGTGACGATCTTTTTCTGGGTAGTGCCTATCTTTAAATGTTAGGAGTTTGTGCAAAAAGGTGGCGTTGTAGGAATCTGTTTGATTTAAGTTTGCAGTATCATTTTTAATGAGTTCTTCAAGAACGATTAAAGGTAGGCCAGCTTGTACACAGAGTGAGAGAATTGGACTACCTTGATATGTTACGTCTAGGCTAGCGCCTCGGTTGAGGAGTTCTTTGATAATCTTGGTAGAAGGTGGTTGGTTGCGATATTTTTTCATAACGGCTACAACTATAGCATCAATAATTGGCGCCTGAAAGCGACTTGGAGATTTACTAATATCTGCACCAGCTGCAAGCGAAGCTTTAACGTCCCATAGGTCGTCATTGATAATGGCCGTATAAAGTGCTTCATCAACTTTTGCAATCTTTGGCATTGCGCGTTCAAGCTCCTCAACGGTTTGATATACTTTGAGTGTTTGCATAAGGTTGGGTTCAACGTCAACGTAGTGGAGTTTGTTTTGCAATGAAGGCTGTGCTGGCGAAGGTTGCCAGTTGCCATTTAAGCGGATCATAAATTGACCATCACCGGAAGGGTCTACAGCGTCAACAAAGGTTTTATGCAGAGTCCAGCTACCATCGCCTTTTTGGCTGTAAATAATAGCGTGGGGATAATCAAACTTGATAAAAAAGTTTCTGACTTCGCTGTTGTTTGGGGCGAATAGATCGTGTTGATATGGATCATAGGTATCAGCTCTAAAGTCATCAAGGCGCGTTTTTATACGATCTTCTCGAACGTGCAGAATGCATGCTTCTTTGCTATTTGTCGGATAAATTTCTCGAGCATCTTTTTCTGTGCTTGCAAGCTTGAGACTAAATGGCCACGCTGTTTGAAACGAAATACCACCTTTTCCTGGCTGAGCAAAAGAACGAGTGGCTGCTGGTAGGTTTTCAGGTGTCGCTGCTTTTATCGGATTTTGCTTGAACGTAAGATCAGTATTGCTTGATACATTAAGTGTAACATACTGCACAGGAAAGCCTTGACTTTGACCGACGTTAGATCGATCCCATGGTAACTGGTACCGAAACATGTTAACACCATTTTTTATTGTATAACGAGTTCCGCCTCCGTCTACCGTGACTACATAGTTGCCTGTTTGGTTCTGAGCAGGGAATAAGCCATCTTTTCTGTGTTGTTGTGTGTCGCGGCTAAGTTGAGCTGATGGGTATTGATGGTCAGTTTGAATTATTCCATCATGGTTAAGTGTTACAGTAAGCGAGTCACCTTGGCCTTGTGGTTGCGTCGAGAAAATGAGTTGGATATTTGCTGGATTGTTTGTTCTTCGCTCTACGTCAAAAGAAATGCCTCCACGTCCTGGTGTCGTAAAATCTGGGGTTGCTTGTTGTACGACTTCTTGTTGTACGACTTGTTGATTTTGTGGGCGTTCGGTTATAAAGCCTCCAATGGTACTGCTAATTGGGCAAAACATAAATGGTCTATCATCGTAAAAATAGGCAGTATAATCAAATGTTTGTTGTGAGCGATCTTGGGCTTGCATGCGGAAAGTAATTTTGACCAACTTTTGTGTTTGATCGCTGTCTCCAACAATTTGCTTAAAACTTTGTGGAGCAAAAAGAAAGCCGTTTTGTTGTAAGTTGCTTCTTATTTGAGCTGTTACGTCAGTGTTATTTTGTGGTGTGCCATGCCATGCGTTTATGATTTGCATAGCGGCGGGTGCTGTTATAGCGGTTTGTAGTCCTGCCGGTAAATATCGTATTGTTGCAGGATCAACATCAGCGACGAATGGACCTTGTGCTTGTTGAGCTTCAAGCCTTACGAGGTGAGAAGTAATATCCGCAGGTAATTTCAGGTGAAGGTCTATCCCATTTGTCGTGCGCAGGTGACAGGATATTAGCGTGTTACTAAAGCGTGAGACTGGTGAGCCTTGAAGATTGACGGGAAATTCTAAAAAGCCTCGATGGGAAAGTATATCTCGGATGCTGTACAGGATAGAGTGACCAGGGTTTGGTGGTGGAGCTACGTCGCTGTGGCCTGCCATTTCTCCATATCGCGCGGGTTGGTTAAACCAAGGGTGGTCACTAAAATCATATTCGATGCCTTGATGGTAGTTGTAATCATCGCGATGGTATGCTGCTTCTATGCTAAAGTTGCCCGAGAAAAATGTTTTTGGTGTACCGCTTGCAGGTAACGTTGTGTGGTCTGAGAATGGGTAGAATATGAAGGGTTTATCGTCATGCGCATATATTCTAACATCAAGATTTTGTGTTGGATCTGTGTGACTTGCCATGCGTAGATCAACGACAAGAATTTTTCGATCTTCAGGATCTGAAAGTGTCGCTTTTATAGATTGGGGCATAAAAATAAAGCCGTGTTGTTGTACATTGTTGATTATTTGGTCTGTGACATTGTTACCTGCATGATAGGCTCCTAGAATTTGTATTGGAGCTGGCGCGTACATTGCAGGAAAGCCAGAGGGCAATGTTTTGGTTGTAGGATCAGCTGTCGGAGTAAATGGCCGAGAGGTAGTTTGACCTTCTAAACGGACAAGGTTAGTAGTAAAGCCGTTTGGTAGCCTAAAATTTAAAATTATATCATTTGCTTGTAGGGCATAGGCGAGTATTTCATTGGGATTCGATGTTGGCCCAAAGCCAAAATACTGACTGAGATTTGGGTTAGTAATACCAAGTATTGAGGTTTCTCGATTGATCAGTTTTTGCCCAGGTATAGGTTTGGCTTGTCCCTGTTCGACGCCAAACCACCCAGCTAAAAATCTCAAATTACCAGAGACGTCATCTGGGAGTGGCGCAGAGCCGATACCCGGCAGCGTTGATCCAACTTCTTCTTGTCGTAGTTCTTCTCCCACGGGGTGCTCGCTTACAACGGCGGTTTGTGAGTCTTCTTCTGCAGAGGCTACGGGAGCTTGCGTTTGTGCAGGTTGCAGAGAAAATGATAAATCACCAAGTGGGTAGAACATGAAAGGTTCATTGTCCACAAGGTGTACGTAAACATCAATGATTTCTGAGCGATTGTTTGCATGGGGCATACGCAAGTGTATGCCAAACAGTTGTCCGTCAGTTCCTGTGTCTTGCGTTATTTGTTTTGGATTAGGCATGTATAAAAAGCCATATTGTTTTACATTTTGTCTAACACGTTCGGTAAGAGCCGGGCCATGTCCACTTGGTCCATAGTAAAAGGTGTTTACCACCTCTATTTGTTCTGGGGCATACATAGTTGGGAAGTCTGCGGGCAAATTTTTTGCTCGCAGCTCGTCCTGAGTTAATTCGGGGGTAAGAGGGTCTGGTGAAGGCATTGCCTGGAGTCGAACTAAGTGCGATGTGACCCCATCAGGGTGTCTAAAGTTAAATACAATATTACGAGGTGTGCGTAGTTGGTATGCAGTTATTTTATGCTGATCTACTGCTGGATCTCGGAAATCGGGGGATCTAACCTGTCCTATCTCAGCTAAATAGGCTTGTCGATTTCTAAGTTGCCCAAGCATGTCACTGCTTAATTTGAGGTAACCATCTTGGCTTAATTTTTCTCGCATAGCCGGTGCAACATCAACGTTGCGGCCATTTTCAAGGCCATACCATGCACCGGTGATAGTTAATGCTTTTACTGATGGTGCCAGAGCCACGGTAAGTATAAGAAATAAACTGAAAATACGTCTGATAGGCTTAGTATATGCTGTAATAAACTGCATTTGCTTCTCCTTTTTCATAAGATTTACGCATAAATTTTATATCAAAATATGAATTTTAATAACTATACATATATAATAACATGCATTGACAAATGTAAGTCAATATTTCAATATGGAAATAATATGGAAAAATAAAGGGTTTTTTAAAAATTGGGGAATTGAGACACTGCGATGCAGTATGCTGGTTATGACAAATTATAAAGGGCGGGATGGATCAATCCATCCCGCCCTTTATGTACTCTGGCGTTTAAGGTGGCGATTTAGTTTTGTGGTGGCATGTATTCTGCAATTGCTTGAGCAAAGTCCCTCCAGGCCTTGTTAGAAGAGTTCTTAATCATATCATAGTAGTCTTTAACTGATTTTGCCTGTTCCCCGTCGCCTTTGACAGTAACGTCTGCATCTGCTTGACGAAGGCGGGCAAAATCTTGCACATTTCGATTGAAGAGTGCTGCGTGTAGTGCAGTGACTCCTTGGTTGTTGATCAGATCTGGATTTGCATCGTTTTCAAAAAACCAATCAAGAATGTCATCTTTTTGTTCACGTGAGTATACGCGTAAGCCGTCACTGATCAAGTGTATGAGCGCGGTATTGGGAAAGGCACTTGGCTGTGCATCGATGTCAGCACCACTTGCAAGGAGAAGGTGTAGTACATCAGTACTTGCTCCAAGTTTGACGCCGTTTATTACGATGTCATCGGGCAGTGTTGGGTCATTATTTAAAATTTCTGCAACGATATCTTTTGCTTGAGTGTCAGATCTGCCAAGGCGATGTAGGTTGCCTGCAACGCGAAGTGATTCTTGCAATGCTGAAAGGCCAGTATGCGTTTGAGTGTTAATGTCAGCTTCATCAGCAATTGCCTGTCTGACGAGTCTAATGTTGCTTGCCAATATTCCATTTAATAGGCGGCGCTCTGGAGATTGCGTCTCTGCTGGACGACCAAAAGTTTTAGCAATATCTAATTTAAATTCGCTGTTTGGTAAAGCTTGGAAAAGATCACGCATGCTGCGGCCGTCAAAGCCAACAGGATCGTCAATACGGGCTCCTGCGTCAACCAGGGCGTTGCATGCTGTTGCGTTTTCAACGTCGAAAGCAAGTTTAAGTGGTGTTTGGTTATACCTATTATAAATGTTTGGTTGTGCATTATTGGCGAGTAAGGTGTTGAGTATATCGTTGACGCGGCCAACGTATTCATCACCATCTTCATAAATGTCTATGTAACTTACGCTTCTATTATTTCCACGTCCATAGCTGGTTTCAACTTCCTCAAGTGAAAGGAGCGTATGGAGTGCAGTGTTGTTTATTCCAATGTTATGTATGTAGTCAATGTTTGCACCATGGTTGATGATAGAGCTGATGATGTTTGTGGGCATACCTTTTTTGATACATAACATTAAAATAGAATCATCATGGGGAGCTTGAGTTAAGTTAACATCTGCGCCACGATTTATGAGTTCTAGAATGATATCAAACATTATGTGAGTTGTTCTTTTTGGAGGAATTTGAAAAGCACGAGTCCCCTCTATAGCATACATGAGTGCTGTTCCTGACGAGTATCTTGCATCAACCATAGCGCCGTCATCTAGCGCTTTTTTGACGCCAGCAAGATCATGGCGGTAAATGGCATTAAACAAATTTGTGTTCAGCTGAACTTGAGGTGAGAGTGGTGGAGTAATGTACTTGGCAATTGCTTCTAGTAAAGTGTTTCTTTCTGGTACGTTATTGTCTGTATTTTGACGAGCGCCATCATACAGCTCACGTACAGACTGTCCTTCAGGTGCTTTAACATCAATGCTTGGGCGAAAATACTCAAAGAGTATGTTGCATTGTTTGTCGCGGTTATTTTCAAAAGCTACGTGTAGTGGTGTTTTACCGCTGGCATCAAGTATGTCGGGATTAGTTGGGGATTGGCCATTATCACGTAGCATTTTGTACACAGCAACGTGTTGTTTGCTGTCTGGGTAGAGTTGATAACCGCGCTCAACTAAAAGATGGAGAAATGTTTTCTTAGGTTCGTTTGGTTGCTGATAGTTCTGATCGGCACCTTGGCTGAGTAGGATAAATATTTTTCCTGGCGTTGCGCCAATGGCTTCCATGAGAACAGATTCTTTTGTTGTTGGATTGATGGAGTTAACATCAGCACCTTGATTAATAAGATTAGCGATGTCCTGCATGGTTGAGTTTGGATCTCTTAGTGTTTTAACAAATCTTTGTCTGAGTTCTGTTTGGAGCGTGACTGACATGTCGCCCAGAGGATAAAAAAGAAATGGTTGGTTGTTGTTGGCTCGTAGATGTACATCAAAAGTTTCTGATGAGTTACTTTGATTTTTCATACGCAGATGGATAGCAAGTTCTTTGGGTGTTGTGTCAGTGTCATTAAACATTTCTTTAATGTCTGGCATATACAAAAACCCATAGCGCGCTAAATTTGCAACAACTTCTTTTACCGCGCCAGTGTTATTTTGCTCAGTTCCATACCATGCCCACATAATTTGCATTGGTGCTGGAGCAAACATTGGTGGAAATCCAGCAGGAAGACCCTTTTGTGCAATGTTGCTGGCTGATACATTAGGTTTTAAGTCTTCTGGAGTTGTGTTAATGGAGATGGTTTTTAGATGAGAGCTAATACCTTCAGGGTTTCTAAAGTGTAGAGATTTATCACCAACCTGTAGATTGTAGGCAAGAATTTTTTGTTTTCCTGGTGCTGGGTCAGAGAGTGGTTCCAAGGCTACAGATTGTAGTCCTTTAGTAAGGTCACTAGGGATACTAAGTTGATGGTTCAAAACTAGTAATTGTTGTAACATTGATCCAATATCAACATTGTTTTGTTCGCCTTCCAGGCCGTACCATGCTCCGGCAATGTTAAATCCAAGTGATGGGAGCTGTGTAAATGTTTGAGGAGTAAGTCTTTCCTGAGCAGTGGCGGCTTTTAGCAACTTTTCAAGCATGGCTGGTGATGGTTCCATTTGACCAAGTGGTAGCCCGGGTTGTATTGCTAATGGTTGAGGTTGTATGGCAGGTGCAAATATTGCTGATCTTACAACTTCAACATCAAATTCTGCTAGTCCTGCAAAAGACACATCACTAGACAAAAAATTCTTGAGATCTTGTTTCCGGACGGTTGCAACAACAAGCTCGAGTTTGCGGGTATTGTCGCTATCTTGTCCGTCATAGCCAAATGTAACACCGGGAATATATAGGTAACGATCCCCACCGTGTTTGAGTTTGATCTTCTGACCTTCATATTCTATGGTCCAGTTGTCATTGCCATCGCCTTCCCCGTTGTTTCCAAACAGCGTTACCTCTTGAGGTTTATGGCTGGCGTTGATAAAGGCGGAGGTTAAATAATTTGAAAACTCATCATGGTAAAAATCATTATTGAAAGAAAAACCACCTTCTTGATTATATTTAAGACCTGCTGCTGGTAGCCAGTGAGAGTGAAGATTTTTTTTGTATTTGACGTTCTCGAGTCTAATAACGTCACCATGCTGTACAATCTCACCATCATTTTTTGTTTGACCATGGGCTGCTTTAATTTTCCATTCGTCAGCGCCTTGCTCAGTTTGGTCTGAAGAGAGCGAGCCCCCAACGCTCATTTGGTATGAGGTACGTAAATTGTTGTCAGGATTGTTTATTCCCGGCGAATTGTAGTTGTGATAATAGGCCTTTCCAAAACTGCGTAGTGTTGTATCAACCAATGCAGAGTTTTTTATTTTTATGGTACTTCCATATGTGAGCAGCATTGGCATTGGTCGTGTGGTGAGTAATTGACTTGCCGCTGGCCCGAACCGCTGAAGTCCGAGCTGCTGATTTGCTTGCAGTGTGCAGATAAACGTTGAAAATAAGTATAAAATTATTATGGTCAACAAATTATTTTTATACGTAATAGCGTGATGGTTCATAGATTGATTCCTCTATTAAAATACTTGAAGGATAAGTTGTATATTATATACCGAGTTGGGTGCCACCTCTTAGTGGAATGCCGCCTCTGACTGTTGATCCTCTACCTCTTGTAATTTCAGTAAGTTCTATGTTGGTAAAGTTTGTCCTTGCCCCGTAGCCGGCAAGTGCAGCCCAGTTTACATCGAATGGGTTGTCAGTATCGGTACCGCTCATAAATTCTCCACGGCCAGCGTCACCCTTGCCAACACGAATGTCTATGCTGCCGGAGCTTTTTGCAATTCGTATCCAGTATTTTGCATTTCCAGAAGACACTTCTGCTGGAGTCATGTGGCCTACTTGTCGGGGGCCAAATAACATAGCGACGGGATTACTTGGTGCATTAACGTCATATTTTATAATGCTTGCAGCATCGGTAGGCCCTGCACCAGGGAGTTGTACTTGATATATTTGATCATCAGTTTGGTCTGGAGAAAGATTAACTCGAACGCTTGGTTGATCTGTTTCAAAAGAGAGCGTTACAACATTGCCTGTTAGTTCCCATTGATAAGGTGCAAAGCCTGGGCGTTCGCCTGGAGCAGGCAGTTGATAGGTATAGCTGCTGAGTGGGCCAGTTTGTGAAAAATTAATTGCGCGAGGGCTTATGTATTCAGAAATATTACTAAAGGTTATCGGCGTTGTGCTAAGTGGAGGTAGTCCAAATGAGATGTACCTGACGTTTGTGTACGGATTGTCATCATCAGTTGTATGTGCAATTACCTCGCTTGGATCGCCGGGATTATTGCCTTGTCCGACGACGAGCTCGACTGAGTTTCTTTTTACAATTGCTCCAGCCCAATAGTTTTGCGGGCCAGTCAGTTGGGTGTTGCCTCCATCTACAATGGCAAGAAATGTTGGTATTTGCCCCGGTGCACGTGTCTTGGTAATGTATATTTTGTTTACGCCTTGCTCAAAGCTGTTTATGTCTATTTGATATCTGGTGAGGGTTGCCTGCTGTTGATCGCAAAAACTGACGAAGCATCGTGGACTACTTGACGTAAATGTTATAAAACTTCTAGCTCGAGTTGAAAGTTGCCAGCGGTACGGAGCTTCGGTTGTTTTGTAAACGTGTCCGATTGGATATACTGTGACTGTATTTTGATTTTGATAGTTTGTTCGTTCTACCCAACCAGGATGAAAACTTGTTCCAGCTTCTGCGACCATATCGATGCCATTATAACGTGCAACAAATACATCGTTACCATTAATAGTGTCGCGCGCTAAAGAATCAGGCTCAAACTGTTCACCCAGTCCCCCCCATGCTGAACCCTCAGGTTTTTGACTGGCTATATCAAAGCGTGCAAAAATTTTACCATCAGCTTTTTGCCCCCAGACAGTTTGTCCATCATTAACAACAAATAGGCTTTTGAGTCCTGTGCCCATTCTTGCCAAATTATTGGTAACATCAATTTCGTTGCCAGCGGTAGTACGATATATAATGTTTCGTTCTCCGTCTGATCCTAGTGTGTCGCCAAGTCTCCAACCACTACCGTCAGCTCCAGTCCAAACGAAGTTTGTAGCTGTTGTTTGTGTGGACGGTGTAGGAGTTGTTACAGGTTCGACGGCAATATTTGTGTAGTGGTAAATATCATTCGTTAGTGGTGTGGGTCCTTCAAAGAAGAAGTGTCTAATATTGAGTGGATTATTATCGGTACTACGGCCGATTACTTCATTGATGTCTCCAGGATTTTCACCTTGACCAAAAACAATTTCAAGCGAATTGTTTTGTCGCAAAATTTGAATCCAAAATTTATATTCGTTTTGTCCTGATGGGGTGTGGAGTCTGACGTCTGCAGTAAAGTCATTGTCTATGTAACCACTGTCTAGTTTTCTTATGTTTCCAGCGTCTTGGCCATATCCAAGTGAGCTGATCAGATATTGTTTATTTAGTTGAAATTTTTCTTCCACAAAATGAAGCAAGCATCGAGGTGTATTTGAGGTAAACGTTATTTGGTGACTACCTGTTGCAGGTATTTGCCAAGCATCACGGTAGGGTCCTGCATCACTACTTATTTGCCAGTATTTTATTGGATAAAGTTTTATTTCGTTTGAACTCTTATATGTTTGTATGTCGACCCAGTCTGCTTGTGTTGATCGTCCTGTTTCGGCAACGATGACGGGAGGGTTTGCAATTTGTGTAAGTACTAGAGGTGAGCGCCAATCCGCACGTGATGCTCTAACATAATTTGCACTAAATAGTTGATCACCGTTGACCGTTCTGACTTGCAAGGAGCCTGGTTCAAAGGTGCCAAGCATGATCCAACCGGTACCCTGTGGATTAGATTGAGTGATACCATGTCGAGCAAAAATCTGTCCTTTATTATTTTGACCCCAGACTTTTTTTGCGTACGTGTCAGTATCGGTAATAACAAATAAATTTACCAGCCCAGGGTTGTTTCGTGAGTCAGTCAGATCAACGTCATTACCTGCATCTGTTGTATAAATAATTCTTTTATTGCCACCTCCATAATCGCTTATGTCAAGGCTTGTTCCATCAAGTTTGTCATAGCGCGTGTTGTGAACGTCAGTGACTGTTGGCGCATCATCGTCACTTAAGCTCCAGCCACTGCCGTTGGTTGCCGTCCATGCAAAGTTAGCAGCTGCTTGTGGCCCACCTCCTCCAGGGACGCCCCTCGAGCCGCGGCTTGCAGGGAAATGTTGCGCGATTGAGTCTAAGAAATCTGTTCTACGTCCGGCTTGTCGGTCAGCGTTGTACAGATCAGCAACGGACTGTCCGCCAGATGCTTTGAGATTAATGTCGGCACCAGCTGCGATAAGTCTGTCAAAAATTATTTGGCGTCTGTTAGGATACAAATCCATATTCATCTTGAACACTAAGTGCAGAGGTGTTTCGCCCCGGCCATTAAGAACGTTAACTTGCGCACCACGAGCAACAAGGAGATCAAAGACAGCTAATTCATCTGTCTCTCTATCGCCATAGTATTCGCTGCCTTCAAACATCATGTGCATGATATTCATGCCTGCTTGGCTTCTTGCACTAGCTGGGAGTTGATAATCAATGTTAGCTTGTTCGTCAAGGAGTATTTGAAATGTGCTAGCGGGTGCGCCTAGAGCACGCATGAGTGGTGAGTAGTTGCTACCAGCTTCGAGTTCATTAGGACGGCCTCCACGATCAAGAACTTCTCGAAGTACTTGGTTATCGCTAGCGTCATTGTTAATGACTTTAAGAACAATACCTCTGATTGCATTGATAACAACACCTGAACCATCACCATCGGTTGCCTGTATAGTTGCGCCATCAGAAAATGCTTGTCTGACATCTGTAAGATTATTTTGTTGTAATGCCCCGATTAGATCACGATCAAGTTCTGCTTGGGCTCTTGGTGGTGCTGGGAAATATTGAGCAACAGCTTTAATAAATGCTTGCACAACAGGGTCAGTGCTTTGACGGTCTTGGTTGTAAAGATCAAGTACGGATGGTAGACCTCTGCCGTGACCAAGTGCGTAGTTTATGTCGGCACCTTTTTCTATTAGTTTTCTGACGTTTATTACGCTTCTGTCTGTGAAGGCTTGATGAAGCGCTGTTCTTCCGAACATGCCAGAAAGGTTGAAGTCGGCTGCTGGACTAACGCTTGAAGCAAAAATGAGATCATAAATTTGTTCGATTTGGGCGGAGGTATAAAGGGTTTCATTTTTTCGAACGAAATTGATTAAGAATGAACCTTGAAAGAATGTGTTGATTATTGTGGTCCGATTAAGCAATAGGGCGAGTGTGCTTGGAGCGGCACCAATAGGGCCTTCTCGGACGATTCCGTAACTGTCGTCGACTTTCATTAAGTATGGTTCTGAATAACCAGAGCCACGCTCCATTGCATCAACGTCTGCACCCCGCGTTATCAGTTCACTGATGATTGCATCCATGCCCGTGTGGTCTTGGTTGTTTTGGAATTTGTTGCGTGCAATGCTGACGGCATAGTAAAGAGCAGGCATATCATTACGTTTTGCCTCAATATTTGCGCCATCATTAAGTGCTTGTCTGACATCATTAATATTTGCAGCATTGATGGCATCAAGCAGTGCCTGATCAAGTTCAGCTTGTGTTTTTTGGCCAGTCTGAGGTGCTTGTGCCTGGAAGTGTGATGCAATAATATCAAGAAATGCTGTTGATATGTTGTTGGTGCGGTAGTCTTGATACATGTCACGTTCTACTTGTCCAATTTGCCCTCCATTAGCAAGAAGTTCGTCAAAAATGAGAGGTGATCTTTTTTCTATAGCTATTGAAAGAGGCGTCTCTGGTGGTGTATTTTGGTTTTGGGTGTTGATTGCAACATTATTACTAAAAAGAAGTCTGTAAATTTTGCCAAGCTCGGTTTGGTAAAATGCTTTAAGATTAGCGTCACTTGTGGGGTTGCTAAGCAGTGATGGATCCGAGAATGAATATTGAACGGCGCCACGTTTAACGAGCTCGTGCAGAAAGGTGTTGCCAGGTCGTTGGGGTTGTTGATAACTAACATCGGCACCAGCATCTACAAGTTTTTTAAGCGTACTTTCAGGTGCACCAAATGCCAGCAGAAAAATAGATTTTTGTGATGTTGGGTGAACTGCATTGACGTTAGCACGATTGTCTATAAGGAGCTGAATTATTTGATTGAGAGTAGTAACAGATCTGCCTTGTTCATTGCGAGCTACCGCCTGTGCAACGGCGTTGGCAAGGGCAGTTCCAACATTGTTAGTTGTTTCGGTTTCTGGAGCGGGGGTTCCTGCAAATAGGTCTGTCACTGTGTTTAAGTCATTGCGTGTGATAGCATCAAGAAGCTCTTTGTTAACCTCGGCTTGAGTTCTTTGTGGAGCGGGGAAGTGTTGGGCGATAGAATCTAAGAAAGCGGTCTCTCTTCCCTGGACGCGATAATCACGGTACAAGTCAAGGACCGACATGTTTTGCGCATTTGTGGCGTTGACATCGGCTCCATGACTCATAAGTTGTAAAAAGTGAACGGTTTTTCCGTTGAAAAAAGCCGTGTGCAGAAGTGTTGTTCTTCCAAAACGACCAGTTATTTCAAGACTAGGAGCGGGATTAACAATACTTGAGTCGAAAAGTATGTTATAAATTTCCTGAATTTGTGCAGGCGTGTAGAGATCTTCACCTTTTTGTATAAAATTTGTCATGAAGCTATTTCTTTGATTTGTAGAGTCAGTTACATTAATATCGCTGACGGCGTCAACCAGGAGCTCAACAGTGCTTGGTGCAGCACCAAGCACACCACCAGGAAGCCCAACAGTTATAGTTGAGTCTGTTGTTTTGACAATAAATGGCTCTCTTATACCTGAGGAGGCATTATCAACAGCATCGGGATCAGCTCCTTGACTGAGTAATTCTCGAATAATGTTTTCCACATCATTGTATGGTTGATTATTTTGGAACTTATCGCGAGCGATGTTTACTGCGTAGTAAAGTGCAGGGGTGCCATTACGCTTTGCCTCAATATCGACACCTCTATCAAGCGCTTGTCTAACTGCTGCAAGATCTCCTGCATCAATAGCGTTGAAAAGTTCATCTGGGCCTGCTGGTACTACCGGAGAGAAGTCTAATGGGCTTGTTGTTGTAACTTGCCTGATATTTGTAAATCGTGTTGGCTGAGAATTTACTTCACCAGTAAGGGCAAAATAGCGAGCATTGGTGTGAGGATTATTATCGTCAGTAACGCGTGCAATGATTTCATTACTATCGCCTGGGTTATTACCTTGGCCAATGATAAGTTGAAGCGTATTATTTGAAACGATCGGTGCTATCCAGAGATTGTGGGGGCCTGATGAGTTCGGATTGCTGTCGGTCATCATAAGTTGCTCAGGTGAACCTCGTCCAGCGGTATACTTCATTATGATGTTTACATATCTATTTAGATAGTAGGTATTCAGGAAAATTTCATAACGATTTTCCGTATTATATGCGTCTGTAGCAAGATTAACTCTGCATGCCATTTGGTCAGAGGTAAAGGCGATAACGCTTCGATCATTGGTGGTCAGCTGCCAGCGATAAGGACCTGTTTTGCTCTCTGTGATGTATGTTACCGGTGGATATGTAAAGCTAGAGGTATTTTTGTAATTACTTTCTTCAGTCCACCCCGGCTGCATATTTTTTCCTGCTTCAGCTACGATGTTGGTGTTATTGTGTGTGGCTCCAAATACTTCATCACCACCTACCGTTTTAATGACAAGTGAGTTAGCATCAATGTTGCGACCAACCTCGTGCCAACGAGTGCCTTGTGGACTACTTGAGGTGATGCCAAGCCGAGCATAAATTCTGCTATCAGTGCCTTGTCCCCAAACTCTTCCATCGCTTGCTACTTCTATTCTTGCAAAACCAGGTGCAAGGCCTGTGGCGTCAACGTCATTGTACATTGCTCGCCCATTATCAACATGCCAGCCTGTTGGAGCGTCTTGCGGGGCAGGGAAGTGTGATGCAATCATATCTAAAAACGATGTTGCAATGCCATCCCGACGATATTCATCATACAGGTCACGTTCTACTTGGCCAACTTGGCCTCCATAGGCTAAAAGCTCTTCAAAAATAAGTGGTGAGCGTCTATCGATGGCTATTGATAGCGGAGTCTCAGGCGGAGTGTTTTGATTCTGGACATTGACATTAACGTTGTTATCAAAAAGAAGTTTATACACCTTACCAAGTTCAGTTTCATAAAATGCTTTAACGTTTGCTCTGTTTGGACGATCGGTGATGAGAGGAAAGTCGTAGAAGGAATATTGGACAACTCCACGTTTAACGAGCTCGTGCAGAAAGGTGTTGCCAGGTCGTTGGGGTTTTTGATAACTAACATCGGCACCAGCATCTACAAGTTTTTTAAGCGTGCTTTCAGGTGCACCAAATGCCAGCAGGAAAATAGATTTTTGTGATGTTGGGTGAACTGCATTGACGTTAGCACGATTGTCTATAAGGAGCTGAATTATTTGATTGAGAGTAGCAACAGATCTGCCTTGTTCATTGCGAGCTACCGCCTGTGTAACGGCGTTGGCAAGGGCAGTTCCAACATTGTTGGTTGTTTCGGTTTCTGGAGCGGGTGTTCCTGCAAATAGGTCTGTCACTGTGTTTAAGTCATTGCGTGTGATAGCATCAAGAAGCTCTTTGTTAACCTCGGCTTGAGTTCTTTGTGGAGCAGGGAAGTACTGTGCAACAGCTTTGATAAATGTCTGCACAGCAGGGTCAGTGCTTTGACGGTCTTGGTTGTAAAGATCAAGTACTGGTGGAATTCTTCCTTGGCCTACAGCGTAGTTAATGTCGGCACCTTTTTCTATTAGTTTTCTGACGTTAATTACGCTTCTGTTTCTAAAGGCCTGATGCAGTGCTGTTATGCCAGAGTTATCAGAAAGGTTGAGGCTGGCCGCTGGACTAACGCTTGAAGCAAAAATGAGATCATAAATTTGTTCGATTTGGGCGGAGGTATAAAGGGTTTCATTTTTTCGAACGAAATTGATTAAGAATGAACCTTGAAAGAATGTGTTGATTATTGTGGTCCGATTAAGCAATAGGGCGAGTGTGCTTGGAGCGGCACCAATAGGGCCTTCTCGGACGATTCCGTAACTGTCGTCGACTTTCATTAAGTATGGTTCTGAATAACCAGAGCCACGCTCCATTGCATCAACGTCTGCACCGCGCGTTATCAGTTCACTGATGATTGCATCCATGCCCGTGTGGTCTTGGTTGTTTTGGAATTTGCTGCGTGCAATGCTGACGGCGTAGTAAAGAGCAGGCATGTCATTACGTTTTGCCTCAATATTTGCGCCATCACTAAGTGCTTGTCTGACATCATTAATATTTACAGCATTGATGGCATCAAGCAGTGCCTGATCAAGTTCAGCTTGTGTTTTTTGGACAGCCTGAGGTGCTTGTGCCTGGAAGTGTGATGCAATAGCCTTTAAAAATCCTTGCTCTTGAGGTCGTCTTGGGCCTTGTGCAACAAGGTCTTGATACAACTCACGTACTGACAAGTTACGTCCAGCTTTTTGGTCAAGGTCGGCACCGCCAGTTACCAACGCGGAAAAAGTTTGAGCACTTCGGTTGTAAAAGGCGATGTGCAGTGGGGTGCTATTGGAGCGGTCAAAGACGTTGGGGTTTGCACCGTTATCGAGTAAAAGCTGAAGCACAGCATTATTATCATTTGGATAAATGTTGAGTTGTTCATGGTTTGCAATGATATGCAAGGCTGTTTCGCGGTAAAAACTTGGTTGTTGATAGTTGGGGTCAGCATCATTTTCTACGAGCAGCCTGATGGTTGCCAGAGGCAGCCCTTCAAGGAGCGCAAGCATGAGTGCAGACTCTTGCGTGTGAGGGACAACTGCTCTGACGTTTGCGTTTCGATTGACAAGTTCGGCGATGATGTCTGGTGACATATTTGGGGAAGTAATCGCATTAAGTAGTGCAGTGCCATCTGAGTCTGCTGTTTCAATGTTTGCACCAGCATTGAGGGCTTGTCTGAGGTCTGAAAGGTTGCCATCTTCAATTGCCTGCAGCAAATCCTGGCTAAGTTCTTCAGGGGTTCTTGGTGATGGAAAATGTTGAGCAATAGCTTTTAAAAAGCTCTGTGTGTTAGCGTCTGCAGGTGCCTGGGCAACGAGGTCTTGGTATAATTCGCGTACTGATAAGCCACGTTCGGCTTTGGCGTCAAGATTAGCCCCATTGTTCATTAAAAGCGAGAATGTTTGTATGTCTCGGTTGTAGAAAGCAATGTGTAGTGGGCTACTTTTTGATCGGTCAAAAACATTGGGGTTTGCATTATTATTGAGCAACAGTTGAATTATTTCTTGATTATTATTTGGGTAAATATTGAGTTGAGGGTAGTTTGCAGCAATGTGTAGGGCAGTTTCTTTGAAGAAGCGTGATTGTTGGTAGTTGACATCAGCACCGTTAGCGAGTAAAAGTCTGATTATATCAATAGAAATTCCCTCAAGTAGGCTGAGCATTAAAGCAGACTCTTCAGAGCGAGGGCGGCGCGCATTGGTATCGGCACCTCGGTTGATGATTTCAGTGATGATGTTGTCTGAACGGTTTGGTGAAAGAATAGCATTAAAAAGTGCAGAGCCAAAACGATCACTTGTTTGGACATCAGCGCCATCATCAAGTGCTTGTCGAACAAGATTAAGATCTCCTACATTGATAGCAGTTAGCAAGTCCTGACTTAATTCTTCTGGAGTTTTTTGTGGTCTGCCAGGTGCCTGACGTGTCATATCTTGGGCGATTGCCTTTAGAAATTGTTGTGTGCTAGGGGTTAGGGTTGTACTGCCTTGTTGTATGAGTGCATCGTATAATTCGCGTACTGATTGGCCCGTTTGAGCTTTAGCATTAACGTCGGCACCGTTACTGATCAATGTTGCAAAATCTCCAGCGTTTTCGTTTTCAAAGGCAATATGTAGTGGGGTCTTTCCTTGGTTATCAAAAATGTTGAGGTTGGGGTTTTGTGCAAGAATTGCGGTTAAAACTGCATCTTTATTATCACCGTAGTAGTTTTGACCGTATCTCATCACCAAGTGCATGACCGATGATCCGTTGATGGTATTTTGCATGTTAACATCAGCGCCTGCTTGTAAAATACGTTCAAGAGTACTGACAGGTAGTACTGCGGTAAAAGCATGTGCGAGCACACTAATGTTGGTACCGCTTTCTGCCGCGCTTGCGTTAGCCCCCGCATTAAGCAATTCTAAAACAATATCATCACCGCCCAAAAATGCTGCATTAACGAGTGCAGAGCCAATTCTGTTTGACGCGTTAACGTCAGCGCCAGCGCGTAGCGCCTGTTGGACCCCGCTCAGTCTCTGGCGAACAACAGCCGTCAAAAGATTTTCGTTAAGTTCTTCTTGGGCAAAAACTGTTGTGGGTAGGTAAAGAAAACCAAAAAGCAAAAGAAGGATGCTTGAGAACCTTGTTTTTTGTCCTGTGTGAAGCATACATTTCCCCTTATATAGATAAACACTTAATTTTGTTTCAGATTGTTTTCTGCACCTTAGCAAAAGATGCTGCCATATGGTCAAGTGTTTGACTGTTTATGTTGCTTGGGGAAGGTGTGTTAAAGAACTTATCTAGAAATAAATTACCGATTAAAGTCGAGATTATGCCAATACAAAAAACAGAACGGAGGTCGATAGAAATTACCGACCTCCGTTCTGAGTGTAGAGAGTGTGTTTCAAGTGTAGCTTTTTAAATCTAAATTATAGTTCGTCAGGCATATCTGTAGCTTCTTTTGTTTCGGCTTCTTCTGCTGGTTCTGCTGCTGCGCCGCGAGTTCTGGTTCTGCTGCCACGTCCGCTGCTTCTGCTGCCACGAGCAGTTCTGCCGCTGTCGCCACCACGTTCACCACGTCCGCCACGTCTGCTACCGCGTGCGCTTTCACCGCGTGCGCTTCCACCGCGTGCGCTTCTGCCGCCTCTGCTAGCGCGTCCAGTTGCTTCGCCAGCGTCACCACCGCGAGCACCTCTTCGGCTACCGCGTGCGCTTTCACCGCGAGCTGCGCCACGACCGCCTCTGCTGCCACGGCCGGCACGTTCAGTTTTACCAGCTTCTTCACCACCGCGTCTGCCACGACCGCCTCTGCTAGCGCGTCCAGTTGCTTCGCCAGCTTCGCCGCGAGCACCTCTTCGGCTGCCGCGAGAACTAGCGCGTGCGCTTGCTCCGGCTTCGCCACGGCTGCTTGCGCGTTCTCCGCGTCTGCTAGTACGTCTGCGACCACGGCCAGTTTCTTCCTCTTGTTCTTCTTTGGCTGCAGCTTCTTTTTTCTCAGCTTCAGCAGGTGTTTCAGGAACTACAGGTGTTTCAGCGGTTGCAGGTGTTTCAGGAGTTGGGGCCGCTGCTGGTGCTGAAGATGGTGCAGCTTCGATTTCTGAAGCAGCTTTTTGAACTTCATCGACCTGAGTTTCAATGTTGCTTGCAGTTTTTTGGAGTTCATCGACGCTTTCGTTAAAGTCAGTCAGTTGTGACTCAAAAGTTTTTGCAAAGCCTTCTACTTCTTTATGGTATTTTTCAATGATGCTTTCAAGGCTTTGTACTTGGCTGGCAAGTGCATCAAAGTCAGCCTTAGTGACTGCTTCTGCTGCGCTGAGCCCGCTGCCTGCAAAAAGCACAAGGCTTGCGAGTAGTGTTATAATGTTGCGTACGTTTTTCATAAGGTTCCCCCCTTATTATTTTGGGATTTTAATATACTTCTTTTCTAAAACGTTAATTTTCCAGAAACGGCAGGAGGTTATTATTCTCCCCCTATTTATTAACATTTAGTAATAAATAGTATTTAAATAATAAAGCCCTCCTATCGTTATTTTCCTTTACCTTTTTACATAGTTTCTACTGCTCTAATAAGACTTTACCATACCTTCAGACCCTAAAGTCAATAATTTCAATAAGAAATTTAAATAAAATGGGCGTATTTGGTTCCCGAATACGGTAAATAACAGAGATGAGGGGAGGGTACCAATAAAAATAAGCCCCAGAGATTTCCCTGAGGCTTATACCAATTTTGAGAATGAGTGGTCGGTTTTTAGTCTGAGGATCCGCCTTTGCCCTTGCCTTTGCGGTGTTTGCCCTTACCTTTAGCCTTGTGGTGTTTGCCCTTTTTGTCTTTCCACTTTTCCTTTTTCTCTTCCCATTTTTTCTTCATTTCTTGTTGATGATTACGGATCTCTTTTATATCATTGTGCATTTCTTCAAGTTTATCCATAAGTTCATCATTTGTAGCTTCTGCTCGTACCGCTAGGGGTGAGCAAAGGCTTAGTGCTGCGAGTAGTGCCATAAACGTTCCGCGTAGTTTCTGCATGAGATACTCCTTTTTTGAAAGGCTGAGGGTTACTGGTAAGTGAGTGAAAAATTGTTTGGCCTAAGTCTTGTTATGGCTTTAGACTACACAATTTGGTATTTAAAAAGCAATGATTTGTACAGAATGTAGAGCTTATTTATGGCTTGGTTTAGGTATTGTTGATGTTTTTAAATAGCAACGTTAGTTGTTCGTTTTCAAAAGACATCTCATACCCCTGGGTGTTTATACCTTCTGGGAGCTGAAGATTAAGCTGTACATTGCCGTCTGTGTAGCAAATTTTTTGTAAGCGTCCATCACTGGTCAAGAAAGAAGTTTTCGCGGAGACATGGTGTTCTGCATGGGTTTGCGTGGTGTGTCCGTCTTTGTTGGAAATCGCGTGCTTTTGGGTTATTACCTTACCCTTAGCTAATACGTCAAGGGTACGTTTGGTTACTGTTTCATTTTCAAGCGTTTCACTGATGGTAACTGAAATATCTTTTTGCTTGAAGCCTGGGAGTGGGATGCTGATCGTCAGATTTGATTGGTCCTGATCCCATTGCTCTTGCGGTTTGTAAGCAGCCAGAGATATAGTTTTTTCTCGTTCGGGGACGATAGATCGTTGCTCTAGGGCATTAAGTTCTGATTCGATAAGCGTTTCAATTCGGTCAAATTCTTGATTGATTTGCTCCCGGATATTGGAAAACATGTTTGCATGGGTATTAATGTTTGTTAATGCAGATATTGCAAGTGTGCAGTAGATTACTCTGTTCTTTTTCATAATATTCCTCTCCTCCTGAAAAAATAAACAGTGCCTTGTGCCGAACGCAACCATGTTATGAGTGTGAACCCTCATGTAAAAAATGTACCACGAGGGTCTTAAAAAAACAATAGATTTATGCTGCTGATGGTGCTAATGGTAAAATGTTAGGCAATTGAATATGTGTTGTTTTTTCTTGCCAAGCCATACTTTCGTTGTGTTGTGAGAGCTTGTCATAAAGTGCTTCAATGAAGAGTTCTTTTGTTACCGTCAGATCATCAGTCCCATAGGCATTTGATCTGATTTCATCGATAAATTGATCAACCTCTCGACCGGAAAAGCCCTCAATAAGCTTAGCCGTTTGTACGATAAATTCATGATCAATACCAGCGTCAATAGTCAAGGCAAATTCTACTTCTTGTCCTTCCGTGGCAACAACACGGATATCGTCGCGTAAATATTTTTGTATGTAGAGCTCGAGCATACGTACAAGCTCGTCATGACCGGGGAGTGGAATGTTAATTTTTTTGTTGATACGGCTTGAAACTGCATAGTCAATGTCTTCAGGGTAATTTGTTGCAAATACCAGCATGAAGTGTTTGGAGCTTGCGTTAGTGCGAGATAGGAATGCGTCAATTAAGTTTATGCCCTGTTTATCAAGAAACTTTCTGTTTCTAAACACCGCGTCTGCCTCGTCTATAAAAATGATGAGGCCATTTTTGCTTTGTTCGGCCCAGTCAAATAAATTGTGAAGTTCAGCAATATCTTCGCCGTTTTTAAACTGTGCAAAATCGGCGCCAGACATAATGGCATAGTCCATGCCTGAAAAGTAGGATAAAATCCGTGCAAACATAGTTTTGCCTGTTCCAGGTTTGCCGTGAAGCATGATGTGCTGGTAAGGCAGGCCTAAAAGATGTTTGTTCTTGGTGATTTGTGCAAAATGCCTTAACTGGTGCGTAAGTTGTTGGGGAAGAATGAGATTATCGAACGAGAAAATGGCATCCCTGACTTGCTCAACTTCAACGCCAAATGTTTTTTTGAGCATGCTCCAGATTGTGTGCTGGTAGATGGATGAGTCACGTATGAGTTTTGGCCTACCAATCTGTGTTTCAAGGTATGTATGTAAAAATTTGCTCGCGAAGTAGGCACTGATCAAACTGCCACCTAACAGACTGGCAAAAAGCGATATTTTGCCCAGGCTTTTAGGTTTAAGCAATAGTTTATAAAATTCTAGTGATTCTCTACTTTTTTCTCGCTGCGTTGCCACAGCTTCCTTGATTCGGATATCACCTTCAATCTTTTTTTCGCTTATACCTATTTGGTTTTCAAGGTACTTGGTGCCATTTTGCATGACTGTTTCGTCACAGTGTACCAACCAGTTTGAGATGATTTGTAGCTCCTCTCTTGCTTGGTCAAGTTCTTTATCAGCATTACCTTTTTTTTCGAGATCCTCTATTTTTTTTTGATATTCTTTTTTTTGTTCTATTTTTCTTGTGACCATATCAGTATAGCCGCGAAGCAACGTTTGGATGGTTCCTTCACTGGCAAGACAAGGACTAAAAAATATAAGAATCGTGAGCGTCATTTTTTTCATGTTAGTTGCCTCAGGTATGATGTAATTGCTGGTATCATTTTTATAACAATTGGAAGAATTAAGATCAGTGTTATTGGTCCAAGGACGAGAACTTTGCCTAGGGAGGCGGTTCTGTTTTGTTGGTCAAGTAAAGCAAAAAACGGCTTATTTAGGGTTTTTTCAACGATGTGGGAAAGTTCATGTAACGCCAATGCTTTGGTAGGTGCATTTTTGGTATGAATTATTTTTAAAAGCCCTTGATAGGTGGGATAATTTTGCGTTATATCTTGGATAAAGCGTTGAACACTTTGTTTATTTTGTGTCTGGATTGACCACACAAAACCACACGTTTGAATCATATCTTTAACAAACGTGCTATTAAAAACTTGCAATAGGCTGTCTTCTGGGCAGAGCTTGCTGTTAAGCAGTTCACAAAGTCTGACCATGGTGTTGGTGGGCGTGAGTTGTACGGGACAGAGTATTTGCAGGAGGTCAAAACACGAGATATGAACACTATCAAGTTCCTGAATGTGGGGCATGAGAGCCGGTGCAACAAAGCGAATGCTCTCTTGTAGATTTTCTTTTTTTAGGTCGGCTCTTTTTATTGCTGCTTGGATAACAGATAAAAACGCCACCCAGCCAAGATGTTCCGCCTTGCTGCTTCGTGTAAGCAGAAAATTGTCATGCCATATCTGAGAGAGGCGAAGTGAAAGTGTGTTTGCAATGCTTGCGCCAATCGTGTAAGCATACTCTTTTGAGTAGAACTCAGGCAAAAAATATGTCGCTAGTTTCTCAGTTACATGGTTTTTGGTTTCATCATTGCCTTCTGTTGTTTGTAACTCAGCAAGGTGTTCAAGATCAGTTTCAAGTTCATTGGGTAAGGCTATGAGTTTGGTGATCAGCTGCTGTTGCATGATTTGCGTAAACTGTTGCTGTACAAGCCATGAAAAAGCTAGTTCAGCAAACAAAAAACTACCAAGGATGAGATCACTGTTTTTGAGTGCAAGGGTTAAGCGGGTTTTGCCATCGTCAAAAGTTTTGCTTGCCAGGATGGTGTTGTTAAAACTTTGCTGCTGACTGCCACAGATGCTGTCTTCAAGTTTTTGCTTGTAGTCTGCTGTGTTGAGTTCGTGCGTAAGACGTGCTATTTCTCGATCAAGATTATCTGTATCGACTGACTCTATGTCGTATGCAGAAATAGTTTCATCACTGCAATGAATTGGCTTGAGGCATAAAAAAAGACAAAAAAGGAGTGTTAGAAAAACGTTTCTTTTTTTTGTAACCATACGGGGGTGTTTGGTTTTAAGGGATTTTGGGGGTGGCATTCATTAGTTCCACCCTCATCAAAAGCTTGTTGTTTATGCAGCTGGGGCTGCTGTTGGTTCAGCTGCTTGCTCTGGGGTTATGCCCAGCTCGTTGAGCTTGTCTGGATCAAAATATTCTGGCTTTGTTTCCCAATTTTGTTTGGACTGATGTTGCCTAATGCGTTCTTTAGTGACCAAGCTGAACAGTTCTGGGGTAACACTCTTGTGCGTTGTGGCATAAGCATGTGACCTAACATCATCGACAAGATCGTTAATGTTACGGCCAGAAAAGCCTTCCAACTGTTGGGCAATGCCTTGTAAGAACTCGTCGTTTATCTTACGTGAGACGTTAAGTCCGCATTCTTGGCGTTTGCCTTCAATCAAAATCTGGCGTACATCTTCTCTCAAATACTGCTTGATGTAGAGTTTAAGCATTCTCAGGCGCTCACTTTCTCCAGGTAGCGCCACCGGTATTTTTTGATGAATACGGTCAAGTACTGCCTCATCAAGGCTGCTTGGGTGATTGGTCGCAAACACAAACATAAATTTTTTGTGCCCCTTTTCAACGCGAGACAAAAATGCTTCAACTAGACGACGCTCTCTGTGGTTTCCAGCCGTTCGGCTGCCATACACAGCATCTGCTTCGTCGATAAAAATAATCATGCCACGCTCGCTTTGTTCAGCCCAGTCCATCAGGTTGTTAAATTCGAGAATGTCTTGGCCTTCTTCAAATTGAAAAAAGTCAGGACCTTTTACCAGGGCGTAGTCAACATTTGCATAGTATGCTAATGTTTTTGCAAACAATGTTTTACCTGTACCAGGCGGTCCGTACAGAAGCAGGTTTTGGTAGGGTAGATCAACTTCATGCTTTGTTTTGGTCATGTCTGCAAATGATTTAAGTGTTTTGAAAAGATTTGGGGGGAAGATGATATTGTCAAACGTGTAGAGCTTGTCTGGTGTAATGGCCATTTCATAGCCAAAAGTTTTTGCAATCATGCTCCATACGCTCTGGCTGTGCATGGAAGTTTCTCTAACCAACTTTGGTTTGCCAAGCTTTGTTTCTAGGTAGTGATTGACGAACTTTGATAGGTGGTAGAGCAAAAATAGGCCACCCCCGGTCATGGTGATAAGAGCGCCGGTTTTAAGTAAATTGTCTGTTCTAAAGTATTTGTCAGCAAATGCATCAGCAGCATCTTGATTTTGAGCCCTTCTTCTGTCCCGCTCGAGATCGTCGTCCATACCGCTTGCTGCAATTTTTTTGTATTGTTTGACCTCGTCTTCGTAGTGTTCGTGCATTCTTTTTGCGCTTGCCAGTTCGACTTCTTCTGCATCTGTGCGATTTTGCTTTTTTGAAAGCTCTAACACTTTTAAGTGATATTCTTTGACAAACTCTTCTTTCGTTTTGAGACGCACTTGCCAAACTGAGTCCGGGATTCTTTCAAAGCCAACAACTGATGTTGTACCGGTAAAGGCGACTGCACAAAGTATACTAAACAAAATTGTTTTTTTTATATTCATACGATTTCTCTATTTTATATATTTTATACATTAAATTGATTAGTAGATCTTAAATATACGTTGCCTATCGAGCCATTGTGCGGCCTTGAAGTCAAAAGTAGCAATAGTCTATAGATAACGGCCAGAAATGCAAAATCGCTTGAAAGTGTGCAAAAAGTTAGTTGTTGAGTAAGTAATGTTTTTACTAGCTGTATTTAAAATAAGGTGTATTTGACTTTTCAATCTCGTCACCCTGGACTCTGATCCAGGGGCAATTCCCAAAGACCAAGCCTAATCGTGGATCCCCGATCGGAGTCAGAGATGACGCCTCTGAAAAAATAGTGTTGTAACGAGGGTTTAGGACATCAAAAAAAAGCAGCCCTCCATGATCAATTTGGAGGGCTGCTCAACTAGTTAGCTCTGATTATTTATGCAGCAGCTGCGGCTACGGGTGTTGTTGTAGTAGCGCTGGGCTCACTATAAACATGCTGTTCAAACGATGCCTGCCCTGCTTTGTCCCAACGTGAAGCATTTTTGTGTTGCGCAACCTTATCGTGCATGCAGTCAACAAACAATGCTTTTGTAAGCGTTAGGTCTGGAGTAGCGTAAGCGCATGAACGTACCTCATCAACAAACTGTTCAACTTCACGACCAGAAAAACCTTTCATCTGCTTTGCAACAAAAGAAACAAACTCTGGAGCAGTGATTTCAGGATCAAGTTCAAGACCACATTCTTGTTTTTCATCATCGATGGTGATGACGCGAATGTCGTCGATAAGGTATTTTTTCATGTACAAGTTCAAAATCCCGATCAGTTCATTGTGCCCTGGAAGCGGAATGTTGATTTTTTTGTTAACACGGCTAAGTACTGCAGCATCAATGTCATCAGGGTAGTTAGTTGCAAAAATAAGCATGAAGTGCTTAGAGCTAGTACCTGTGCGCGAAAGGAATGCGTTAACAAGCTTAACACCGCGTTCACTAAGTTCTCTACGGCTTCTGAGTGCCGCGTCCGCTTCGTCGATGAAAATGATCAGGCCGTCTTTACTGCTTTGTTCAGCCCAGTCAAACAGGTTGTGCAGTTCAGTGATGTCTTCACCTTCTTTAAACTGTGCAAAATCAGCGCCAGACATAATGGCGTAGTCCATGCCTGAGTGGTACGACAAAATTCGAGCAAACATAGTTTTACCCGTTCCTGGCTTACCGTACAGCATAAGGTGTTGGTACGGCAGACCAATGGAGCGTTTGTTTTTGGTCATGTCGGCAAAGAGTTTGAGTTTGCGTGTGAGTTCTGGGTCCATAATCAAGTTGTCAAATGAAAAGATTTCATCTTTCATTGCTTTAACTTCAATGCCCATAACTTCTTTAAACATTGTCCAGAGGGTGTGGTCATAGATTGATGACTCACGTACAAGCTTTGGTCGGCCGATTTGTTTTTCAAGATAAACGTATAAAAACTTAGTCATAAAGTACGTTCCAATGAGTGCGCCACCAGTCATACCTGTAAGAAATGCAATTCGGCTCAGGTTTTGAGGTTGGAGGAAAAACTGCAAACGCTCCATAGCGCCTTGTTGCTTAAGTTCTTGTTTTTTCTTAGCGATAGCTACTTGCTTTGTAATTTCACGCTGATTATCACGCTCTTTTTCAAGGTCGTTAATTTTTGATGATGCCGCCTGCGTTAAAGAGCCCATCATTGTATTTACCATTCCGCTGCGTTGAGCTAAATTATTTTGGTGAGTTTTAATCTCAGCCATTTTTAATGTTATTTGCTCTAGAACGTTGTTGTGTGCTGGCGTTCCTTCTGTAAGAGTTGCGGCTTCATGCTTGAGTTTATCTATTTCTCTATTTAATCTATCAATTTGATCCTGAGGACCCTGAGTCATTTTTTCAGCAGCCTCTACACCAGCATCAATGACTTTGCCTACAGTCTTTCCAATAGCTTTCCAAAAGGCACTGTTATCTGCGCAAAACAGTGGAGATGTAAATGAGAGAGCAAGTATGCAAATAATTCTTAGACTTTTTTTCATTTTTTACCTTCCGTTGCTGGTCTTATATTTATAAATATTTTTTGCTATCAATCCAAATAAAATAAGGGTAGCTAAAAGATTCCCTTGGTTTCGATGACCTGTTGCTTGCAAGTTATATTGAGTAAACCAGGTCATAAATGGAACATGTGTGGTTTTTTCAACTGCTTTAATAAAGTGTTTTTTTGCCAGGCTTCTTTGTTTGTGGTCAACAACAGATTGCTTTTGTAAAAACTCTTTGTAGCCGGCATAATTTTTCAGTATATGGTTGATAAGTGCTGTGCTACAACGTTGATTATGTTGTTCTGCTGCTTTCAAAAATCCCCATGTTTGTAATACATCACCAGCTCTGTCTGAAAGTGCCATTTCGGCCAGAGAAAGCAAGTAGGGAGTGAAAGAAGAAAGAAAGTCTTTGTCTTGCTCAGCTTGCTCCCATATTTGAAGTCCAAATAAAAGAATGCTGTTGATCTGCTTCCATGATCGATAGACAATTTTGTCTGGCCATAAAAACAAGGGGTTTATGATTTCAAACAGATCGAAAAGTGAAATTTCTATGGCTTTATCATCAAAGCTAGAGTTAGGGAGCAGGTTTGGCATGCCATATTGGGCTAATGTTTTAAATGAGTCCTTGCTCACTATGTCCAATTTCCCATCCATAATGCTTTTGATTGAGGCTGCCATGAGTTTATTCTTACCTGCGGCTTGTCCAAGACGATCGACAAGGGCATCTTTCTGGCGCTGTTCTGAGCGTTCAAGTAATATTGTTTGTAAAATACTGCTTGCACCGATAAAAATCATTTGATACGAAAGCGGAGGAACTTCGAAGTAGGAAAGCATTTTCGTCGCTAACAATAAGCGTTCAGTGTTATAAAAATCAATCTGAAACTCTTCTTCTTGCAGTTCAGCTAGTCTTGCAAGGTTATCTAAAACATCGTCTGGCATTGACTGCAGTTTTGATAGAAAGTGTTGGTCGAGGAGTGCGACGTATTTTTTAAAAGCAAAAAATGCAGTGCATACTTCAGCGCCCAAAAAACCAGCCTTGAGTAGATCACTGTTTTTAAGCGCTAAGCGCAAACTCGCATTGTCATCTTCTAGTGTGAGGCTTGCAAGCGTGGTGTTATTAAAATCTTGTTGTTTTTTATTGGTGATAAGATCATCAATTTCTTGACGAAGATCTTTGTTACACTCTTTAAGCAGCTGCTTAATTTCTTTTTCTTCTTCCTCAGTTATCGAGCAATCCAAGGCTTTTGGGTCTTCTGGTTCTGCTGGTCTGATAAACTGGATGACGCTTTCTTTTATAGCCTTTCTTTTTTCAAGGTCTATATATTGTTCGAAAGAGCCAATTTGGCTTAAAAGGGCTCGAGCTCTAGGTTCTTGCTCTGAGAGTCTTTTGGCCGTGGATTTTAAGCCTTCCTCCCACCCGTTTCCATTCAGCTGCCTCTCGAGACTGGCAATTTCACGCTCGCATTCAGGTATATCACGCGAATCAATTTCATTAATTCTGTCTCTTATAGGTTGCGAATCTCTACTCCTCCATGTTTGCCATCTTAGCCTGTTAGCTTCTCTCTTGAGACTTTCAATTCTTTTTTTTAGCTGTCTTTGTTCAGTGACTGCTTGTTTGATCTTATCATCGACTTGCTTTTCTTGTTCCCAAATTGGCTTAAGGTCCACTTCAAGTTCTTGTTTGCGTTTTTCTAGTTTTTCTTTTAATTCATTTCGCTTATGGGGATTCTTGAGATCGGCAGAACTAATTTTTCCTATTTCCCGTGCCAGTTCTTTACCTACAGCAATTTGTGCAAAGTCGTCTAAATCAAGCTCAGCAATTGTGTCTGCAAGGGTTGTGCGATTTAAGCCGACTTCAGCAGCTTTATCGCACAATTCTTTTAATGTGTATCGTGCCAGAGCTGGTGTTTGGCCTTCGGGTAATTTTTTTGCTTTTTTTGCGTCACCACACAGAGGTGTTGTTTGATACAATTCCTGTATAAACTGTGCGATTAAGGCTTTATTCTCGACGCTTTCTTGTGATAACCTTGTTAAGGTGCGTTGCAGTGAGGGGAGTTTTTCAGCAATTTTGTAGCTTGAGCCGTCGCCAAGTGGGGCTGAGATTTTTTCAAGATAGGGGACTAATGTTGCTACCGTTGTTTCGTCTAAATTTTCTAATTTGTCCCAAGCCAAGAGTAATAAGACACCCAAGCCATCTTTTGCAAGTTCTTGCTTGAACTTGTTTCGATCTTCTTCAGAAATAGTCCTACCTGAGCGAGCATGCTGCTTAATTTCCTCAATCAAGCTTGCGGGGGTTTGTTGTCCTATTATTGTCTGGACATCTTCATAGCTTGTGCCTTCAGCTTCATTATCCTTGGAAATGAGACTTTTTGCCGAGTCTTTAGCCCAAGCGGTAAAAGCATTTGTAATTGGCGTTGCAGTGTGTGGCTTCTTTCTTTCAGCACAAAAGGCTTTGCTTAGTGATAGAAAACTAAAAAAGAGGCAAGCAAAAAGTGCTTTGTACGTTTTTTGCATGAACCTTCCCGATTGTTTTTTTATATGGTAATCAAGCTTTTTTGAATTTTAAAAAAAGTAGGACTAGTCTATAGACAAAGAAATGAAAAGCAAAAAAAATTATTTTGGCGTTTTTTGATGGGTTTTTAGATTTCGGTTTGTGTATCTATTCCCCCCTGTTTATCAATAATTTTGTCAATAAGATCCTGGAAGGCACGTTTAGGCTGCTCGCCTTCAAGCTGCGCCACGAGTTTGCCGTTATTGACAAGCAGAAAGGTTGGGACTGAGTCAAGTTCATTTGCGCCAAGTTGTTCAAAAGCTTGAGCCCAGTCAAGTTCTGTTGAGCTGATGTTGAGTTTGACAACATTAAGGTCTTGAGTGTAGTTGAATGCAAGTTGTTCTATGACCGGTAGCATTGCTTTGCATGATGTACACATGTCTGCATAAACGTCGACGAGTACTATTTTTTTTGCATTGATAACTAGGCTTTGCCAATCTGATTTGTTACCAATTTCTGGAAGTTTGTTTTTTAGAAAATGTCGGGGATGAGCTGATACTACTTGTTGTAAGTTTCGTGCTCCTCTAAGTAAGTCAACCTCGTGTTGTTCAAGGTATTTTTGTGCCATCAGCGCTGCACTGCAGCCAGCGCCAGAGGCAGTAACAGCTTGGACAAAGGTTGCGTCAGCAACATCGCCAGCTGCATAGACTCCTGGCACGCTGGTTTGTTGATGATCAACAAGTTTGAGAAAGCCTCGTTCGTCCATGTCAAGCTGGCCCTTAAAAAGGGCAGTGTTTGGTTGTGAGCCGATGGCAAGAAAAAGCTGGTCGAGTTCGAAGTTTTCGGTTTGTTCCGTTTGTGTGTCTTGCAGTGTGACGCTGGTCAGTTTAGTCTGGCTGCCAAGCATTTCTTGTACACGCGTGTTAAAGCGTACTTTGACATGATCGTTGGCAAGAGCACGATCTTTTGCTTTTACATCTTTTGCTCTGAAGTGATCTTTGCGAATAAAGATGGTAACGTCGCTGGCAAGATCGGCAAGGTAGTTTGCCTCGACAATGGCTGCATCACCGCCACCAACGATGCCAACTTTTTTACCTTTGCACAAAGACCCTTCACATACTGCGCAGTTGCTAACGCCACGTCCCCAGTACCCGTCGTGGCCAGTTTCGCCTGGGACTCCAAGTAAATTTGGCTCTGTACCTGTTGCAATAATGCATGTATGTGTGGTAAAGGTACGTTTTTTGTTCGGATCTGCGATGTTTTGTGTTGTTATGGTTAGCGGGCGTTGTGTGAAGTCAACACTGATGACCCGTTCCTGCATGATCTGTGCGCCTCCGGCTTCAGCCTGCTTTTTGATATTGTTTGTAATTTGTTCTCCTGGCGCATCGAGCACCCCCGGCCAGTTACGCACTGAGTGTGATTGCGCTAATGCACCACCGGGCTTTGGACCCTCGATTACAAGTGTTGGGATATTTGCCTGGGTTAGATACACAGCTGCTGTCAGGCCGGCAATGCCTCCACCTAGTACAACAGCTGGAACTGCCTGGTCCTGGCCTGTTTCAATTTTTTCAGATGACTGTAGGCAGCCTGGTAGAAGTAGAATTAGAAGCAGAGTGCTTAAAAAATGTGAGTTTTTTAGGTTTTTCATAGTGATCCCTTTTCATCAGGAAGTTCAGTGTTCTTCTTCTTTTTCAAGTTTGTTATATTGCTATGATTTTTAGCTCGTCATCACGGCCTGCGGGCCGGGATCTAAATCAAGGTGAAGCCTAGTTCTGGCCCCCGGATCAAGTCCGGGGCGACGCGTAACATGTTTGTAAGTTTTTATGCTGCTGTAAAATCATAGAATTTATAGCAGCATTGACCCAATGTAGGCAATGCAGGAAGCTTTTGCAAGAACTATAGCACTCAGCTATCTTTTTTTGCTAGCGTATAAAAAATGATAGTCACAGATAAAAAAAAAGACCCCGTTAAAAAACGAGGCCTATTCTTAAAAAGATAGAAGACGGTGTTACTTACTTTCTACCTTTTCAATTAATTTAGTCATACCTTCTTCAAGGCCTTTGATTCGTTTGTCCAAAAACTCCAAATCATTTTTTACTTTTTCAGCAAAATCGGCTGTCTTTGACATCATGCTGCTCAGCTTAGACTTGAGGTCACTGATTGAAGATGAGTCTACAGTGTAGCTAGTGAAAATTGGATAAGAGAATCTGCTGCAGCCAAGGCTGTAGGATGGGTAACCATAGTAGTAGCCATAGTATGGGTGAGCGTAACTGCCTGAGCCAAAATAGACCCCAAAGCCGGCGTTGCTGGTTGATGTGAGCAAGCACAACCCGAGTATGCTTGAGCAGAATATTTTTTTGAGCGTATTATTCATTGTTTATTCTCCTTACTTTTTTTCAATTTTAGCGACGAGTTTGTTCATATCGTCTTCTAAGTCTTTTGTTCGCTTGTCGATGTTTTCCAGGCTATTTTTAACTGACTGGAAAAAAGCGTTGAGCTTTTCGCTGGCTATTTCGACATCTTTTTTGAATATTTCAAGTTCAACGTTACCCTCTGATGCGCTGCTTGCACTTGATGAAGCTGCAGCAGATGCTGCAATTGCCCCAAACATTAAAGGCAGTGCAAAGCCAGCGGCATATCCACCATCGTGTCTACGCCCGTAATGGTATCCTCTTGAGTGGTATCCTCCACCGTGACCTCGACGCCATCCACCGTGTCTGCGGCGGGCTTCAAGGTCAGGGCAAAAACTGCTCAGGCACAACAGTGCAAAGAACCCCAACCCCAGTAGCTTTTTTGTTACATTTTTCATACGTTTCCCAGTTATTTATATGAAAAATAGGCTGTCAAAAAAACAGCCTATTTTTGGTTACTCTTTAAGTTTTGCTTCTAGTTTGTATATTTTTCTTTCAGCTTCTCTGAGTTGGTTTGCAAGGTTGTTTATCTGATTGCTCAGGTTTTGTAGGTCTATTTTGATAGCGCTTTCGAGTCTGTTTACTGCTTGCAGCGCAGCGTCAGCTTTTGCTTCTGAACCACTACCGCTGCTACGACTGCCTGCGTTAACCATAGCCCCTGAAAGCAGCCCCCCCATTGTTCCACCTACAAATCCGCCGGCAAATGAGTCGCCGCCGCGTCCTGCTTGTAGTGGCGCTACACCTAAAAAGCACAGGACCAGGAGAATTTTACTGACAGTTATTGTCGTTTTTGTTGTTGCATTTTTGTTCACAACCATTTTTTTGCTCCCTGCCTGCATGAGGCACGTTTGAATTGTTAGAAATTGATCCGCTTCCTTTTTGCATAGGCGTGTTGTTTTTTTTGCACTTACAGCAACACCACCACATGAAAAGTCCAAGGGCTGCCACAAGTATTGGGATGACGATAAAAAAATTAACGCCGCACATTGTGCAGCCGCCAAACATCTCCGTAAACATGGTAAATAAACTCCTTTTCTAAACGGTTGTTATGGTTTTCTTTCTTCTTTCTTGGGTCAGCATAATCAAGAGTGCAATACTGAGTACTGCAGCACTCATCATGCCGGATGTAGCCAAAATTTTTACAAGTCCTGGATTATTTTGTGCGTGTATATCGTGCCAGAGGAAAAATGATGAACTACTTACCCAGATAAAGAATCCGATAATTAATATGAGCAAGCTCATATTTTTGTATCGTTCACTTTCTGCGCTAAATTGTTTGCGTACTGAATTGATTAAAATGAAGGCGATGACTGCGCTAGTTGCAATCGAGCTCATGCTCCATAAAAAAACGCCAAAACGCTGAACAATATTGGTGCCAGTGCTCATTAGTTGGTAAAAAAAGATAGAACACAATGTGCCAAACCAGATAATGTTAGCGATTGTTAGGACAATGAACTTTTTTCGAGAATATGTAGCGGCAGGCGTTGTTGCTTGAAGTGTAATCGTGTTGGTAAAAACCAGAAAAATAAATAGCAAAAGTAGCGGCGGGGTGATTGTCATTAAAAGACTTGAGCTAACTATTGCTAAATTATAGGCGTTGCGTGAGTAGAAAGCATATGGAACAGTTGTTGGTAGCATGACAAGCGTGTGAAATGTGCTTTTGATAAAAGAGATGATACTCACCATTATTATTCTCTTACCTTTTTAAATTATTTTCGTTTTCTTAAAACCAAAATGCTCAGGCCTACAACTGCGAAGAAAAGCAACAAGGCCACAAACATAAGCATCATGACCATCGTGTCGCTGACTGGTTGGGTTTGTTGTTTTTGCATCAGCTGCTCTTGTATCAATTTTTGCTCTTGCATTTGGCGGTCTTTGTTTTGCTGGTCAAGTTCGCGGCGAAGTTGATCGAGACGATCTTGTTGCTGCTCGCGTTGTAGTTGATCAGCACGGTCTTGTGCTCTAATAGCTTCTCGTTCAGCTCTGGATGAGTTGTTGGAGTTTGCAGCGGCGGTGCCAAGCATAGTTCCTAGAGCCAGTCCCCCAAAAGCACCGGCAACGGCTGCTCCGCCATGTCGACATGATGCAAAGTGAGGGCTTAATAGTGCCAAGCTGAGAACTGTAAGAATGAGCTTTTTCATGACTTTCTCCGTTTTCAAAGAGATGGTATACTACAAAAATACGTTGACTAATTGTGTGTATAACTACTCTTAAAGATACTATCTTTAATTACCAATAGTCAATAAATTAAGACGGTAAAAGCGAAAAAATGATCTATGTAACGTGATAAAAAGGTGAGCAATGAAAGACTTCTCTGGATATCTTGAAACACTGATTAGTAGGGAAAGAATCAGGCAAGAGAGCGAAATTAATTTGATTGCATCGGAAAATTATGCCAGTGAGCGTGTTATGAGTGCCTCTGGATCAGTCCTTACAAATAAGTATGCTGAAGGATATCCGGGAAAACGATACTACGGAGGGTGTCATGTTGTTGATGAAGTCGAGTCTCATGCCCTTGATCTGGTAAATAGATTATTTGGTTCAGAATACGCCAATGTGCAGTCTCATTCTGGATCGAGTGCTAATTGGGCCGTATATTTCAGCTTTCTTAAGCCTGGGGATACTGTTTTAGGTATGGACCTAGGTGCTGGAGGGCATTTAACTCACGGTCATCCCGTTAATTTTTCAGGTAAATACTTCAATTTCATTTCTTACGGCGTTGATCAGGAAACTGAGCAACTTGACTATGACGGTATTGCTCGTCTTGCGCATCAACATAAGCCTAAAATGATTGTTGTTGGAGCATCTGCCTATTCCCGCTTAATTGACTATGCCCGACTTGAGTGTGTTGCTTGTGAGGTGGGTGCTATTCTTTTTGTTGATATGGCACATATTTCGGGGCTTGTGGCTGCAAGTGTTATTCCAAGCCCAGTGCCACACGCCGATGTTGTTTCCAGCACGACACATAAAACACTGCGTGGCCCGCGTGGGGGCATTATTTTAAGTAAGGCTGAATGGGGTGTTAAGGTTGACAAGGCAGTTATGCCGGGTACTCAGGGTGGACCGTTTATGCATATTATTGCAGCTAAGGCCGCCGCATTTGAGGAGGCGTTGACCCAAGATTTTAAAGATTATCAAAAGCAGGTGGTTGTCAATGCTCAGACGATGGCAAATACACTGCACGAGTGCGGTTATCGCATAATTTCTGGAGGTACGGATACTCATTTGTTTTTAGTTGATGTAACAAGTAAAAAGGGTAATGAGGCGTTGACCGGCAAAGAGGTTGAAGCAACATTGATGCAATGTGGTATTGTTGTGAACCGTAACATGATTCCTTTTGATAAAAAATCAGTGCTTGTTACAAGTGGGATTAGAATTGGTACTCCGGCCATCACGACACGTGGGTTTGGGCAACAAGAGGCACGTGAACTAGCTTACTGGATTAATGAGGCTATTGAGCACAGGGAAAACCAGAAGTACCTCGATGAGATAGCTCAAAAAGTAGATGCATTTTGTGCTCAGTTCCCCGTCTACCAAAAAAACATTATTCCGGGTAAAGCGACCACAATACAGGCTCAGTTATAAGCGTCATGAAGCCAGGTCATGCTGACCTGGCGTGAGTATTGCTCTTTGGTTCGACGATATGAATGGTATTGCTTGTGACACAGTGTACACAGGTTTTGTGTGGTGTTGATCTGCTTTGGATCTATTCCCATGCTAGTTAGTTGCATTCTATTGAGTGTTGGCAGGTCAAAAAAGAAGTTGCCGTTGCGTTCGACGATGCATTTTTTTTGTGTGTCGACTGAGTCAAAATAATCTAAAAAATCTTTTTGCACCTGATAGCAGCATGATTTGGCGCTTGGCCCAAAATAAATGTTTAGATCTTGCGGTGCTATATTGAAACGATCTTGCATGCGCTCAATCATTTTTTTGCCAATTTGTTGCATGCTGCCACGCCAACCAGCGTGCGCTATGCCAAGGGCCTTATGTTCTTCTGACCAGGCAATGATGGGAAGACAGTCAGCGGTAATGATGCCGATGCCTACATTTGGTTTGTTAGTGACTAAAAAATCGCCTTCAGTTTCAAAGAGAATAATCTCTTTATCTTTCTTCTTTTCCTTTTCAACAACAACGCCCTGAACAGAGTGTGTTTGTTTGAGCAAAATTACTTGTTTGAGTTTAAACTCTTCTTTTAGGTTCTGACATTGTGTTTGAAACTCGGGAGAATTGTATGCTGCATTACAATTTTGCTTTGTACCGAAAAAAATTGAAAAGTGTGGCTTGGTAAAACTACACATAATTTTTTCTGTTTGTTTTTGTAGCATGTTTTGGCCCTATAAAAAAATCATACGTTAAATGTAGATAACAAGCAAATGACTTTAGTTCCTTCCAACTCCTTTCATTGCCTCCAGCCAATAAATTAGGTAACCATTTTCTTTTGCAAGTTCTACCGGTATTTTTCCATTCATGTCACGCAAGTATTGTTTTGCTCCATGTCCTAATAGCAGTGTCATAATTTCAATTTTGCCATGGCTTGCAGCTACGTGCAGTGGTGTTTGCCAGTTTGGATCGGGTTTGTTCAGAGGTACTCCAAGTTCTATTAAAAGCTTAAGAGCTGTGGGGTTAGAGTAGTTTACGGCTTCTGCCACATAGTCGTGAGGTCCGTTAATGTTAAGGTATTGTCTTAAATAGCTGGGGGATAGATTTATTACTGTGTGTTCTCTGATAGATTTTTCAATACTTTGGTGGCATTCTTCTACCGAGGATAAATCAAGCGTAAGGTCGTTAGAATAAGATGTACGTAGTTTTTTGTAGTCGGTTGCGGCTAGATATCCTTTTGCAATATTCATTCTTGCAACGTTTGAGAAAAATTCTATTGGGGAGAGCTGGGGTTCTGGAATATCTGTTAAGTCGAGCAGATCAACCATGCCGAGCAAAAAGCCTCTGTTGTAGGAATACACTCTGTTTGTACCAATTAGACGAACAATGGTTTCTTTAAAGTGCATTGCAAGCTCTTTGTTCAAAAGAAAGTATTTTTTTAAAAAAACAAAGCACTCAGCAGTTTGATTGCGGCATTTGTTGTACATTTCTCCGATAATTTGTGTTATGAAGTTAATTTTTCCGTTGAGTGTTAAAAATGGTGCTATTGTGTAAAACAGGTACAATTTTTCAGATATAGAACTTTGTGAGATAGCTAGTTTTCCGCTTAAGAGACCGGAAATTGCCAGTTGATGATCATGAGTGAATAATTCAAAACAGTCGGGACTTATGAGGTTATTATTTTTTAGCGTTGCAACACGGCCAAGTATTGTCTGCATAGACTTAATTTGCTCGTCTTCTGACGAGCAAATTGGTATGTAATATTTATTAATAGTTGCCCGTAACTGTCGAGTTAAGCGAGGTGACTGCTTGCTAAAATTTGTTGTTGGGTGTGTAAAATGATCTGCTGGATGAGCCTCAGTTAAAAAGAACAGCGCAGCAATAAATAATTTTTTTCTTTTTACAGGCATATTGCATCCAATCATAGTCGATTATTGGCCTTCACTGTAGGTTCATAGTTGTTCTGTTTCAAGTTTTTCTACTGCGAGCTTTAAGCTTGCATAACTGCACGGACTCCAGTACTTAATTGTGTCTAAAGGTGTTTTGCCATAGATGTTTTTTGCATGAGGATTGGCTCCTTGTTTGACCAAATAGATAAAAAAAATAGGATCTCTTGTCTCATGCAGAATAGTTTCTTCACGGTCGTTAGCAAATTGTTTATTGATGTTCAGCTTTGGATGGGTTAACAGAAATTCTAAGGCTTCTAAGTTTTTGAAGTTTATTGCATCATGAATATAACCATAAATGGCGTCAACGGGAATGCTGGAGAGATCTTGGAATGTGGGTTGATCTAACCATTGATTGTAGGGTGTTACCACAAAGTTACGTAGTTTTGCGTAAGATAATGTTACTTCAAATAATGCGAGATAGAGTTTTTCGCTCAAGTTAGTTAGTGGTTGGTTTTTGTCACAGGTTGCGATAAAGCCGTGGGCAAAGTTTATTTCATCTTCTTTCACACCCCACCAGGCATGAGAGAGCTGAGGTTCTGGGATGTTGTAGATTCCGTGTGCGCTTAGTAGCCCAAACAGATAACCTCGGTTGTATGGGGTTAGGCTTGGATTGTCTATAAGATCTACAATCTGATTTTGCCAATCTTGAATAAGCTTGTCCAGGTAAAACCGAAAATACATATTTTTGTTAAAAAGTATGAAACATTGTGCACAATCTTGAGGAGATTGCTGTAAAGCTCTGCGAATAATATCATGAGCCAGGTATAAAAAGTTATGACAATCGGTAAAAGGCACTGCACGACACATTCCTCTTATAAACTTTGTCGTTTCAGTATTTAAATATACATCGCAAGCCAAAACTTTATGTGCTACTGACTCATCTAACAAACAAAAAAAATATCCACGATAGTATGGATCAACGGAAGGGTTTTTGATTAGAGTGATTGTCATAGGTAGTTGGCTAGTTGTTATATAACACTCTTCGTGTAAATCATATAAGCATTTAGCTACTGTATTTGCGCCGCCAGATGATGCATGTGAGATGATTTTACTAAGCAAAGCATTTTTACCTGTTTCAGTTAAAAAATCATCGAGTATCTTACGTAAAGTTAGTTTTTCCTCGAGAGTGGTTTGTAGATTCCCCAAGCAAACAGCTGTAATTGCGTTGTCCGGGAAGCTCCGAAAATAGTTAAAAACTTTTGTGCTGAGGATTTTTTTATCTTGAATAGATTCCAATGAGTGTTCCACAGCTTCAAGTACTTTGATATTTTTTAGAGTATCCCCAGTAGGATATTTACATAAAGGATCTTCTGTCGCATGGATACAAAGAAATAGTAGCATCATCGCAGGAAGGGTAAGTATAAAATTTTTCATAAAATTTATGAGGATTGAATTTTTAAGGTATCATTATCGATAAGAATAAATTTTTCTTGTATGAGTTGGTCAATGATTTTGATAATTCTCCCTTTTTCTTTTCCTATCGCATGAATCAACTTTGCTTGTTTGAGTGAACCGTGATCAAGAAGTATCTGTAAAATTTGACCACGAATTTGCCTATCAGAACCTTCGAATTTGGATTGCTTAGTGTAGTGTGCGCTGAGTTTGCACAAGTTGCCAACTTCTTTTTTTAGCATTACCCCGTAGTCCATAAGTGCGTAATACCAGTCGCGTGGATTTTCATGGTCTAAGGTTTTTTCAATAAGCGGCATGAGTTGTTTATCACTAACACCGAGCTGATCATGAAAGAAAAAATAGATATAAACAGTTCTGATGTTCGTTTCTATAAAACTAACGGGCTTGTTATAGGCAAAAGACACAATTGAGCGTGCGGTTGCCCTGCCAATACCGGGAAACGTTTCAAGTACAAGCTCATCAGATGGTAGGTGTCCATCAAATTCTGAGACAACTTTTTGTGCAATTTTTTGTAGTGCTTGGGCTCGGCGATTGTATCCAAGTCCTTTCCAAACTCGTAGCACCTCGTCAAATGATGCTTGAGCAAGTAGCGTAAACGATGGAAAAGTGGTTATGAATTGCTCAAATTTTTTAGTTACTCTGTCTGTTTGTGTTTGTTGTAGCATTATTTCAGAGACGACAACATGGTATGGATCGATATGATCGCGCCAGGCAAAAGAGCGTCGCCTTTGATTATAAAAACTGTAAATGAGCTCTTGAAATTGTTTGATGATATTTTCAGAGAGGCCTTCACTTCTAAACTGATAAGTAAGGTGAGCTTCAGGCCTACTGGCTTTTTTTTCTTTAAAAAATGACAATTGCATATTTTTTCAATGAAATGTAAATCTTTTTTGTTAAGACGATTGTTTTACGATATTATTTTTGGACAAACTACTTAAGCTTTGTAAACTAAGTTTTCTTGTGTGGATAGTCTATCGCATAAATTTAAAAATGTTAGGACTAGTATGTATTTCATCTTCTTGGGCTTTGCTTTGTTGGCAAGCGCTATTTCAGCAAATAAGGTATTACTTGCAAGTGTTCCTCCGACGTTTTTTGTTGGCATTCGTATGCTTACGGCGGGTCTCATTTTGTGGTTTATGTACTACCGGACCTCTCCTCGTCTACGTTGGAAATATTTAAAGGATGATATTTTCAAGATTATGCTGGCTGCACTTTTTACGACGTGTGTGCCTTCGCTTTGTAAAGCCTTTGCTCTGAAATACATGCCGTCTGGTAAGGCTGCATTTATTGGCAGTCTTGATCCGTTTGTAACAGCAATTTACTCATATTTTTTATTTAGCGACCGACTCAACTTTAAAAAGATTTTGGGTATTTTGGTTGGATTTTCTGGGTCTATGATCTTGTGTTACTCAAACTACACGTCAGAACAAGGGTTCCATGCATTCCTAATTTTCTCGTTTCCTGAGCTTGCAGCTTTTGCTGCCATGGCTATTGGGCGATATGGTTGGCTGCTTGCACAAAGCATGCTTAAGCGAGAGCGTTATGCACCAGCAGAGCTTAATGGTGTTATGATGAGCATTTCAGGTGTGCTGGCGTTGTGCTTATCGACATTTGTTGATAATTACGCAACCATTAGCTTTAGTTTTTCTTGGCAGTGGATTTTGCTTTTTGCCTACACTGTTTTTGTTGGTAACATTATTGCATACACCATGTATGCAACATTTTTAAGAATTCACTCGGCAAATTTCGTTTCACTTGCGGGTTTTTCAGTACCAATATTTGTGGCCTTTTTTGGATATACATTTTTACATGAAAGATTAACAACAAACCTAGTAACATCGGCGATGGTTATTTTGTTTGGTGTATATTTGTTTTACCAAGAAGAGCTTGCTAGTTTGATGCGCGAGCGTATGTTGCATAGGCAACGATAGATTAGAATTTGTTTTTTTAAAAAGAAGGCCCCGAAGAAAATCGGGGCCTTCTTTTTAATTTGGTTTGACCGCGATAGCGCCACAGAATTTTGATCTAATGCCAATGGTAATGTCATGACATGCTTCAACTTCAAATCCCCAATCTTGAAGCATCATAGAAAGGCTTCTTGGTGATGTTAGGCTGTGCCATTCAGGAAGAATATTTTTTGTTTGTTCCATATATTTGTGAAAATTAATTGCAACAAAGCTCAATGGGTTTGCTACGATTTTTTCTTCGTACTCTTTTTTACAAGCATTAAATTGTTCGTTTCCTTCAGTGTTAATTGATGTGGTGACAATAAATATTTTCCCCCCGGGCTTTAGCCAGTTTTTTGTATTAAGTATGAGCTCTTTAATTTCAGCTGGGCTCAGGTATGCTAAAACATGACAAAATAGTATTGCATCAACCGAGTCAATTGGAAGATCTATGTCCATTATTGATTCGTGATGGTAAGTGACTTGCGTGTAGTACAACTTTGTAGTTTCCTGCGTTTTATGAATGTGGCTTTGGCACTTGTCAATGGCAAAAACCTTTTTTGCGCCCTGTCGCAATGCTTCTAAAGTCCAGTAGCCGTCTCCGCAGCCAGCGTCCACTACTCTTTTACCTTTGGAAAAGAGCGCCCATTGATTGCAAATATCATTAGGGCCATGGATAAAGTAACCAATTTTATTGTCTGTTGGTGTGAACTGGTGCAGGCCACTTTCGAATGATTGTGTATTCGTTGGCTTTTCTGCTGCGCTTAACGAAATGCTTGCTAAACAAAACATCGCGATAGCTATTTTTTTCATTAGATCTCCCTTTTTTGAGTAAGGAATATGGATGTTAGTTTTCCGTTGGCTTTTTTGCGACAACGGCACAAAACTCTGAAATTACGCCAGAAATTTTTTCGGTTTTGTGTGATATTGAAAATTTTTCATTGGTGATGATCTCAAATCCGATAGATTTTAGCATAGCAACTAAATCGTCACATGCAATAATGCTGTGTACGGTGGGGATGTGGTTTACTTGCGAAAGTTCTTTTGATAAATCAATCTGAGCGAATTTGCCCTTTTCTCGCTTACCGTAAAGAGCTTTGTATTTTTTCAGGGCTATTGCTTCGGCCGATGTAGTGATTATAAACAGTGTGCCCCCCGGTGTAAGCCAGGTATAAGCATTATTCAAAGTTTTTTGGATCATTGTTGGGTTGAGAAATGCAAGAATATGTGACATTAAGATAGAATCAAAGCTGTCTCTAAAAAAGCTTATTTGGGTAAAGTCCGCATATACGCATGATATTTTTTTAGAAAAATCTTGTGCGTAAGCACGATCTTGCATGTCGCGTAAATCAGTTTGTGTAATGTCGATAAAAGTTACATGTTCGGCTCCATTTTCAAGCGCTTTTAGCGACCAAGGGCTAAAACAGTAGCTGAGGTCAAGAAGCATTTTATTTTGAGCCTGCTTGACCCACTGCTCGCAGTATGTACTACCCCAGCAAATATTAAACCCCGTGCTCTTTGGTGTATTCATTTGATTGAAGCTTTTTTCAGAACCGTTTAACAATTGCGCCTGAGCGAGTAGTAATCCCACTAACAGTATTTTAGCTAGTTTGTTCATTGAGTTAAGTCAGGTTTGCTTGCGGTAATTGCGTAGCGCAAGCAGCTAATGCCAGAATTGTTTGTTTTGTATTCGGCTCGATATCGGTTAACTTTTTGTTCCATTTTAAACTGGGCTTTTTTTAGGGTATCTTTAAGATTTGAATAAAAAATTTCTTGCGACACAATGATGGTTATTGTTCCTGATGGTCTGAGAACTTTGAGCATGCAATCTAAAAAGGTTCTTGTTTGTTCATGGGTTAATTCTGTTATTTCATCTACTATAATCATCGAATCAAAGCTGTTTTCTTCTAATAAAAGACGTGAGAAATCATTTTTATGTATTTGTAGGTTGCGCTCCATAGAGTATAAAATGTCGATTTTATCTGTTGGTTTAATCAAAAGAGCGACACTTGATGCTGGCTTTTCACTACGTAGAGCTTGAATTGAAAGAAGATTGTTTTCATTGCCTACTACTAAAACATTTTTATTTTCTACTGTTTGTAGCCACGTTTGAACAATTGGATCTACACTGTTGAGTTTTTGATTTTGGCTAAGGAGGTGTTCTGCAGCTTGCATGGTTAAAAAAGTGAGCAGGGATAATGACAGGAGTGAAATTTTTTTCATGATAGAACCTTAGCTTTGTAAAATTTACATTCAATTATTACAACCGTTAAGCTGAGTCTAAAAATGAAAGAAAAAAAATGCAAAAAAATAGCAATGCGATAAAAGAGAAGGGCGCAAGAATGCGCCCTCAAATTATTCGTGCAATTGCTGCGTTTCTGTTAGAGTTGTTGCGTTTTCATCGGGGGTTGACTGTTCTGCTTGCTCAAGTCTTTGCTCAGATTTTGTTTCTTGTTGTTCTTGGGCCTTTTTGCGTAAAAAGGTTGGCACATCGTAGTCTTGTAAATCAATATGCATTTCAGGGATGGTAGTTGATTGGGCGTAACCCTTTGGGCTTTCTTGCTTGGTCGGCTCAGTGTGTTGAACGTGTACCTGAGGCTTAGTTAGCTCATGAACAACTTCTTGCTGGGTGCGTGGTGTATGGGATGGTTGACGTGCTTGGTGTATTGGCTGTGGCTCGCGTGTGACGGGTTGAGCTGTGGAGTAAATTTCTTGTTCCGTCTGTTGTGTTTGATGTTGGCCATCAAATCCTGTTGCTATGACGGTAATCATGATGGAGTCTTCCATAGCTTCATCAATGACTGAGCCTAAAATAATGTTTGCATCTTCACTTGCCATTTCATAAATGAGAGATGCAGCTTCGTTAATTTCATATAATCCAAGATCCTGTCCACCAGTGATGTTGATCAGGACACCGCTTGCACCATTAATGTCAACGTTTTCAAGTAGTGGTGAGCTAATGGCGTGACGCGCTGCTTGAGCGGCTCTGTCAGGGCCTGAGGCTTTGCCGGTTCCCATCATAGCAATGCCGGTGTCTTTCATAATTGCCTTTACGTCAGAGAAGTCAACATTGATGTGGCCAGCTTTGGTGATGATGTCAGAGATACCTTTAATTGCTTGTTTTAGGATATCGTTTGAGAGTGCAAACGCATTGAGCATAGAAATTTTTTGGTCAACGATTTGTAAAAGTTTTTGATTGGGTACGACAATGAGTGTGTCTACTGCTCGTCTGAGTTGTTCGAGTGCTGCTTCTGCTTGGCGCATGCGGCGTTTGCCTTCAAAGACAAAAGGCTTAGTGACAATGGCTACTGTTAAAATACCCATTTCACGCGCAATGTGTGCGACAACAGGTATGCCGCCTGAGCCGGTACCACCGCCAAGGCCAGCTGTGAGAAATAAGATGTCTGAGTCGGCAATGTGTTCCGTTATTGTTTCAATATCTTCTTCGGCCGCACGTCTTCCAATGTCGGGGTTTGAACCTGCGCCAAGACCTTTAGTAATTTTTTTACCCAGCTGGAGTTTTTGCTTGGCTTGCGAGAGATTGAGTGCTTGTGCATCTGTATTAGCAACAATAAATTTAACATGGTCAAGTTCTCCACTGCTTATCATACTATTTACAGCATTGCCACCAGCACCTCCGATACCTAAAACTTTTAAATTAACGCCCGATGTGTCAACTAGTTCTTCTTCAAGGTTAAGTTCGATCATACCTTTCCCCTTCTTATTTCTTCATTTAAAAAAAATCGTAAATCCACGACTTCATTCTTTTCATAACTCCGGTAAAGACTGAGTGGTCACTTTTAATGATTTCTTTTCCATCAACATCTTTAATAGCGTACAGCAAGAGCCCATAGGCCGTCGAATAAATTGGACTTTTAATTACATCAGGGATGGCTGTTTGCATATCTTCTTGTAGTGACTCGGGTGTTCCAATTCTAGTTGCCATGGATAATTTTTGTGAGGCGAGATCTTTTAGATGGGCAAGAAGGGATCCTCCACCGGTGAGCACAAGGCCAGATGGCATAAATGCTTTGAGACGATATTGTACGATTTCGTCTGCAAGCATATCTAAAATTTCTTCAGCTCGAAAGTAAAGAATTTGGTCAATATCATGACGGGCTATATGTTTGATGCCTCCTTCGTAGCCTAGATTAATTTTTAGATATTCATTTTGTGGTTGTTCTTTGGAAGTATATTGCGATGCTGATCCGTACATGCGTTTTAGTGCTTCTGCTTTTTTAAAAGGTATGTTGAGGCCAACGGCAATGTCGTTAGTGAAGTGGTTACCAGCTAAAGGAATAACTTTTGAATGTCGAATCCGGCCGTCTTTATAAATTGCAAAATCTGAAGTTCCGCCGCCTATATCTAAAATACCAACGCCCATTTCACGTTCTGCCTGTGTAAGGACCGCATCAGCCGATGCAATTTGTTCAAGCACAATATCACCGACGATTATGCCAGCAAGCTCACATGCTTTAATGATATTTTGAGCCGAAGAGACTGCTCCAGTAACGATATGAACTTGTGCTTCAAGTCGTACCCCATACATGCCAAGCGAGTCGAAAACATATTCTTGGCCGTCGATGCGAAAATATTGAGGTAATATGTGCAGGATGTATTGATCCTCGGGGATAGGAATGGCCTTGGCAGCGTCAATGACCCGGTCAATGTCGGTTTGGCTAACTTCTTTGTTTTTGATAGCAACAACACCTGTAGAGTTAAATGATTTAATATGTCCGCCAGAAATTCCAACGGTTGCTGTCTCAACCCTGACGCCTGCCATTTCTTCTGCTTGATTTATGGCGCTTTTAATCGAATTTACTGTCTGTCCAATATCTGTTACGACACCTTTCTTTAGGCCGTACGACGGATGGTGGCCTATGCCAAGTATTTCTATATTATTTTTTGAATCAACTTTGCCGATCAGTACACAAATTTTGGTGGTGCCAATGTCAATTGCTGTGAAGTGATCTGCAAGCATTTTTCTTTTCATGCTTACCTCCCCCTTTGGCTCCCTTTAATTTTTTTATAATCACGCGATCTTTAAAGCGTGCGTCAATTGCTACAAAAGGCTTAGTTTTTGTCTTGTTAAAATGGTCATGCATATATTGCTCAAAGGCTGTATGAGCAAACTTTAATTTAGCATGATCCGTTATGCTTTTTTCATCGACAAGGATGTGATATTGAGGATTGTCTTTCTTGGGAAATAAAAAAATCTGAGAAGGGTCATTATACTCTACCATGAATTCACTATGGATTTGTGAACTCAGGGTTGTAAGAAAGGCATATAATTTTTGTGATACCTGCTCGCTGATAAGCTTGTTATCAAGCGTAATGTGTAGACTGTTTTCAAGGTCGAAATCCTTGAACCAGTGTAAAGCAAAAAGAGATCTACTTTGAGTTAAAATGTATTTATTATTAATTACAAGTTTGGGAACCAGGCCTTTGATAATTACTTGTAACGTGCGATCTGAATTAAATGACCATTCTATGTGATTGACTATAGGATACTTTTCTTTAATCGTGTTACAAAGTTCTTGTTTGTCTAAATTTATAAAGCTGGTTGTTGTGGCCTTTTGATTAATGAGTTCGATAAGTTCGTCGGCTACTTCTTGGTTGTATAAGTCAGAAAAGTTGAATGCTACGCGTACGGGTGTGAAGTGCTGGTACAATCGTTCGAGCTGATCATTAAATGTTTTTTTAACGATTAGGAAAACGGGTGGGGCAATTGTGCCGGTGACAATTGTCAGTACAAGCCCTTTTTTGATTGTTTGATAGACCCGTCTTTTTTCCATCTTTGTCCATAGCTAAAACACTTCATTAGTACTACGTTTTCCATTTCTACCCTCAAACGTTAGCATAATGTGAGAGAAAAAAGCAAATCTCTTAAGACAAAAGTCCCTAATAATCACCAAAACTAGGGACTTTTAATTTTTTTATAGTGCCTGAGCAGCTGAACTAGTTCATGGTTTTTTTATTTACTTGATGCATCCATGAAATGATTGAGAGAACGATGCCAAGATGAAGCATATTGAGCTCAAGAGGTTTGTCCGCATTAATAGCGGTTTCACTTAGATTGCGGAGCATCAATAGTAAGAACTCAAGGTCTGGACGATTTTCAAAGTCTTTGCTCCATAGGAGTTCTGCTTGGGCTTCGCAGCTTTTTTTAGCAAGCCACATTTCTAGCAGTAACAGATTGCTCATATAAAGCTTAATTAAAATGTTATTGGAAAAAGCTACTCTCGGATCACTAAGATCTGGGGCTTGAGTGAAATCCTTTGTGGCCAGTTCATGGCTTGTTTGGCAAGCGGAAATCAGGTAATGCGTAATCCAGTAAAGTTGGTCAATACTTGGACTCTTACCTTTTTGTAAGTTTATGGCGGCGAGTTGTTCACTAATGCGAAAAAAACAGGCTACTAATTTTAGGACAGTTGCCTTTTGAGGGCGAAGATTCCTGCCCCACATTACAGCTAGGTTGCATGCGGGGGCAGCAACGCTTGAGCCAAAATGAGCAATTTGCATTGTGTTGGTACCACTACAAAATGAATGTATAAATACGCTACCGGCAAACAACAATGACAACAGTATTTTCTTACATTTGATCATAGTTTTTCTTTTTTCTTGCAGTGTCAAAAAATCGATCATCATAAACTCGTGAAGGCAAGGATAGTAAAACAATTTGGGAAAAGCAAAGTAACGGTTAAATCTTAGGTAAAATGTTCATTTTTTGAGCGACAGTAAACATCAATAAAGCTGATGCGACAGATGCATTGTAAGATATTTCTGGATTGCGCTGGGGCAAGGTGATGAGTGTGCCTTCTTTGCGTATGTTTTTTGCAATGCCAGTCGCTTCGTTGCCGATAACTAGGCAGCTTCCCTTGTGGTAGCTGACTTGTGTTGCATCAACTCCATCAAGTACGGCCATGTACATTTCGTAGCCATTTTGTTTGAGCTGGGTAACAGCATGTGCCATTGATGGTGCAAGATGAATATCCAAATATTCTGCCAAGCCCGCAGACGCCTTAAAAACTGAAGCATTAAGCGGTGCAGAGTCTTTTTTACAAATGACAACGCCATTGATTCCCATGCAGTAGGCTGAGCGTAGGATAGCTCCAAAGTTGCGTACGTCTTGAACAGCATCAAGAAGTAAGATCAAAGGTTTTTTGTCAGGTGTAAAAATTGCCTTGCAAAATCTGAAAGGTGTTACCCATGCGACAACACCCATGTGCTCCGTGCTTCCGGCAAGCCGATCCAGGACGCTGCGTTCGACATACTGGATGTTTGGGACACGTTTTGGTAGGTGGGGCGCAATGCGGTCCCAAGCTTTGGGTACTTTTTTTGTTGTATAAATTGAAATGAGTTTACGTTTTTTTGCTTTGAGCATCTCAATTATTGGATGCGCACCATAAAGGATTTCGCCTTCAATTTTTTTCTTTACTTGTTTTTTCATTGGGTCTTTCAGTTACGTACAGCTTTGAGCATCATATGTTCTATTTTTTGCATTTTTTTGTAATCAACGTCGTTTATGTGGTCATGGCCAAGAAGATGAGCTATACCATGCGCCAAGAGCACTGGGAGACGTTCTAGGTAGCTACAGCTCCAGTTTGTTGCAGCATCCTGTGCCGTGTACTCTGGGCAGACGATTAAGTCGCCCAAGTTTTTTTCATCTTCATGCTGGATGGTAATTTTTTCTCCTGCTTTGATGTCGTGAAAGGGAAAAGAGAGTATATCGGTTGCTCTGTCTTTGCAGCGGTATTGTTTGTTAAGTTCTCGAATTTTTTTCTTGCTTACAAAAACAATACTCAGGTCAAAGTCGACGTAACCGATAGCTTCCAGCATTGCGTGTACAGTTGTTTGTACATCCTTGCTATTGACAGTGAATTTTCGTTGAAAGTTTTTGATGGTGATCATTATAGTGCAGGGCCGTCAATTTTTATGTGAGCAGTATACTTTTGGTTATCTTCTTGCATGAGAGATCCCTCGCAGGTGCTGTTTTTGTACAGACATGTTTTTGCCTTACTAATACCGGATATAAGTCTTTCATGCTGTGCGATTTCTTCCAGTAGTGCTTGATCGTTGCAGTAGAGAATTAACTGTTCAACTTCTTGCTTGAGCGATATTTGGTTTTCGCTTTTTAGTCTTCTGACCTGACCGACAATATCTAGTATTTTGTTCATGACACCCGTACTCTTTTCAAAGCTGTACTCATATCGTGTATTGTCAAATTGTGTGAGATGTAGAGAACGCACCTGTTCGTGCTTGCTGAAAAATTGAAGGTAGAGATTTTCAGTAATGTATGGTGTGAAAGGAGCAAACATCTGTAGTATTGCAAAGCCAGCCTCGTAGAGCACATAGTGAGTGTTGGCTATAATTTCTGGGCAGTATTGGTCAGGATTGAAGATCTGATCTTTTATGAGTTCAAGGTAGTTATCGCAAAAGATATGCCAAAAAAACTTTTCTGCTGTCTCAAGTGCAAAGTGATATTCATAATTTTGGAAAAACTGTTGATAGCTTTTATATGATTTACTTAACTCGTGCAATAGCCATTGGCTGAGTGTGCTGTGTTGTTTAATATAGTGCTCATTGTGGCTTGTATAGTGTTGTTCATAGCTTTGCTCACAAAAGCGAAATGCGTTCCACAGTTTTGTTAAAAGTCGCTGGCCAACTTTTAGTTGGTTTTCACTAAATGCAGTGTCTTGGCCTAATCTACCATGAGCAGCCCAGTAACGAACAGCATCAGCTGGATATTCTGAGAGCAGTGCATCGGGCGACATTTTGCTATTGCCTTTTGACTTGGATATTTTTTCTTTGCCGGCAAGTACGTGGCCTGAGATAACAATATCGTTCCATGGAATTGTATTTTGATGGAAGTGTGCCTTGATGATGGTATCAAATGCCCAGGTTCTGATGATGTCGTGAGCTTGGGGGCGCATGCTCATTGGTATGCTTAAGTTATCGGGGCTTTGTTCTGGCCAGTTGGCATTAATTTGTGGTGTTAGTGCTGAAGTGTTCCAGGTGTCCATAACATCGGTTTCGGGTTGAATATTTGTACTGGAACATTTTTCGCATTTTCCACCTGGGACCGGGGTTTCTTGTGGGTCGACAGGAAGGTCATCTGTATTAGCCATAATAACATGGCCGCAATCTAGGCAGTGCCAAACAGGAAAGGGAATGCCAAAAAAACGCTGACGAGAAATACACCAATCCCAGTTTAAATTTGAAACCCAGTCAATATAGCGGGCTTTCATGTAAGCGGGATACCAATTAATTTTATCAGCCTGAGCGATGAAAATGTCCTTAAAATCTAAAATTTTAATAAACCATTGGTTTAAAATTACATATTCAATTTCTTGCTTACAGCGCTCGTGGACATTGACGCTGTGTGTTATGTTTTTTTGGTTAAGCAAGAGCTCTTCTTTTTTAAGTTCTTCAATAATTAGTTTGCGTGCTTCTGGTACACGTTTATCGTGTAGGAATCCACCTTCCCGCGTAAATTTGCCATCCATCCCGATAAGGTATACATAATCAAGGTTATGCTTTTTAAACCAGAAAATGTCAGTTTGGTCCCCAAACGTGCAACACATAACAAGGCCGGTTCCTTTTGCGGGATCAACTTTGTCATCAGGTAGAATTTTAACTTTTTTTTCAAAAACGGGTGTAACCGCATATTTTCCGCACAGGTGTTTGTAGCGCTCATCATCAGGGTGAAAGAAAATGGCGACGCATGCCGGTAAAAGTTCTGGGCGTGTTGTTGCTATGGTTAAGCGATCACCATCCTCTGAAGTAAAAATAAGATCGTTGAATGTTGATGCTTGTTCGATATTGTCAAGCTCTGCTTGGGCAACGGAGGTTCGGCATGTCGTGCAATACAGTGCAGGCTCTTCTTTTTTGTATGCAATACCTTTATTGTACAAATCGACAAATGAGTATTGTGATATTTTTCGTACTTTTTCTGAAATAGTTGAGTATACTTTGTCCCAATCAATCGAGAGTCCCATTGAGCGCCATAATTCTTCAAATGTTTTCTCTACCGCATGTGTTTCACGTAGACAAAGTGCTATAAATTCTGAGCGTGGCATTAAAAAGGCTTTAGTATTATTTTTTTTCTCTACGAAGCGTTCTGTTGGTAGACCATTGTCATCAAAACCCATGGGATAAAAAACATTGTGTCCACTCATTCGTTTGTAGCGAGCGATCAAATCAGTGTGAGTGTATGAAAAGATATGGCCGATATGCAGCACCCCCGACACAGTGGGAGGAGGGGTGTCGATGCTGAAAGTTTGTTTGGTTTCATCTTGGGTGAATGCATAAACACGTTCTTGTTGCCAAAAATCTTTTATCTCTTGCTCGCAATCAGCACTCTTGTATTGTTTTTCCATGCTCATGGATTGGGTCCTCGTCGTTGAATAAGGATAAATCTCTATTCTTGAGTTTGTTATTTTGCATACACTCAAATTACCATATATTTGAAAGGGTTTGAATGGCTTACGTGAGTGGAAGGCTGCATATTAATTGCATGATGGTATTTTTTTCATTTTGAAATTATTAATCAACAAAACACCTACTGAGCGAGTGATATTTGACGAAAGTATTTTTTCTGTGTTGACTTGAAGGGTCTGTAATAACAGAGTGTGTTTTGTATAAAGGGATTTCTAGCTTGATTATGAAGATCTATAGAAAAAGAGCTTTGTATGTTTTTAGCTCTACCATTTTTTTATTTTCTCTTGTGGGCAGTTCCATCCAAGCCCAGTTGACTACAACGGAGGCTGTAGGAAGGATAGTGGCGTTCCTTGAGCTACCGCTGAGCATTGAGACAAATAAGGTTCTTATAAAGAATGAGGATAAAAAGTTTGCGGCTTTGCTTGATACGCTTGTGAATTCATTGCGTGTTGGTATTCACGGGCTTGAATATTACAATCGTGATCATACTAATGATTTTGTCCACTACCAAGTCTTTGGTAGCTTGTATGCCATTGTTTGCTTGTGTAACACGTTGGCTGGTACCATATTGGGAGAGTCGATTTGGCAATCTATTGCGAGCAAATCAAAATTGCAAGGTGGTGATGATATGTCCAAGGAGGTTGAGATTGAGTGTGAGCAAGCCTTTGATGCCCTTGTTAGCTATTATTTACCTTTGTTGTCTTCGGGCGCGGGAATAGTGCGCACATTCCAGACTGATACAAAGAAAAAGCTTACGTGCGACGTGGTTCGAGCTCTTGCCCGTCTGGGTTCTAACACTATTATGATGCGTCATGCAACGGCCCGTTTTAAGACGCACCTGGTTCTTATGACCTTGTTTGCGTTTCTTGCGGTATATGATATGAAATTAAGAAGTTAAAACTAGAGTTGAATTTGACTAAGAAAAGGGCCTTCAGGAGAAGGCCCTTTTCTTAGCGGTTAATAAAGCTTCTAAGCTTTTGCATGCAGCTATCAATAAAGTGTGTAGCATTGTCAATTTTAAGAAGTACGAGCCCGTAATAGACGAACATTGATCCGGCAATGAAAAAAAGCATATTTAAGATGATTTTGTATGACATAACGATTAAAATAACACCAAAAATAAATGCAAGCAGGCCCTGCAGCATAGAGGTGTTTGGCATGGTAAACATTGATGACGGCTTGTTATCGTTTTTGTTATTTTTATTATTATTGTTTTCCATCGATGGTTCTCCCCTTATTTTACTTTAAAGACAATTTTAAAAGTCATATGCTTGACTTTGTCAACGGTAGCAAAAAAGCTTGAGATAATTCAAGTGTTTGATTTTTGCTGATCAAAATACCTTGAGCAGTATTTTATTCACCATCAGAAAAAAGCATATTAGGAATCTGTTTTTCAATTTCAGAAAATATTTCTAAATTTTCTACATTTGTCAAAATGATGATCATGATATCATCATCAGGGAAAACCATGAACTTTGATAAAAATCCAATTAAAGCCCCTGTATGTTCAACAACCGTTTTATTGTCTTTTTTATCAATAAAACAGCCATAACCATGAGCACGGGTACTGTGTTGACTGAGTGCTGTTTGTTTTGCTGCTAAAATATCAAGACTCGGTTTGGTGATAATCTTTGATGAGAAGAGTGCTTTTAGCCAAATGTGCAGGTCATCTAAACTGACGCATAAGTCCCCATTGCCGATTAACGTTAGTGGGCTTGTGATCAGGGGTGATTTAGTAATATTATTGTTGTTTGAGATGTATCCACGAGCTATTTTGGTAATGTCATCAGTGCTGACGCTGTTAGTGTTGTGCATATTCAATGGATGAAACATATTTTTCATCAAAAAATCATAGTATGGCAGTCCAGAAACTTTTTCAATAATATGAGCTAGCAATAAGTAATTGGTGTTTGAGTATTGATATGATGAGCCCGGTATAAATTCTTGTTGCCATGTGCTTATTTGCCTAATTATGTTGTCTAAATTTTTACAGGAGCAAATATCAGCCCATTTTTTATAATAACAGGGTATGCCAGAAGTATGCGTTAATAAATGGTGTATAGTTACAGATGTAAAATTATGAGCTTCAGGAATGTATTTGCTTATGTTATCGGTTACTTGCAATAATTTTTTATCTTGCAAAAGCATAATAGCGGTTGCTGTGAAAATTTTGGTATTAGATGCTATGGGAAATTGTGTTTTGCTGTTGTTGGCTATTTTAAGCTCTCGATTTTCAAATCCGTAATATTGCTTGAAAATAACTGAATTTTTATGCGAGATAAGTATTGCTCCGCTGAAATCTTTTTTGTTTTGCAAATATTCAGCTATCTTTTTGTTATTGAATGCTGAGGTTGTTTGAATAACAGCGAAAAGAATGAGTAATAGTTTATTCTTCACAAGCATCTAAAAACCAAGACGAAGTCACATGAATAACAAAAAAGCTGGCCTACTGGTAATCTGTTTCAAACAGGCCAGCTTTGATTATTGTAGAACTTCTTTAATAGCATTAATAATTCGTTTGTCTCTGGTCATCATACAGGCTGTTTCTAGAGTATCTTTGCGCATACTACTAGCCCTCTCATTTAGAAGGGCTTCCACCAATTCAGCATTACCTCTGTATACAGTACTCATAAAAGCATCTTCCAAGCCCTTGCTGTCTTGAGCCGTGCCTTTAGCCATAAGAATTTTTACAGTTTCAACATAGCCTTTGTCTATAGCAAAAAAGAGTGCTGTTAAACCGAACGCGTCCGTAGCGTTAACATCTGCGCCTGCATCTATGAGAATACGAACAATTTCGGTATAGCCTTTTTCCGCAGCTTTATTAAGAGCAGGATTATTATTCCCATCCCTAGTATTAACGTTAGCGCCCGCATCAATATGAGCTTTAACAGCTTTGGCATCGCCATTTACTATGGCACTCATGAGTGCATCGTCTAAAGCTACGGTAGATCCTTTAAACAGTGCAATAATTTTTTTATGTTTTTCACGTTTAGCAAGTTCCAAAGCTGTAGCGCCCCATATATTTCTAATGTTAGGATCAGCATTATTGGCAAGAAGTAATTTGACGATATCTGTATGGCCTTGGCTAGAGGCTTGGTGTAAAGCGGTAGTGGATGTTGCACTCGTTTCAATATTAGGATTGGCACCTTTAGAAAGAAGCAGCTTGACAATGTTTGTATGGCCTTGGCCAGAAGCTTCTATCAAAGCCGTAGTGGATGTTATGCAACTCTGGGCGTCAGGATCACCTTTAACGTTAGGATCGGCGCCATTAGCAAGAAGCAACTCTACTATATCTTGATAGCCATTTTTAGCGGCTTCTATCAAAGCATATCCAAGGCTAAGCCTAAGTAGATCACTATTTTTAGAAGGTGTATCAAGTAGTAGTTTTACAATTTTTTTATGGTTTCCTTTTACGGCTTCTCTTAAAGCTGTATTATCACCCCAGCGACTTCTAACATGAGGACAAGCGCCCTTATTAAGAAGCAATGCAACCATATCTTTATTACCATTTCTACTAGCATACATCAATGCTGTCATGCCGGATAGTTGACCTACTTCGTTAATCTTGACTCCGGAATCATTTAAAGCGATTTTCAGATCCTTCAAACTACCTTTTTCAGCTGTTTGTATTAATTTTGAATCAGATCTGTCGAATTTTTTAATACATTTTGCCAGTCGAAGCTCAGCATCGGTATATGCAAAGCTTGTATCAACGAGCAGCAATCCTACAATCATTAATGAAGTAATATTTTTTATAGATTTCATTATGAGACCTTCAATCAAGCGTTTATAAATAATAAAATTCTAACTTTTAAAACAAAATTTTATAACTGAATTTATTAGTTATTTACAGAATTTAGGCAGTAAAAAATACGTCTGTGATATACAAAAAACTATTTGAATTATGACACTAGAGTACGCCGATGACGTAAAATGGCGTCCCCAAGGGGATTCGAACCCCTGTTGCAGGAATGAAAATCCTGAGTCCTAGGCCGACTAGACGATGGGGACGTACAATTTCAAAAGAATGGTGAGCCGCGTAGGACTCGAACCTACGACCCACAGCTTAAAAGGCTGTTGCTCTACCGACTGAGCTAGCGGCTCGCTCACCATGTGAAGAAATTTATAGGATTGGCCGAGCTTTGTCAACAAAAAAAGGAGAAAAAAGATAAAGATTTGTTTGAGTTCTAGGTAGTATTGAAAGCACAAGGTTGTGGATAAAGCTTACTAGCCTATCTATTGTAGTATTTTACTGCAAATAAAGCAGTAAATTAGCACACCAAGTACGTCCATAAGGGTTGCTAAAAAAGGTGCAGCAGAGTGGGCTGGGTCAAAATCGAAACGTTCAAGTAGGATAGGTATTAGGGTCCCTAGGGTCATTGATGTGATGACAATAAGGAATAAAGAGAAACTAACAGTTAAAGCGCCTAATAGATTGTTGTATGCCCAATAAACACGGCCAAAGCTTACAAATACAAGAAGTGAGGCAATAACTAAAGACATGCCAAACTCACGTCGCAGCACTTGTAATGTATTGCGTCGATTCATTTCGCGTGTGCTAAAACCACGAATGACTAATGTTGCGGATTGGTTGCCAGCATTTCCACCAGTACCAATGAGCATAGTTAGAAATACCGCTATCATGCCATATTTGTTAAGTAGGTCTTGGTATTGTGAGAGAATGAAACTTGAGCAGCTTTGGAATATTAGGAGTAGCACGAGCCAAGCGCTACGTTGTCTGATTAAAGTTGTAACAGGTGTAGCAAAATAACCGTCCTTTGCGGGAGAAAGCCCAGATATTTTATATAAATCTTCTTCGCCTTCTTCTTCGATAATGTCAAAAACATCGTCCCCGGTTATGACACCTAAGAAATGATTTTTTTCGTCTACTACAGGTACATACAGCAAATCATAGTGGCGCATTTGGCTTGCAATTTCTTCTTGGTCTTCGTAAGCATACACCTGAAGCTCGTTGAGATGGATAATTTCTGAAAGGGGGGTTTCTGGTTTATTTAAAACAAGTTGTTCAAGGGTGATATAGCCAATCAAAATATTATTTTTGTTGGTTACATAAATTCGCTCAAAAAGCTCTGTTTGTAGCTCCATACGTTGAAGCAAAGCGATACTTTTTTTAACAGTAAAATTTTCCTGTAACGTGATGACGTCACTGTGCATGTGAGAGCCGGCGGAATTTGGGGGGAAGTTCAGAAGCGAAATAAGCTGGCTACGCTGTTTGGTCTGCAGTAGCTTGAGGTATTTGATTAAATCGTGATCTGATAAATGTTCAAAAAGGTCGATCAAATCATCGGCATGAAGGCCTTTCATGATAAAGGCTGCTTCGTCAGTATTAAATTTTATTAGTAATTCTGCCTGCAGCGTAGAAGGAATTTTTTCAAAAACTACCCCCTGTAAATCACGGGGTAATTTTTTGCAAAGTTTGATTTGCTTGTCGTCGTCCAGCTTGCTGATGATCATGGCAATATCAGCAGGGTGTTGCTGGGTCAGCGTTCTCCAGAGGTCCTTGCCTAGAGGACTATCCTCTTTGAGGATGCTTGAAATATTATCGACAATTTGATTAATAATTTCAGTAATTTTTAACATAGAAGGCCTCGCTCTAGACTAGCCGTTAACGCTGATACTCTCGTGTTTTTGGACGTGATGTTGGTATACAAATGCGATTATAGCACACTTTTTGTTGCTTGCTAAATTTACAACTAATATAAAATTATGTATAATAAAAGACAATTACTTTTTTTGGGTATGGGGCTTTATCCCGCAACCACGGGAAAGTAACCAGTATATGTTTATCTTTAGTTATGGTGAAGTAGTTATGATTAATGGTGCTCAGAAAACACCAAGTTTCATTATTTGTGATCAAGAGCAAGATTCTGGACTTCGTCTGGATAAGTTTTTGCTTGGTAAATTTCCCGACCACTCACGTTCTTATTTGCAAGATTTGATTAAAGAAGGATGCGTTAGTGTCAACAAAAGGATTGTCAGCAAGACGGGTACAACCATCCGACTAAATGATCACGTCACTATTGAGTTTCGTTACTGGCAGCCAAACTCTGAGCCAGCAGACGTTAAATTTGAAATTATTGATGAGCAGCCAGACTTTATCGTGGTTAACAAACCTGCGGGGCTTCTTGTTCACCAAGCTCGAAGTAGCAAAGATGAGGTTTCTTTAGTTAATGGTTTGCTTGCGCGGTACAAGGAATTTAGTGACTTTGATGATCCTGCTCGTCCTGGGATTGTGCATCGCCTTGACAGAGAGACGTCCGGGCTTTTGCTGGTTGCACGTCACCGCAAAGCTCAAACTGACTTGGCAGCCATGTTTAAAGACCGTGCCATGAATAAGACATATGTCACGCTTGTTCACGGAAATCCTCCTCAAGAAGGTAAAATTGATTATCCGATTGGTAGAAATCCAATGCAACCGCAACGTATGTCACATATGGGTTTTGCAAGCAAGCCTGCGTTAACGTACTACAGGGTTCTTGAATATTTTCAAGATTTTGCTTTAGTAGAGGCAAAAATTGTAACTGGTCGGACCCATCAAATTCGTGTTCACATGACTGCGCTGGGACATAGCATCGTAGGTGATGGGCTATACGGTAGCAAATCAAAACTTATTGCTCGTCAGGCATTGCATGCTCAAACGCTTGAGTTTGAATATGGTGGTAAGAAATATCATTATACCTGTCCATTACCACGTGACTTTCAGGCGTTGCTTGGCCGAATGAAAAAAATCTAGCTTTTTCTTTCTCAGTCATTTATACGATAAATAAAAAAGGGAGTTCGTATGAGAATGACGTTTCTTTATGCTGGTATCAGATTTTTAGCGCTTTGTTGTGTTGCAGCGACCGTTGAGCTGGTTTGGATTGGTGTTGTTGCTAGCGATTTTTATAAAACAAATTATGGGCCGTTAATGCGTCCAGCTACCCAGATGGGGGCGCTTCATTGGTTTGCAGCCGTGGCTGTTTGGGTGCTGGTAGTTTCTGGTCAGCTTGTCTTTTTGCTTCCATATCTGAAGAGATGTTCCTGGATTACTTCGTGCATGTATGGACTATTTTGGGGATTGATCACGTATGGGATTTATGCATGTACAAATTTTGCGGTTATGGCCCACTCAAACATTTCATTATTAACAGTAGATATTGTCTGGGGATGTATGTTTAATCTGGGACTTGCGTTGTTGATAAAATATCTATATTGAAACCAATTTAAGTTGCATTTGCACGCTATTGATTCTATATTCACTTGCAGTAATTGTTTATTAGGTAACCTTTTCTGTGAGGGGATTTTATGAAAATGTGCCCGTTTTTAATTGGTTTTGTGGTAGGTATTGTAGGCTTGTGGGCAGCGCTTTATTTTATGTGTGGTGGTTGTCCTGTCAAAAAATGTTGGACCAAATGGTCTTGCAAGACGTGCTTTAAAAAACAGCACTTTTCAGATTATAAATATCCATATAGTCTTCCACAGCTTGATTACGCGTATGACACACTTGAGCCTCACCTTGATGCACCAACCATGGAGTTGCATCATACAAAGCATCATCAGGCTTATGTTAGTAATTTGAATAAAGCACTTGAGCCTCACACTGAGTATCATGGTAAGACACTTGAAGAATTGCTGAGTTCACTTGGCGGCATGCCTGAAGAGCTTGCAAGTAAAGTGCGTGATCATGGTGGCGGACATTTTAATCACTCCCTCTTTTGGAAAGTAATGAGTCCCAATGGAGGTGGGCAGCCATCTGGCGAACTTGCGAGCAAAATTGACAAGGATCTTGGTTCATTTGATGCTCTCAAAGAATCATTTAATAAAGCTGCACAAAGTAGATTTGGTAGTGGTTGGGCATGGCTATGTGTAGACAGCAATGGTAAGCTAGTGGTCAGCTCGACGGGAAATCAAGATGCGACGTTTGAGGATGGACTTTTTCCAATAATGGGACTAGATGTTTGGGAGCACGCCTATTACCTCAAATATCAAAACAAGCGTCCTGATTATATCACCGCATGGTGGAGTGTTATTGACTGGAAACAGGTTGAAAAAAATTATGAACTTGCAAAAGAAGCGTGTGGTTGTAAGTAGCTTTTTTTAATAATAGTATCTTCTAGTTTTAGTCCCCCGAAAGAAAACCCGGGGGACTTTTTTTATATGTCTAAGAGAGTAATGTACCTAGCCCCAGTAGATAAAATGTGGCGGTTATAGCCAGCAAGAGCTGTATTTTTGCATAGCAAAATTTGTGCAATTCACCGTTGAGGTCTTCTTGTACCATTGTTTGATGAAGCCATAAACCAAATGCTACAAGTATGGTTAGTGGCGTTGGTAGAGGATTTTTTTGCTTTTGAATGGTGAAGCCTGCTGCCACATATGATGATGTGATAGCCATTGCTAGCAACGCATGAGTAGCTTTACGGGAAAGATCTTTGCAGTTGAGGTCTGGGGTATTAAGTACTACATTTTGAAGCCCTGTTATAGTCGAGCTAATACCCGGAATGGTGAGCAGGTGCTCAATGCCTGGGCGGTATGTTGACAGATTACCCCCTCTTGCACAAAAGGCGATTGATTCTGAAAGAATCGCAATGAACCCATAGTTTTTGATGTCAGTAAGGAAGTCTTGTAATAAAAGGTATGCCTGCATCATACAATGCCGACAGATACTTTTTCGAGTTTTATTAAATAAATCTACAAAATATTCTATAGTTTTACCTTCTTGCAGCAGTACTAGATCTTGGGGGGAGTAGTGCAGGATGCAGTGTTGAACAGATTCAAGGCCAGTATGTCTGAATTCACAGCATCTTTGGCAATAAATACCATGTGGTTCGTTTGATCGTATGCTCAGGTTATTGATGATCGATCGTGCAGTGAGTGTTACAAGGTCCCCTTTTGTAAATTTTATACGGCACCCCGTGCATACGAGATTAGCTTCAGATGGTACTACGGTGTGAGGGTGCCTGTTGTACTGAGAGAAGGTACACTCTGGGCATTCACTAAAGAGGCTTTCAAGGACATGAGCTGCTTTGTTTAGGGCTTCTTTGGGAGTTGCTTGATAACTGGTATTTGGTAGGAGTGGCGCGCCGTTGAGTATACACTTACGCTTGATTGTCGCGCCTACAGAAGGGTGATCCTTTTTATTTGACTTACGCTTTTCGGCAGATTGAGCATCGGGAATAAAAAGTAGTAAGGAGGTGAGCAAGATTAAACTTCTTGTCATGGTCATGAGTTTTTCTCCTTTTTATTTGTTACGAATTATTTGATTGAATTGCCTATAAAAAAAGGCCCTCCAAACTTGGAGGGCCTTTTTTTATTTAGCTAAGATTAGGAAAGAAGAAATTGAGTTCTTCTCTTGCTGTATCTGGTGCGTCTGAGCCGTGTGTTGCATTTTCGCCAACATTGGCGCCAAACAACTTACGAATTGTATTGTCAGCGGCCTTTGCAGGATCAGTAGCCCCCATCAAGTCTCTCCACGCGGCGATAGCATTTTCTTTTTCAAGAGCCATGACTACAATTGGACCTGATGACATAAAATCAACCAGTTCACCAAAAAAACCGCGATCTTTGTGCACCGCATAAAATGCTTCAGCGTCTTTACGTTGCAGATGCATTTTTTTCATTTCGATAATGTTAAAGCCCTCTTGTTCTATACGGTCGATGATTTTGCCAGTATTTTTAGCTTTAACCGCATCAGGCTTAATAATTGCAAGTGTATTTTCCATCATTATTCTTCGTCTTTCTTTTCAGAATCAGCTGGGACGTCGTCTTTCATCTTTGCAGCATGTTCTTCGAGTGCTTGTTGCAATGTGCCACGTACACCTTCACGAGCAGTTGTTTTTGCAGCTGCAGTTTTTTTGACGTCATCCTTTGGAGCTCTTGTCTGTTTAGGCTTAGCAACGATTTCGCTCTCTTGAGCTACCTGCTCACCTTCTGATGTGCGTTGTTGAGCTTTAGGCTCTTTAAGGCTGAGACCAAGCTTGCGTTCTTCAGGGCTGACTTTGATGATTCTAAATGTTGCTTTTTGTCCAACTTTAAGAATGTCTTCTACTTTTGCAATTTCTTTATCTGCAAGTTCTGAGATGTGTGCAAGGCCTTCTATGCCGCTTGGCTCAAGTTTTACAAAAGCGCCGAAGTTAGTAATTTTAGAAACGGTACCTTCAATCATATCGCCAACTTTATAGTCTTGGGCAACCTGTGTCCATGGATTTTGCTCAAGTTGCTTGATGCCCAACGAGACTTTACGATTTTCAGAGTCAATAGCTAAGATGGTTGCTTTTACTGTGTCGCCCTTTTTGTAGCGATCGCTTGGATGTGAAACGTGATCAGTCCATGAAATATCTGAAATATGTACAAGGCCATCAACACCCTCTGCAAGCTGTACGAACAAGCCAAAGTCTGTAATGTTGGTAATTTTACCTTCAATGCTATCGCCAACTTTGAATTGCTCACTAATCGCTTTCCAAGGATCTTCTTTCATTTGCTTGATGCTGAGTGACATTCTGCGATTATCCTTGTCTAGAGCTACAACGAGTGCTTCTATTTCATCACCAACGTTGTAATACTTAGATAAGTTTGCAATGCGCTCAGTCCATGATATTTCTGAAATGTGAACGAGGCCTTCAACACCTTTTTCAACTTCAACAAACAAGCCGTAGTCAGTGACGCTTGAAATGCGACCTTTAACTTTATTGCCGATCGGATACTTCTGGGCAACATTTTCCCAAGGATTTGGGGTTAGTTGCTTCATACCTAGTGAAATCTTTTCATTCTGCTTATCAAATGAAATGACTTTGACACTGATGTTGTCGCCAATTTTAACAAGTTCGGTTGGGTGAGAGATGCGGCCCCACGACATGTCGGTGATATGCAGCAAGCCATCGATTCCTCCAACGTCAACAAATACACCGTAGCTGGTAATGTTTTTAACAATACCTTGTACAATCTCACCTTCTTTAATGCACTCGAGTGCTTTCTTGCGATCTTCAAAGCGTTGCTCTTCAAGATACTTTCTGCGTGAAATTATAACGTTGCCACGTTTCTTGTTGATTTTTAGGATTTTGCATACAACTTCTTGACCAACAAACTGATCAAAGTCAGTTACGCGTTGTGTGTCAACTTGTGAGCCAGGCAAAAATGCTGGGATGCCAATGTCGACACTTAAACCGCCTTTAACCTTATGTGTAACGATGCCACGAACTGGTTCATCGTTGTTTGCAAGTGTTGCAATTTTTTCCCAAGCTTTGAGTGATTTTGCTTTCTGGTACGAAAGGACAACAGAGCCACTTTCGTCTTCAAGGCGATCCAAAATAACTTCAATATCGTTACCAATACCAAGTTTTTTGATCTCGTAGTCAGAAAACTCGTATGAGGGAATTAAGCCATCAGATTTGTAATCGATACTAACGGTAACACCGTTACCTTCTTTGGATAGTACCTTACCTGTGATGATTTTTCCTACTTGAAATTTTTGACCAAAATCTTCATAGAGTTGGTCGAGTTCAGCTTTTTTGTCATTGCTGAGGTTGAGTTCATTGTCCACCAGCTCTTGCATGAGCAGTGTTTGATACATGATGTTTTTGTTTTTCAACATAAAAAGGTCCTTTGCAGCACGATGTTTGCAGTATGCGAATTTACTGCACTGAAAGCATCGTTCTGGGTAAAAGGGTTAAACTTACTTTGTTTATGCTGTGCATTTTGTATTATTTTGCACCTTCTTCATGTGTTGTCAAAATGCTATTTGCATGCACCATGATAGCAGAAAAAACGTTAAGCAGCAATGGGGCTGTACAAATAAAAAGTGTCGTTAATCAGGCTTGATTTTCCAGAGGATTTTGTTTCTTATGCCACAAGTTTGCCAGAGAGTTTGTAGCGGAATTGATTTGGGCGGGACTTTCCTTTCTGTTTTTTCACCGCTATAAGTTCGCAGGATTGTATGGATTTGCACGATCCTAGATTATCTGCGTATTGAGCGGGTGTGGTTGAAGAGGCGGCATACCCTTCAATAAGAAAGGGAGTGTTGGCGTGAGCTTTTTTGGCTTTTAGGGCGCCTTGGCTTTCTTTTTTTGTCGGGTCATAGTGATGACAGTGGGGCTTGGTACTTTTGTTTTTTGTAACTATTTGTTTTCTTCCGATTTGTAGAGAGATTAGCCTACTGCTTTCTGGCAATTGTTGGGCAATATCAATCAAGAATTGCAGATGGGTGAGCATCTTTTTTTTAATACGTTGTGCCTTGCTCAGGCGTTGCTCTAACTCGGTGTTTTCTTTTTTTATTTTATGAAATGCTGAGAGTTGTGAGCGTAATGGATCTGACTCAGTTTGCTTTTGTGTGAGCAATTCAATTGTTTGATCATGTTGCTTTTTTGTGTTCTTTTTGACGTTGTGTAATACCGTCAGGCCAATGGTCAGTGTTAGTACAAAGCTGGTAGCCCACGGCAGTATCTGGGTATGCCATGAGGGACATAGTAGTTGAAGTAAGTTTTTTTGTTGTGACAAAGAAGAGAGGTAGCCGGGCTTGTCATTTGTCATGATTGGAGTTGTTGTTATGAATTCTAGGTTAAGAGGCGCCTTGCTCAACATAAGTGTTAACTGAAGGGTCAGCAGTTGCATAGCTTTGCTGTGTGTATCAATAAAGACGAAAGTACAGGGGTTGTTGAGTTTGTTTTTGATTATAAAGGTTGAAACATAATCCTTTAGGCTTGTTAGGTTGTAAATTTTCTCATCATAAACTTGAGTATTATTTAAAGGTATTATTTGGTGGTTATGTGTGGTGAGCGACAGTTTGCGTCTGAGTAGGTGATAGATAGCAAGCTTGTCATCAGAGATGGTGATGTACAGGTAAGTTCTATTGCTGAGTGTCTTTATCAAGGAATTGATATAACTGAATATGGCCATCAAAGTTTACAGGTCAAAAGTTTGTACTTTTTGTTTAGGCAATTTTTGTGTTGCTTGTTGTAGTTCGTCTTTTGTTAGGAGTCCGGTTTTTGCGCCTAATTGTGATAAGACTGAAGCGCTGTTTGCGATTCCGGCACGGAGTGCGTCTTCAATGCTTTGCTTGTACATCAAGCTTGCAACAAAAGCTGATCCAAACGAGTCTCCTGCCCCGACAGAGTCTACTACATCAATCTCAAGGCTTGGGCAGAAAAAAACTGTTTTTTCTGCTGCTACATAAACCCCATTGCAGCCATTGGTTATGACAACTATTTTGGGGCCAAAGTTCATGACTTGCTTGAAAAATTTGTGTGTGCTAAAGCAAAAGTCTTCATATAAAAGTGGCTGTGTAACAAGATAGGGCTCGTTTCTATTTTGATCGGAGTAACTCGATGGACGAGGATGGGAGCTTTCTAGGGCCTGTTTGTATGAGTTGTCAGTTTCGGTTAGCGCGAGCATGAAAAGTTTTGCTTCAACACCGTTCATGATGAGTATGTCAATATTTGTAAGTGAGTCTTTAAGGGTAAATAGACCATATTTTAATTGGCTTGTTCCTGGATTTATGGCTATGGGAACATTATGTTGTTTGGCGAATGTACAAATTTCAGGAAGCAGCTTTGCTGATTCATTGCTTAAAGAGGTAATGTAGAGTTGGGTGCATTCTTTTAAGTAGTCCTTAGGGATATCACTTAGTTTTAAAAAACTGTTTGCTCCACGATGTGCAAAGATTGTACGTTCACCTTGTTGTGAGTTAATAATGAATGAGCGTCCCGTTGTATATTGGTCGGAAATACAGATAAACTCTGAAGAGACATTTTCTTCTTCTAATGTCTGGGTTATCTTTTTGCCGTCATAATCATTACCTAAACAGCAGAAAGCGGCTACATCAAACCCGAGGCGAGCAAATGAGACCGCTGAGTTGGTTCCACCGCCACCCGTATGGTATGCAATGTTATCAACTTCTATTTTTTGTCCGGATTCAAAAAGCATATAATGACGACGTTCTGTTTCCCTGCTGATTGTCATGATGTCGGTGCCCTCACATTCCAGAAAAAGGTCTCGCGTTGCTCCACCGATTGTTAGAACTTTCATAGTTTTTCTTTCTAAAGTTTTAATAAAAATAATGTTTCTTCTATGTGTAGCATAAAGGTGTATCATTGATAAACGATTTTTTGGATTTGCTTTACTAGAGGCTATTATGGAGTTACCCATACTGAGCTTTTTGATTTTCAGTGAGGACTAAAATGTATGTATTTAAGGGAAAGATGTAAGAAATTTTAAAAAAGTTTAAATTGGGTATTGTAATTTCCAAAATATGGGTGTATCATTTATCCCATGTTCAGCAAATGAGAGGCGAAAAAATTAAATTATCTTTGAAATATATGGAAAATTCCTGAATAAAGGATCCTAGTCAATTTTAGATATGGAGAGTT